>NZ_JACVQL010000051.1 GCF_019733465.1 Actinotalea ferrariae | reverse complement strand
CCGTCCCGGCGTGCCCGCGCACGAGGCGTGCCGCGCCGGCGTGGAGCAGCACGCGGGCGGCGACGTCGTGCAGCGCCGTCGAGGCGACCGCGGCGGCGTGACCGGTGCCCAGGACGAGGTCCGCGAGCACGGCGTCGTCGGCCCCGTCGGCGAGGCGCTGCCACCCGGGCACCAGCACGTCGTCGAGCCAGCCCGGGCGCGGCCGCAGCTCGCCACCGACGACGGCGGGCGTGGCGTGCGGCGCGACGCGGAGCTCGAGGGTCGGCAGCACGGCGAGCACGCCGGAGAGGGTGAAGGGCACGCGGACGCCGTCGGGCAGCGCGAAGACGACGCGCGTCGGTGCGGCGGCGCGGTGCGCCGAGAGGGCTCCCGCGGTGCCGCCTGCGGGCCACGCGCGCTCGCCGAGGTGCTGCGGCGGCAGGTGCAGCACGAGCGAGGCCGCGTCACCCGCAGCCACGAGGAACGCGCCGTCGCCGTCCCGCTCGACGGTGCAGCCCGGTGCGGTCAGCCGGGCGTCGAGCAGGTCGACCGGTCGCACGAGCCGGGCGTCGACGAGCCCGTCGTCGTCACCCTCCGGGCGGCGGGGTGGTCCGGGCATCGCGCACCTCCGCTGGGCCTCGGCGCACGCCACGCGGCGGTGCCGGCCGCTCCTGACGCTAGGAGTCGGCCGACCGGCGCGGCATCGGGGAAAACACCGAATTGTCCGGGTCTGGCCCGATCCGGGCCGGGGAGAGCACCATGGGGTCACGTCGAGCGCAAGGGGGTCCGACCGTGCGGGTCGCCGTCGTGGGCGCCGTACCCCTGGTGCGGCACGGGCTGGTGCTGCAGCTCGTCGCGCGGGGTGTCAGCGTCCACGCCGAGGCGTCCAAGCCCGGTGCGCTGCCCGCGGGGCTCGCGCCGCAGGCGCTCGTGGCCCTGGTCGGGGCTCGGGACGACCCCGCGACGGGTCGTGCGGGGCTCGCGGCGGTGCTCGACCGCGGGGTCGCGGTGCTCGCCCTCACCGACGGTCCGGGGACCTGGCTCGGCCTGCGGGTCCCCGCACGGACGTCGTCGGACGGTGCCCCGCCCGCGGGGCCCGAGAGGCTCCTGCGACCGCCGGGGAACCTCCACGTGGCGGCGCTCGACGACGTCTCCGCCGACGACGTGGTGGCATGGCTCGCCGCGGTGCCCGACGCGGTGCCCCTTACCGACGCGGTGGCCTCCGGAGGTGCGCATGCCGACGCCGGTCCCGGCACCCACGGAGGCCCTGTCCTGACCCGTCGGCTCACCGGGGCCGAGCGCGACGTGCTCGAGCTGCTCTCCCAGGGCCTGTCCAACGCCGGCATCGCCGAGCGCCTGTCGGTGAGCCCCAAGACCATCGAGTGCCACGTCTCGAACCTGTTCGAGAAGCTGGGGCTGCCGCAGCACGACCCGGCGCTGAACCGCCGCGTCGCAGCCACGCTGCACTGGCTCGCGCTGGTCCACTAGAGCCGGCGTCACGTCCCGCGGGCACCGGTCCGCGAGCGGCTGTCACAGGACGGCCGCGGCGCGCTCCTCAACCAGCAGAGGCGGGAACCCGTCCCGCCCGACCGGCCATCGCTGCAGCCGGTCGACGTCGAAGGAGCGCACGATGCCCTCAGGAACCATCCCGATCGAGTCGTACACCGTGCAGGTCGCCCGCAACACCTCGACGCAGTACACCCGGCTCACGATCGCCGGGCCGGTGCTCGCGCACGGCATCCAGAACAAGGCGACCCTGTTCTTCTTCCCGTCCTACGCGAGCATGAGCGGGTGGGCCATCAACGTCGGCGGCCTGAACTACGACGGCATCACGGTCTTCGCCCAGATCCCGTCGGGCGACTTCACGCGCATGTACGACGTGCTGCGCAACGAGGCGCCCGTCTCCCTGTACTACTCGTACGGCGCCAGCTCGACGACGACGAAGCCGCTGAGCCTGGTGGCCATCCAGAGCGGTGACGAGCCCGCCGGCGAGGGCCCGGAGGACGAGGACTCCATCGAGGCCGCGATCCACGCGATCCTCAAGGTCAAGACCCTGGACCTCATCCGCTGAGCCCCGGTCCGGGAACATCCGTCCGGGGCACCGCGTTGTCACGGATGCCGCACCGGTCCATGACCCCGGGCTCCACCTCCAGCCGCCGAGAGCGGCCTTGCGCCGAGAGGCGTCTGCCGGTGCGGATGCTGTGGACGGGCGGTCGGCGCATGCCGGCCGCCCGTCGGCGTCCTCACGCCTCAGCCCGCGACGTCGGCCTCGCCCAGCACCTCGCCCGCCGCGTCCAGGGCCTCGACCCGCAGGTCGCCGTCGATCGCGGCCGCTCCGAGGGGCAGGACCGTCTCGAACCCCGCGCGCGCCGCGGACGCGACCTCCGCACCCGCCTCGTCGAGCACGCGCCACCGGTCGACCTCGGTCGCACCGTTCCAGCTCACGTGCACCGCCGCAGTGCCGTCGGCCTCGACCAGCACGGCCGCCGGGTCGGCCGACGGTCGGCCCGTCCACTCGACCCGGTGGGCGCGGTAGGACGTGACCGACAGCTCGTCGGGCACCGTGCCGTCGAGCAGCACCTCGCCGTCGGCGCTCATCAGCGTGAACCGCGGCAGGCTCCCCCAGCCGAGGAACACGGAGCCGTCCTCGAGCTCCTGGTAGTTCGCCTGGCTCTCGGAGAAGAGCCCCTCGGGGTGCGGGTGCTCCCGCGCGACCTCGACCGTCATCGCCACCTCGTCGACGACGAGCGCCAGACCCCGCGAGCTCTCGCGCGTCGTGCCACCGCAGGTGCCGCCGTTGTCGAAGACCGTGAGCGTGCCGTCGGCAGAACGTCGGGCGTCGTGCTGCTTGAGGAAGGTGGCGCCCGCGCCCATCTCGAGGTCGCTCTCGCGCCCGCCGAGCCGCCACTCGACCGCACCCGTCACGCGGTCGAGCGAGACGACCGAGCACACGTGGCGCGCGGACACGAGCAGGTCCCCGTCGTCGTCGACGTCGATCGAGTTGGCGTGGAAGTAGTCGTACGGGACGTGGTCCTCGGGCAGCTCGAGGTAGGACTCGTCGAGGCCGACCGTGCCGACGCTGTGCCACTCGAAGAGCAGCGCGCCGGTGGCGACGTCGATCTCCTGCACCACGTTGTCGACCACCTGGCCGTCGGCCGGACCGCCCACCGGTCGCAGGTCCATGCGCACGGGCTCGTAGGCCATGAGCAGGGCCGTACCCGCATCGGTGAGGCGGAACTCGTGCGAGTCGGCGTCGTAGCCGCTCGTCATCCGGACCCGCGCCACCTCCTCGTACGCCTCGTCGACCACGACGGCCTCGCCGTAGCCGTAGCCGACGTTCATGCGCCCCTCCCACCAGGTGAGCACCGGCTCGCCCCCGAGGGTCTGGACCTGCACGTCGCGCGCGTCGACGCCGTCGAGGGGCCGGAACCAGACCGTCTCCCCCGCGTCGTCGAGGAGGATCGGGCCCTTCTGCCCGTAGCCGTTCTTGATCCCGAGGGCGGTGAGGCCTGGCGAGCCCTCGTCGTCGGGGCCGGTCGTGCCGGCCTCCGGCCCCGTGACCTCGACGCGTGGCGGCTCGATGCCGGGCGCCGACGCGAACTCGTGGACGTGCTCGACGGCGAGGACGGGGTCGGCCGACGGCGTCGGGGACGGCTCCCCCGAAGCCGCCGGACCTCCAGGTGCGGAGCCCATCTCCGTCGGGGCCGGGTCGGCCGACGCCCCGCCGGCCGACGCGCGGGCCCGCGCGTCCTCGACGCTCTGCACGGGCGGCGGCTCGAGCGGCGGGCGCTGACCCAGCTCCGCGACCGTCAGCGTGTACTCGCCGTCGTCCGTCCCGCGGACCGGCAGCCCGGTCGACACGGTGACCCGCTCCCCCTGCTCGAACGGCTCGTCGGTCAGGAAGCTCGCCCCGCCGCCGTCCGAGTGCTCGACGAGGGTGCCCGCGTGCTCCCCCGAGCGCGATCCGACCACCTCGAGGCCCGAGAGGTCGCCGACGTCGCCGCGGAAGCTCAGCTGCGCCTCGGGGCGCACGACGGCGGTCCCGGGCACCGGGAACGCCGAGACCTCACCGGAGCCCTCGCTCACCGCGGCGGCGGGCGCAGGCTCGGCCGGGGCGGCGCGACCACCCCGGAGCCCGCCGACGACGGCCGCCGCGACCACGGCCAGCACAACGACGGCCGCGGCCACCAGCGCGCGCCTGCTCGGTCCGGAGCGGTCCCCGTCGTCGGGGACGGTCTCGGTCGTCACGTGCCTACTGTGCTGCGGGCCGCGTGAGTCGGCGAACGGTGGGTCGCCGCGCCGGCGTCGAGGGTGCTGTGCACCCGGACGTGGTGGCCGGTCGGGGCCCGGGCGTCACGACCCCACGCCGGCCTGCGTACCGCGCCCGGCGTCCTCGATGCGACGCAGACGCCGGACCGGGGACAGCGCCACCCACGCCGTCGCGCACGCCACCCCGACCGCGCCGACGAGCATCGCGCCCCGGCCCCCGAGCTGCTCGGCGACCAGCCCGCCCGCGGCGGCGCCGACCGGGACCACGCCCCAGGAGATCAGGCGGTACGCGGCGTTCACCTGCCCGCGCAGCGACTCCGGGACGGCGGTCTGCCGCAGGCTGACCGCATGCACGTTCGCGATCCCGCTGCCGATGCCGACCAGCGCGAACAGCGCGCAGAGCACGGCGATCCCGGTGGCGCCCCCGGTGCCGACCGCCGCGGTCCCCACGGGTGCCGTGTTGCCGATCAGCATGCTGATCACCAGGACCCGCCCGTACCCGAAGCGCCCGGTCAGCCGCGAGCCGAACCACGCGCCGAGGAAGGACCCGAGCCCGCCCGCCGTGAGGACGAGGCCGATGGTGGCGGCGCCGAGGCCGAGGTCGCGCACGGCCCACAGCAGCAGCCCGACGAGGAAGAGCTCGTTGAAGAGGTTGTACGTCGTCGCCTCGCCGAGCAGGGCCCGGACGTACCGGTCGCGCACGGCGTAGCGCACCCCCGCGACGGCGTCGCGGTACGCCGGTCCCGTCCGCACCCGCGGGTTCTCCGCCTCGTCCGACGGCTGCAGCTGGTCCACCCGGATCCGGCGCAGCGCGAGCGCGGACACGCCGAACGCGACGGCGTCGACCGCGACGGCCACCGGCGCCGAGACCGCCTGCACCAGGACGCCACCCACGCCCCGCCCGGCGATCTCGTTCCCGGAGCTCGTGGCCGCGATCTTGCCGTTCGCGTCGACGAGCTGACCGGGACGGACCACGCTCGGCAGGAACGCGAAGTCCGCGACCTGGTAGAGGACGGTGAGCGTCCCGATCGCGAACAGCAGCGGGTAGAGCGGCGCGACGTCCGACAGGCCGGCCCAGACCAGCAGCGCGATGCCGGCGAAGAGCGCGAAGCGGCCGACGTCGGCGAGGACGAGCATGTCCCGCCGCCGGTGCCGTCGACGGTCGACGAGGACACCCAGCGGGAGGGTCGCGAGCAGGAACGGCAGGAACTGCGCCGTGCGGATCCAGCCCACCTCCGACGCGGTGGCCGACAGGGTCGTGATCGCCAGCAGAGGCAGCACGATCTCGGACACCTCGGACCCGAACGACGACGCGGCCGAGGCGACCCACAGCCGCCGGAAGTTGGGCACGGACCATGCCGGCGGGTCCCCCGTAACCGCTGCCATGCATTCAGAGGTTACGCCGCTGACCCAGGCCGATCAAGGGCTCGTAGACTCGCGGCATGGGTGCGCCAGGGTCCGCGGCGCCGGGCCGGCTCGAGACCGTCCGCCGGTTCGTCAACACGTCGGACATCGAGGCCGCGACCGACACCCTGACCACGCCCGAGCGCCTCGTCGCCTGGCTGTGCGACGCCGAGCTGCTCGGACGCGAGGTGACCGCCGACCAGACCGACCTCCGACGCGCCGTGGAGCTCCGCGAGGCGTTGCGCTCCGCGATGGCGTCCAACCACGACGGTGCGCCCGTCGCGGCCGACGCGGTCGCGACCCTCAACGAGACGGCCGACCGCGCGGGCCTGCAGCTCGCGTTCACCGCCGACCCGCGATGGGCCGCGCGACCCACCGCGAAGGGCGTGGACGCAGCTCTCGGCACGCTGCTGGCGGTCGTCGCGGCGGCCATGACGGAGGACACCTGGCGCCGGCTCAAGGTCTGCGCGAACGACGCGTGCCGGTGGGCGTTCTACGACCACTCGAGAGCTCGCGCTGGCAAGTGGTGCTCGATGCAGGCGTGCGGCAACCGGGTCAAGCAGCAGGCCTGGCGCGCGCGCCGGGAGGGCGAGCAGCGCTGAGGCTCGGCTTCCCTGCCGTCCACGGCGTCGTCGCGCCCCTCAGGGCCTCGTGACCTCGACCCGCAGGATGCGGTCGTCCCCGGGGCGAGGCTCGGTGCCGCCCCAGGTGGCTCGGTCGGTGTTCGACGTGACGAGCCAGAGGGAGCCGTCGGGAGCCGTCTCGACGGTGCGGATGCGCCCGTGGTCGCCGACCAGGTGGTCGATCGGGTCGGCCGTCGCGGACCCCGCCTCGACCGGCTGCCACAGCCTGCGCCCGCCCAGCGCACCGATCCACAACGAGCCTTCCGCGTACGCGACGCCCGACGGGCTGGCGTCGTCGGGATGGATCGTCGCGATCGGTGCGACGCCGGTCGAGCCCGCGACGCCCTCGGTCTCCGGCCACCCGTAGTCGTCACCGGGCAGCAGCAGGTCAGCCGCGCCAGCGTAGGATCTCGAGGAGGTCGCCCGTGGCTCGGGAGACGACGTAGATCGACTGTGACGAGTACGAACGCCACACCCGAGGCGACGGTTCGCGTATCCGCCACGTCTGCGGCTGCCCGACATCGTCGAGTACCGACGCTCTGCTGCCCGCCAGAGGAACCATGCTGTGATGCCGATGGCGGCCGTCAAGTCAGACTTCTCCGCCGAGGTCAGCCCCGGCGCGTGGCCGCGGTCGACGCGGTCCTGGCGGCGCCAGGTGTGGATCGACTCGGTGCTGAAGCCGAGGCCCTCCTCCAAGGGCCAAGTGGCACCAGAGTCCAGGGATCCGACTCCACACGCCGCACAGCACGGCGCCGTGGACGCAGCAGACTGCGGTCGCGGCATGTGGCGGCGCGGCGGCGCCGGCGTCAGGTCCGTGCGATCGCGGAGATCTCCAACTGGAGGCGCACATCGTCGGCAACGAGCACACCGCCTGTCTCCAGCACCGAGTTCCACGTGAGGTTGAAGGTGCGGCGAGAGATGCGGGCGCTCGCCGAGAAGCCCGCGCGCAGTGCGCCGAAGGGATCGACCGCCGTGCCCTCGAACCGCGTCGCGAGGTCGACGGAGCGGGTCACCCCGTTGAGTCCGAGGAAGCCGGTGATCACGTAGCCCTCCGGGCGGACGGTGACCACGTTGGAGGAGAACCACCACTCGGGGTGGTTACGGGTGTCGAAGAAGTTGGTGCTGCGCAGGTGCTCGTCGCGAGCGGGATCTCCCGTGCTGACCGTCGTCCCATCGAGTGTCGCCGTCACCGACGTCAGCACCAGGTTGTGGCCGACGACGATGAGCCCTTCGGTGATGTCGACGGTCCCGCTGACCCGCGCGATCCCGGCGTGGCGCACAGAGAACGTCGCCTGCGAGTGCGACGGGTCGATCAGCCACGTGCCCTGGGGCAGCCCGGCGGGAAGCTCACTGTGTCTCATGGCGACGGCGGTCATGCTGCTCCTGAGTGGCCGTGTCGCCGATGCGTCCGCCACCGGCACGAGGACCGAAGCGGGCCCGTTCCCGGCGACCAGTTGAAAGGTCAACCACATCGTACGTGGTGCAGCTGGCGGCACCGCATTGCGCAGACTCCACCCGCCCGGACAGGATGAACCCCGGCGCGCTGCCTTCAGGCGGTCGACGCGGTCGATAGGCGTGGGCTGGTTGCAGGAACGACGAACGCCCGGACCGTGAGGTCCGGGCCTTCGTCACTCTGTAGCGGCGGCAGGATCTAGACCTGGGACCTCTGGGTGATGAGCCCAGTCGTCCGCCGGCCGACTCTGGGGGTTGTCCACGCCCGTGCTGCCCGCGTCCATGTTCGTCCAGGACGTACGTAGGCTCCCCCGTAGGCGTTCCAGCAACTCAAAGGCCCGCTCCGCCGAAGCGGTGCGGGCCTCTGACCTGCTCTTTCACTGTCGGGATGACAGGATTTGAACCTGCGACCCCTTGACCCCCAGTCTCCGCTCCCCCGCTCAGCGAGCCGTCTCTTCTCGCCGATCCCGCAGGTCAGGGTCCATACGCGTCCATCGGCGTTCGGCTTCGTCCGCCCCTAGTCCGCCGACTTAGGCTCCCCCTTAGGCACCCGGCAGGGGCAGTGATGCGCATGCAGGCGACCGCGCTAGGAAGGACGACGGGTTAATCCGAACCGGCAGGCGTGAGCGCGGCATGGAAAGTAGCGGGCGTCGCCGGGCGGCGGCGGGGGCGTCACTCGGGGTGACGAGCGTCAGTCGAAGGCGTCCGGGTCCGTGTAGCGGGCGCGCAGCTGTCGGGCGAGGGCGGTCATCGTGCTCTCTAGGCGCTCCCAGCCCTGGTCGGTCGCCAGCGGTCCCGCGATGTCCAGACGGCGCAGAGAACCCCTGTGGCATGCCGGCTCGGCCGTCGCCTGCAGATCCTCGGTGTGTACGCTCACCGGCTGCTCGTCGAGCAGGTGCTGGGCCCCTACCGCGCCGTCCCCGGCGGTGAAACCGATGGCTGTCAGCGCGGCGGCGACCTGCTCGACGTCCAGCGGGCGCAACCGGTCGTCCCGCTCCTCTGCGATCGCCCGCCCCGAACCGGCCGCCAGCACCCGGTCCTCCCGCTCGAAGAACCCCCCCTGAAGAGGCTCCGGTGCCGTCCGTGCCGGCGCGTGGCCGGCGTCGTCCTCGGCCCACCACCGCACCACCGGCGACACCCGCGCGAACTCCGGCATCGGCCCGAGATCAGCGCTCAGATACGACGCCAGCACCGAAGCGCCCCGCTCATCACCACTCGTGGCGGAAAGGGTCGTGCCGGTTACCGACCGCACCACCTCTGCCAGCGCCGTCGCCTGCCGGAACCGCGCCGTTCCCTCACCGACGTGCGAGGCCAGGTTCAGCACGAACTCCCACGGTTGAATGCCATCAGCCCTCTGCGGCCACGGGAGACCAGTGTCCTGAAAGTGGGCGTAGTCCGCCGTCCCGCCCAACACTGTCCACTGCGCCTCCGGCTCGTAGTGCTCCAGCACCAGGCGCACGTAGTGCATCACCCGCTCCCCCGCCGCACAGGCACGGACGGGCAATCGGTGGTCGACCACCGGTGACAGCGCCCACACCGCGTCCGCCGGCAACCCGGGAAGATCCGCGTCGACGAAGCTGATAAACCACTCCCACAAGGGCACCAGCGACTCCGCCGTGGCGTCCATCTGCTCCAGCGGACCACCCGTGTCAGCCATCCACCGGGCCAGCTCCGCCAAGAACCACGGCTCCCGTGCGATCGTGTACGCGCAGAACTCCGCCGCCCGCTCCGGCGACTCCAACCGCAATTCGACGATTTGCATCACGAGACCGGGAAGTGTATCACGACGGATTCCAGCCTCCGTCAGTCTCGAGAGATTCGCATTTGAGGGTCCAGTTCGCCCCGTCCATGCCGACATCACGTAGTGCCACTGCACAGACACACCGTTCGCAACAAGCTGGCGTCCATGGCGATCTGGCGCCCAGACCTTGCCCCGACCCCCATCTTTATCTCGACCAGGACGTTCCGGACCCCGACTCGGTAGGCCGCGTCGTGCACCCGACCCACATGGCCGAGAGTTCTACCGTTGTGCACGAAGTCGGGGAAGGTCTGCATTGATGGACGAGGAGACGAGCCGATCACCTCCCGAATCCAGTTTTCGGCGGAGCGGCCCGAGAAGTAGGAGCCCGGCCTGAGATTCTCGTTCGGGTAGTCGAACCGGAGGATCACCTTGCCCTCGTCGGCGAGAACGGGGTAGTTCTGAATTCTCGCCGGCAAGTTCTTATTGAGGATCGCAGCGATACGCTCGGCGGGGATGTCCGGGTTCTCGAGGCGACTCACGACGTCCGGGTAGGCCGGCCGGAAATCGGCGACGACGTCGTCGATGCTCCGGTGACCGGCCATCCCGGCGTCGTCCGCGTACGACCACAGGTTCATCAGCCAACGGCGCGCAGCTGCGGCAGCCGGTTCGGCCATGCGCGGCAGCGCTTTCGCGAACTTTGCGGCCGCTCCCGCAATGTCGCCGACGGCGGGGACGAAGGAGACGGCGATGATGCCCGTGTCGATCCATCTGCCCTCGAGTGTCGCGGCGACAATGTCGCGCACCGATGCTCCGCGACACGCACTCCACCAGCGCGACGAGCTCCTCGCGTCGTTTCGCCATCGTCACCACGAGTGGAGTCCCGCAGTGACCCCTTGACGCAACTTGGGCGCCCCCTAGGCTCCCCCGATTCGCAGAAGGGCCGCCCCGCCGAAGCGGTGCGGCCCTTCTGACCTGCTCTTTCACTGTCGGGATGACAGGATTTGAACCTGCGACCCCTTGACCCCCAGTCAAGTGCGCTACCAAGCTGCGCCACATCCCGATCGGCCCCGCCGCTGGGCGGAAGGGCCGTGAGAACTCTACCGCAGCCGCGATCGGGTTCCACACACCCGCACGCCGACGTCGCGCCACTCGCGCACGGCTCGCCGGTCGGAGCCGTGCGCGAGGCCGCCGAGGTCACGGCACCCGTGGCAGGTGCGCCGTCACGCCGCCGAGCGCGGGGTCCCGTAGAGGACCTGCGCCCAGCCGCTCCACCCGGGTTCCCACGGCATGCGCCCCGCGCCGTCGCCCACCACGAGCTGCAGGGCGGGCACGGCCGGACCGCCGGGTCGACCGTAGGTGGCCTGTGCGCGCTCGAGCCGCTCCGGGTTGTCGACCGCGAGCAGCACGGCCCTCTCACGGCCGAGCGTCAGGGTGTCCCCGAACCCGAACCGCTCCCTCGCCCGGATGCGCTCGCCGATCGCATCGAGGTAGTCCATCGCGCCGCACGCGTCGACGCCGCTCACGATCACCTCGGGATGGCCGTGGTACCTCGTCAGCCCGACCGTGTACGCGTACGGCAGGTCGAACCGATCACCCGGCACCGTGCAGACGGACCAGCCGACCTCCGCGATCCGGTGCCGATGGCGGTCCGCCGTACGCACCCCGACCCCGGCCACGTCGAGCCACGCCCACTCGTCCTCCTGGTCCGCTCCCCACGCCCACGCCTCCGCATCGCACTCCCGGCACATGCGCCTTCCCTCCGTCGTCCGACCTGCCGTCGGCCAGAACGTAGGGGCGCCCACCGACACGACGGCGGGCCGGCACCGAGCAGATTCACCCGTGCCCGGGCGTCGTCGGCGGCGTGTCCGTCCGACCGGCGTGCCACGCTGGTCGCGCCCCGACGCCGGTGCACGACGACGACAGGACGAGCCCGTGAGCGACCTCCAGCCCTACGGCACGCAGCCCCACGGCGCGCCCGCCCACCTCCAGCCGGTGGCGCAGCCCGTCGCCCAGGCGCACGGCTGGTCGCCCGCCCCGGCCCTGCTGACCGACCAGCGCGACCCCGGTGCGGGCGTGCAGGTGGTCGCGTGGGTCCTCGCCGTCGTGACGGCGGGGTACATGCTGCCGTGGGCGATCGCCGCGTCGCGCGGCAGGGCGAACCACGGGTCGATCGCGCTGATCAACGTGCTGCTCGGGTGGAGCGTCATCGGCTGGATCGCGTCGCTCGTCATGGCGTGCCAGGCGCACCAGGTCGTCGCGGCGCCGGGGAACGTCAACGTCGTGCTGGCGCAGCAGTTCCCGAACGCGCACTTCGCGGGCCCGGTCCCCCCGGTCCCCTCCGTCCAGGACGGCCCGCCGGCCGGCTGGTACCCGGCACCGGACGGCGCCGGGCAGCAGTACTGGGACGGGACCACCTGGACCACGCACCGCGCTCCCTGAGGGGGCGCCGCCCGCCGCTCGGTGGCGGAGCCGCAGGGCGCTCCGCGACGGAGCCGCAGGTCAGCGCGCCGCCGAACCGTCATCTCTCGCCGAGCCGACACCTCGGATCGGTGCCATATTTGACAGGTCATCCGCCGACGTCGCTGGAGGCCCGTCATGACGACCGTCGAGGTCTTCGCCCCTACCTGGTGCCCCGCCGCCTACGTCGAGCACGACGACGAGCCCGAGGCCTGCCACTTCGCCGCCGACGTCGAGTGGCTCGCCGCGCACGGGGTGGACGTCGTCCGCGCGACGCTGTCCGGCCAGCCGGGGCGGTTCGTCGAGCACGACGCCGTGCGGTTCCTCATGAACGTGCTCGGACCGGCGGTGCTGCCGGTCGTCCTGGTCGACGGCCGGATGCGATGGCACGGCAGCTACCCCACGCGCGAGCAGCTGGCCGAGTGGGGCGGGGTCCAGGAGCAGCTCGCCCGCGAGCGGGCGGAGACGGCGCTGGCCGTCGACCTGCACCCGACCCGCCCGGACACCGGTGCCGAGACGCTCGCGCCGGCCGACGTCGAGGGCGACCCGCGTGTGGCGATCGCCGCCCTCGGCGCCTTCGTGGCCGGCGTGACGGATCGGGACTCGTCGGTGCCCCTCGACACCCGCGGAGCGGTGCCCCTCGCCACCCGCGGACCTGCGCGGGAGGGCGCGGAGCCGGTGCTCCAGCGCGCAGGCTGAGCCGGCCAGGAGCGCGCAGGCCGAGCCGGCCAGGGGTGACTCAGCCCTGGGGGCTCGTGTTGTCGGTCCCGCCCAGCTCGCGCAGGAACTCGTGGCACCGGTGCGCGCGGCGCGCGTCCTCGGCCATGACCTCCTCGAAGAACTGCGCGATGTCCTCCTTGCCCGCGTTGCGGGCGTCGCGGACGTACTGGCCGTAGTCGTGCCCCGCCTTGAGCGAGTGGTACTGCACCGAGATCAGGTCGAACGTGACGTCGTCGAAGCCGGTCTCCCCGGTGGCCATGGCTGCTCCCTCGTCGGTCGTACGCAGTGCGTCGTACGGGGTGGATGGTGCGGACGAGACCACTGTCCGTCCGCCGCGATGGACCGGCAACCGCGCCCACCTCTGCGCCCACCTCCGTGCCCACCTCCGTGCCCACCTCCGTGCCCACCTCCGTGCCCACCTCCGTGCCCACCTCCGCGCCCACCTGCGGGTGGCGGAGGCGCGTGGTCTGCTGGTCGCAGCCGTCCGACCGGGCGGCGGGTGACGAAGGGACGGCCATGACCGACGAGCGACGTCCGGGCGACGACGACGACACCACCACCTCCGACGCACCGCTCGACGCGGGGACGGGCCCTGACGAGTCCGACCCGACGCCGTCGTCGCCGGTCCTCGGCGAGGACGACGACGAGGAGCGCTTCGACGCCGGGTGACCCCCGTGACCTGGCGCGGGCGGGACGTCAGGGCCGCGCGCGTCCGGCCCGACGGCGGTCGTGCTGGTCGTGCATCTGCGCGATCTCGGCGGCGACGAGCCCCAGGACCAGCAGGTCGATCACCAGGCCCGTCGTGGCGGCCCACTCCTCGAGCCGGAACACGAACACCTGCGTCACCAGGAGGCTGACGAGCACCGCCCGACGGAACCGGCGGTAGGCCCGCAGCCGGTCGCGACGTGCCACGACGAGACCCGAGACCGCGAATCCCGCCGAGACGGCCGCACTCGCGAGCATCGCGACGATCATCCAGTCCGGCACGTCCGTGCCCGCGCGCCACGCCATCAGCCCGCGCACCACGGTGCCGAGCGACGTGAGGAGCAGCACGGCCACCGTGACCCGCGGCACCCACCGCGCGCTCACCAGGCGCCGCAGCGTGCGGACGACCGCGCGGCCCACGACGTCGGCCGGGTTGGGCAGCTCGCTGGGGTCGTCGTCGACGACGTCGAGCAGCGCGCGGACCTCCGCCGCCCCGCGCACGGGACCGTCCGCCTCGGACTCGGCCCGCTCCACCGCCTCCCGCGCGTCCTGCCGCGCGTGCGGCGTGAAGCCGCCGACCAGCCCCGCGACGGCGTGGTCCGCGGCTGCCGCCAGGTGCTCGGTCGGGTGGTGCCGCGTGCGCCCGTGCAGCGCCTCGCCGAGCAGGACGAGCGCGACGACCACGAGGTAGATCAGCGCCGCCGTCGGTTCGTAGAAGTAGTCGTTGTCCGACGTCACGAACTTGCCGACCTCGTCGACGAACAGCCCGAAGCCGATGCCGCCCAGCACCGCGCCGATCGGCCGGACGACCGGACCGGCGAAGGACAGGAGCACGACGAACGCGACGGCCATGAGCAGCCCGCCCCACAGCACGTGCGCGACGTGCAGCCCGTCCCCGCCGACCTGCGGGTAGTCCGCGGCTGCGAGGAGGCCACGCGTGAGGAGCACGGTGACGACCGCCCCGACGACGAACGCCGCGAGGTGCGACGACGCCGCCGGGTCGCGGGGCAGGCCCCACCGCAGCAGCGGCCCGGGGTGCCGGGCACGCTGCACGGGACGGTCGGTCGAGGCGCTCATGGGATCAGCGACGGGCTCACCGCTTGCGCTTCTCCCGCACGCGCACCGAGATCGAGATGGGCGAGCCCTCGAAGCCGAACGTCTCGCGCAGGCGCCGCTCGATGAAGCGCCGGTAGCCCGCCTCGAGGAACCCCGTGGCGAAGATGACGAAGCGCGGCGGGCGCGTGTCGGCCTGGGTCGCGAAGAGGATGCGCGGCTGCTTGCCGCCCCTCAGCGGGTGCGGGTGCGCGGCCACGAGCTCGCCCAGGAAGGCGTTGAGCCGGCCGGTCGGGATGCGCATGTCCCACGAGGCGAGCGAGCGCTCGATCGCGGGCACCAGGCGGTCCTTGTGCCAGCCCGTCTTCGCGGACACGTTGACCCGCGGTGCCCACTGGACCTGCACGAGGTCCTGCTCGATCTCGCGCTCGAGGAACGGGCGACGGTCCTCGTCCATGAGGTCCCACTTGTTGTAGGCGATGACGAGCGCACGCCCCGCCTCGACGACCTGCGAGATGACGCGCGTGTCCTGCTCGGTCATCTTCACGCTCGCGTCGACGAGCACGACGGCGACCTCGGCCTTCTCGATCGCGGCCTGCGTGCGCAGCGACGCGTAGAAGTCCGCGCCGGACGTCTGGTGCACGCGCCGCCGGATGCCGGCCGTGTCGACGAACCACCACGCCTTGCCGCCGAGCTCGACGAGCTCGTCGACGGGGTCGCGCGTCGTGCCGGCCTCGGCGTCGACGACCACGCGGTCCTCGCCGAGGATCTTGTTCAGCAGGCTCGACTTGCCGACGTTCGGGCGACCGACGAGCGCCACGCGCCGCGGCCCACCGGGCCGCAGGGTGCCCTTCGCGGACACCTCGGGCATCTTCTCGACGACGGCGTCGAGCAGGTCGCCGGTGCCGCGCCCGTGCAGCGCCGAGATGGGGTGCGGCTCGCCGAGCCCGAGGCTCCACAGCTCGGCCGCGTCGGACTCGCTGCGCGGCCCGTCGACCTTGTTCGCGGCGAGCACGACCGGCTTGCCGGCCTTGCGGAGCAGCCGCACGACCTGCTCGTCGGTCGACGTCGCACCGACGGTCGCGTCGACGACGAACAGCACGACGTCGGCCAGGTCGATCGCGACCTCGGCCTGCTCGGCGACGCGCGCGTGGATGCCGGCGACGTCGACCTCCCAGCCGCCGGTGTCGACGAGCGTGAAGTTGCGGCCGGCCCACTCGGCCGGGTAGCTCACGCGGTCGCGCGTGACGCCCGGCGTGTCCTCGACCACGGCCTCACGCCGGCCGAGGATGCGGTTCACGAGCGTCGACTTGCCGACGTTCGGGCGACCGACGACGGCGAGCACCGGCACCGGACCGGCCGCGGGCGCGTCGGCGTCGTCGCGGGCCTCGCCGTCGAGCAGCGCGAGGTCCTCCTCGCCGAGCTCGAACTCGGTGAGCCCGGCGCGCAGCGCCTGCTCGCGGGCGAGCTCCTCGGGCGTCTGCGGGAGAGAGGCGTCGGGGGCGGTGATGGCGTCGGCCGCACCTGTGGCGAAGGCGCTGTCGTCCGACGCGCCGTCGTCGAGCGCGCTCTCCTCCAGGGCGCTGTCGTCGAGGGCGCTGTGGTCGAGGGCGCTGTCGTCGCGGTGCTGGTCGGTCATGGGCCCATCCTCCCCTGCCGGACGGGTCCGCGACGAACCCGCTCACGTGCCGCGGTGCGCGCCACCCTCACCGCGGTCGTCGGGGACGTCGTCCGGCAGCGCGAACCCGCTGCGCCGGCTGACGTCGAGCACGTGCGCGGCGAGAGCCGTACGGAGCACGTCGTTGGCGTGCGCCACGGCGGCGCGGCCCGAGGCGCCCGCGGGGCGCTCGATGACGACGGGCGGTCCGAACTCGATGTGCAGACGACGCCGCGCGCCGGGCACGTGCCCCACCGACTCCCCCGTGCGCCGCGTGCCGAGCACCGCCACGGGCACCACGGGCGCTCCCGAGTTGACGGCGAGCCAGGCCACGCCCGCGCGGGCCGTCGACGCGTCGCCGCGTCCGCGGTTGCCCTCGGGGAAGATCCCGACGGCGTCGCCCCGGCGCAGCACGGCAAGGGCGGCGGCCAGTGCCGGCCGTCCGCCCGTGCGGTCCACCGGGATCTGGCCGGCGGCGCGCAGCACGGCACCGACGGGGCCGCGGAACATCTCCTCCTTGACGAGGATGTGCGTACCGCGCGGCACGACGCCGTGGACCAGCGGACCGTCCACGACGCCGAGGTGGTTCGCGGCGAGGATGACCGGACCCGTCCGCGGCACGTGCTCGCGGCCGACCACCCGGGTGTCCCACACGACGCGCGCGAGGAAGCGCCCGACCCACCGCGACCACCGCGGCCCGGCCGCTCCGGGCACCCGGACGGCGTCGCTCACCGCGCGGTCACCGGTCGGCCGCCGCGCCCGTCTCGCGCGCGACGACGGCGAGCACGGCCTGGACCGTCTGCTCGAGGTCGAGCTCGGAGGAGTCGACGGTGACGACGCCGTCCGCGGCCGTGCGGAACTCCACGACGGTCGAGTCCTGCTCGTCGCGGCGGACCACCTGGTCCCGCGTGGCAGCGACGCTGCGGGCGTCGTCGGACCCGTGCAGCTCGCGGGCCCGGCGCGCGAGCCGCGCCTCCTCGCTCGCGGTCAGCAGGATGCGCACGTCGGCGTCCGGCGCGATGACCGTCGTGATGTCGCGCCCCTCGACGACCACGCCGCGCCCCTCGCTGAAGCCCTCCCCACCGCGCTCGACCTCGATGACCCGGCGCTGACGCGCCCCGAGGTCGGCGCGCACGTCGAGGTTGGTCGCCACGGCGCTCACGACGGCCGAGATCTCACCCGCGCGGATCGCCGTCCCGACGTCCGTGCCCTCCACGCGGAACACCGGCAGCCGCGGGTTGAGGTCGAGCTCGAGGACCATGGCGTGGACCGCCGCCGTCACGGCGGGGCCGTCGGCGAGGTCGACGCCCTGCGCGAGGCACCACCACGTCGCCGCGCGGTACATCGCCCCGGTGTCGAGGTACGCGAGGCCGAGACGCGCGGCGACCTGCCGGCACACGCTCGACTTGCCCGAGCCCGAGGGCCCGTCGACCGCGATGACGAGCCCATTCATCCGGCCAGCCTCCATCCACGTCCGCGCAGCTCGTCCTCGAGCCGGCCGCCGAGCCCGCGCAGCACGGAGATCGACGCGAGGCCCACCGCCCGGTGCGGCGCGTGCTCGAGCTGCAGCTCCTCCAGGTTGATCCCCGCCGAGCCGACCTCGACGAGGAGCCGTGCGAGCTCCCCCGGCTGGTCGGGCACGAGCACCGTGACGACGTCGTACGTCGTCCGCACGCCGCCGTGCTTGCCGGGGATGCGGGCGACGCCCGCGTTGCCGGCGGCGATGGCCGCCGCGACCGAGCCGAGGGCGCCGCGGGGCGGCGCGCTCCACGGACCGGTCGACGCCGCGCCGTCGAGCGCGGTGACGACGGCGTCGAGGTCGTCCCGCAACGCGCGCAGCACCGGTGCCACCGCGTCCGCGTTGGCGGCGAGGATCGACGTCCACAGCGCCGGGTCGCTCGCGGCGATGCGCGTGACGTCACGCAGCCCCTGGCCCGCCAGGTCGAGCGCCGCGGGGTCCGCCTCGCGCAGGCGCGCCGCGACGAGCGACGCCGCGATCTGCGGGACGTGCGAGACGAGCGCGACGGCCGCGTCGTGCGTCGACGCGTCGAGCATCACGGGGGTCGCGCCCAGGTCGGACACCAGGTCTCGCACCGCCAGCACGGCGACGCTCGACGACTCCCCCGAGCCGACGACGACCCACGGCCGGCCCGTGAAGAGGTCGCCGCGCGCGGCGGTCGGGCCGCTGCGCTCGGAGCCCGCCATCGGGTGCGAGCCGACGTACCGGCTGAGGTCCGCGCCCGCGTCGCGCAGCGCGTCGAGCACGGCGCCCTTGACGCTCGCGACGTCCGTGACGACGGCGTCCGGGAACGCCTCGAGCTCGGCGAGGACGACGTCGTGCGTCACGTCGGGCGGCGCGGCCACGACGACGAGGCGGACGTCCTGGTCGTCCGGGGTCGCGACCCGGCCCGCGCCGACGTCCTGCGCGAGGAGCACGGTCGTCAGCGACGGGTCGTGGAGCACGACGTCCACGCCGAGCCCACGCAGGCCGAGGCCGATGCTCGTCCCCAGGAGGCCGGTGCCGACCACGCGGACAGGTCCGCGCGTCGCCGCCACCGGTGCGCCCGCCGGCCCGTTCACGGGCCGGTCCGCAGGGCCGCTCACTGGGCCAGGTCGCGGCGCAGCACCGTCGCGCCGTGGAGGTACACGTGCCGCACGTCGTCCCGCGGGCGGTCGAGGTTCGCGTGCGCCATGAGCCGGACGACGCGCGGCAGCGCGTGCGGCACGTCGATCTCGACCGCGCACATGAGCGGCACGGCGCCGAGGCCCATCTCGCGCGCGGCCGTGGCGGGGAAGTCGCTGCGCAGGTCGGGCGTGCACGTGAAGAAGATCGAGATGAGCTCGTCGATGCCCAGGTCGTTCGCGGCGAGCACCGCCTGCACGAGCTCCGTCGTGCGCTCGAAGAGGTGCTCGCGCTCGTCGCCCTCGAGCTGCGTCGCGCCGCGGATCGCGCGGACCGTCATCGTGCACCCCCGTCCGGCCGCGCCCCGGGCGGCCGGCCGCCGGGCAGCGTACCCAGCGCCCCGCGCGGCGCGCTCACAGGCCCACCGCCGTCATGAGGGCGCCGAGCTCCTCCCGGCCGAGCACGCGCGTGCGACCGGGCCGGAGGTCGCCCAGGCGGATCGGCCCGACCTGGGTCCGCACGAGCCGCGTGACCGGGTGCCCGACCTCCTCCATGAGGCGGCGCACGATGTGGTTGCGCCCCTCGTGCAGGACGAGCTCGACGAGCGTGGCGTCGGGCGCCGTGTCGACGACGCGGAACTCGTCCACGGCCGCGGGACCGTCCTCGAGCCGCACGCCGGCCCGCAGCTTCACGCCGACGGCGCCCTTGACGCGACCCTCGACGGTCGCGAGGTAGGTCTTCTGCACGCCGTGCGACGGGTGCGAGAGCCGGTTGGCCAGCTCGCCGTCGTTCGTCATGAGGAGCAGGCCCTCGGTCTCGGCGTCGAGCCGGCCGACGTGGAACAGGCGCTCCTGGCGGTCCGCGACGAACTCGGACAGGGACCGGCGGCCCTGGGGGTCGTGCATCGTCGAGACCACGCCGAGCGGCTTGTTCAGGGCGAGCGTCACGAGCGAGGTGTCGAGCTGCAGGCGCATGCCGTCGACGTGCACGACCGCGCGGCGCGGGTCCACGCGCACGCCGAGCTCGCGCACCACCACGCCGTCGACCTCGACGCGACCGGCGGCGATGAGGTTCTCGCACGCCCGGCGCGAACCGAGGCCGGCGGTGGCGAGCACCTTCTGCAGCCGGGTGCCGTCCGGGTCGTGCACGTCACGGACCGGGGCGCGCCCGGCCCTTCCGTCGTTGCGCGGGCTCATGCGTCCACCCCTTCGGTCGTGCGCTGGTCGTCGAGGCCGAGCGACTCGATGTCGGGCAGGTACGGCGCGAGCGGCGGCAGCTGGTCGAGGCTCGTCATGCCGAGCCGCTCGAGGAAGTACGACGTCGTGCCGTAGAGCACCGCGCCGCTGGGCTCCGTGCCGAGCTCCGCCACGAGGCCGCGTGCGGTCAGGGTGCGGACCACGGAGTCCACGTTCACGCCGCGGACGGCGGACACCTGCCCGCGCGTGACGGGCTGGCGGTAGGCGATCACGGCAAGCGTCTCGAGCGCGGCCTGCGTCAGGCGCGCCGTCTGCCCGTCGAGCACGAAGCGGCCGACGACGTCGGCGTGCGCGGACGCCGAGTAGATGCGCCAGCCGCCCGCGACGTGCCGCAGCTCGAACCCGCGCGGCCGGCCTCCGCCGGTGCCCCGGTACTCCTCGGCGAGCGCGACGAGCGTCTCCTCGACCTCGGCCGTCGGCAGGCCGAGCACCGTCGCGAGCTGCACGGCGCTCACGGGCGTGTCCGCGACCATGAGGACGGCCTCGATCGCCGCCGCCGCCCCGCCCGGGAGGTCCGCGACGTCGAACGCGAGCTCGTCGACGGAGGCGGGTGCTCCTGGGGAGGCTGCCGGTGCGGCGTCTCCCGGCTCGTCCACCGCCTCGACCTCCGGCTCCGCGCCCTCGTCGGTCGCGACGTGCCCCGTCTCGCTCATGCGGGTCCCTCCTGGTCACCGGCGTCGGCCGGCGTGGTCTCCGGTCTTGCGGGCACCGGGGCTGCGGCCTCTGCGGGCGCCGGCGGCGCGGGCTCCGGCGCGTCGCCGTCGTAGTCGTCGACCACCTCGACGTCGCCGTCCTCCGAGCCCGTCCACCGCACGGTCAGCTCGCCGAGCGGGTCGATCTGGTCGAAGGCGACGACGCCCTCGCGGAAGAGCTCGAGGAGCGCGAGGAACCGCACGACGACGACCAGGGTCGAGTCGGCGTCCTGCACGAGCGCACGGAACGAGCCCGAACCGGTGCGGCGCAGCCGGTCGACGAGCACGGCCGCCTGCTCGCGGACGCTCACGGCGGGGGCGTGCAGGTGCGAGAGGTCGACGCCCGCGGGCGCCTCCTTGGGGCGCAGCGCGTGGGCCGCGAGGATCGCGAGCTCGGACGGCCCGATCTCGAGCACGAGCTCGGGCAGGAGCGCCGCGAGCTCCGGCTCCATCGCGACGGCACGCGGCAGGCTGCGCGCCTGCGTCGCGAGACGGTCACCCAGGGCCGCGGCCATCTCCTTGTACGCGCGGTACTGCAGCAGCCGCGCGAAGAGCAGGTCCCGCGCCTCGAGCATCTCGAGGTCCTCGGCGTCCTCGACGACCCCCGAGGGCAGCAGCCTGGCGGCCTTGAGGTCGAGCAGCGTCGCGGCGACCACGAGGAACTCGCTGATCCGGCCGAGCTCCCAGGGCGCGTCGGTGCGCTCGGCCGCCCGGACGGCCGCGATGAACTCGTCGGTGACCTGCGCCAGCGCGACCTCGGTGATGTCGAGCTTGTGCTTGGCGATGAGGCCCAGCAGCAGGTCGAACGGTCCGGTGAAGTTCTCGAGGTGGACCTCGAAGCCACCGCCCTGCACGGCCCTCCCGGCACCGGCCGGCGCGCCGTCGTCCGCGCGTCCGGGCGGCGCGACCTGGTCCGGCCTCTCGGCCGTCACCGCCGCGGCGGGCGTGGGTCCGGTCGCGACCGCGACCTCAGGCGGCATCGCCGCGGGCCACCAGCTCGCGTGCGAGCTGGCGGTACGCCGTCGCACCGGGGTGCGTCGGGGCGTAGCTCGTGATCGGCTCGGCGGCCACGGACGAGTCGGGGAACTTCACCGTGCGCCCGATGACGGTGTGCAGCAGCTGGTCGCCGAAAGCCTCGTGCACGCGCGCGAGCACCTCGCGCGAGTGCAGCGTCCGCGGGTCGTGCATCGTCGCGAGGATCCCGTCGACCTGGAGGCGCGGGTTGAGCCGGTCCCGGACCTTCTCGACCGTCTCCACGAGCAGGGCGACGCCGCGCAGCGCGAAGAACTCGCACTCGAGCGGGATGAGGACCCCGTGGGCGGCGGTGAGGGCGTTGACGGTCAGCAGCCCGAGCGACGGCTGGCAGTCGACGAGGATGACGTCGTACTCCTCCTCCGCGGGCCGCAGCACGCGCGAGAGGATCGACTCGCGCGCGACCTCGCCCACGAGCTGGACCTCGGCGGCCGAGAGGTCGATGTTCGCCGGCAGCAGGTCCAGCCCCTCGACCGACGTGGGGCGCACCACCTCGGCCAGCGTCGCGTTGCGCTCCATGAGCAGGTTGTAGACCGTGCGCTCGAGCTCGTGCGGGCTGGTCCCCAGGCCCACCGAGGCGGCACCCTGCGGGTCGAAGTCGACGACGAGGACGCGGCGGCCGTAGTCGGCCAGGGCGGCACCCAGGTTGATGGTGGTCGTGGTCTTCCCGACGCCGCCCTTCTGGTTGCACAGGGCGATGATCCGCGCCGGGCCGTGGGAGGCGAGGGGCGCGGGCTCGGGGAACACCGGGAGAGGCCGTCCGACCGGGTCGGTCGCCGTCGTCGCGGGGGCGTCCGGGTCCAGGCTGGTCACGGCCCCGAGGCTACCGCAGCGACCGCCGCGGGCCGGGCAGCAACGCCCGGCGGGGCCGTCGTCCGGTCGGCCGCCGTCGTCACCGCACTCGCCGTCAGCCCAGCGCGCGCGGGTGCGCCGCCGCGTAGACCTCGCGCAGCGTGTCCGGCGTCACCTGCGTGTAGATCTGCGTCGTGGTCACCGACGCGTGGCCGAGGAGCTCCTGCACCACGCGGACGTCGGCACCGCCCGCGAGCAGGTGGGTCGCGAACGAGTGGCGCAGCGTGTGCGGCGAGACGTCGTCCGCGCGCGCGATGCCGGCGCGCTGCGCGGCCTGCCGCAGCACCGCCCACGCGCTCTGGCGGCTCAGCCGCTCGCCCCGCGTGTTGAGGAACACGGCGGGCGTCCCGCGCCCCGACGCGGCCAGCACGGGCCGGGCGCGCACCAGGTAGGCCTCGACGGCCTCGCGCGCGTACGAGCCCACGGGCACGACGCGCTCCTTGCTGCCCTTCCCGAAGAGCCGTGCTGCGGCGGCGGAGGGCTCGAGCTCCAGGTCGTCGACGTCGAGCCCGACGACCTCGCTGATCCGCGCCCCGGTCGAGTAGAGCAGCTCGAGCAGCGCCCGGTCCCGCAGCGGCACCGGGCCGTCGCCGAGCGCGGACGCGGCGAGGAGGCGCTCGACGTCGTCCGTCGAGAGCGCCTTGGGGAGCCGCTTGGGCTGCGCCGGCGGCCGCACGCCGCGGGACGGGTCGTCGGGCGTCATGCCCTCAAGGGCGCAGAACCGGTGCCAGCCGTGCACGGCTGCGACGACGCGCGCGGTCGACGCCGCCGAGAGGGTCGACGCGCCGTCGCGTCCGGTCCGGACGGCGGTGACGAAGTCGCGGACGTCGGCCTCGGTGACCTCGGTCACCGACGTGCGGCCGAGTGCCGCGAGGTGGGCCGTGTACCGCGTGAGGTCGCGCCGGTACGCGCTCAGGGTGTTGGCCGCGAGCCCGCGCTCGACGGCGAGGTGGTCGAGGTAGGCGCCGACGGCGCGGAGCAGCTCGGACGACGGCTCCGCGCCGGCGGCCTGGGCTGCGGTGCCCACGTCGTCAGACCGGCAGGAAGGGGTCGACCGCGATGGCGACGAAGAGCAGCGTCAGGTAGGTGATCGAGCCGTGGAAGACGCGCATCTCGCCCAGCCGGACGCCCTGGCGCGGCGTGCGTGCGCGGCGCAGCAGCGCCACCGTCGACGCGAGGAACCAGGCGCCGAGGACGGCTGCGACGACCGCGTAGACCCACGTCATGCCGGCGAGCGGGACCAGCACGAGCGAGCACGCGACCATGCCGAGGGTGTAGCCGACCATCTCCCACGTGACGCGCACGTCGTTCGCCACGACCGGCAGCATCGGGACGCCGGCCGCGGCGTAGTCGCCCCGGAACTTCATCGACAGCGGCCAGTAGTGCGGCGGCGTCCAGAAGAAGATGACGCCGAAGAGCGCGACGGGCGCCCACGCCACGGAGTCCGTGACGGCCGACCACCCGATCAGCACCGGCATGCAGCCGGCCACCCCGCCCCACACGATGTTCTGCGGCGTGCGGCGCTTGAGGATCATCGTGTAGCCGACGACGTAGAGCAGGATCGCCGAGAGCGCGAGGACCGCGGACAGCACGTTGACGAGCGCCACGAACCACACGACCGCGAACAGGCCGAGCGCGTAGCCGAACACCAGGGCGGCCCGCGGGGTCACCTCGCCCGTGACGAGCGGGCGCCGCTTCGTGCGGTGCATGAGCTTGTCGATGTCACGGTCGAGGTAGCAGTTGAGCGTGTTGGCCGAGGCGGCCGCCGCTGCGCCGCCCACGAGGGTCGCGAGCACCAGACCCACCGACGGGAACCCGCGCTCGGCGAGGATCATGGTCGGCACCGTGGTGATGAGGAGCAGCTCGATGATCCGCGGCTTCGTGAGCGCGACGTAGGCCCCGGCCCGGGACAGCGCCCGTGCCAGGGCGCCCTGCCGGGTCGTCCCCTCCGCCCCTGCGGGCACCGCCGCGGGGAGGTCGACCGGGGGGACGGCTGCGCCCGGTCCGGCGTCGAGGCGTCCACTGGCAGTGCGCACGCGCGAGGGCTCCGTTCTGCGGGGTTGCTGACGACCATGGTAGGCCCGCCGCCGCCGTGAGCGGGTCGCCCCGCGCGTCGGGCGCCCGGACGTGACCGACCCCACAGGCACCGCGTCCACCTGACGGCACAACAATCGCATCGGGGCGCCCGCGGGTAGGCTCGACGCGTGATCCGGCGCACACCGCCGGACCCCCTACCGGCGCACGTCACCGGCCGCTCACGGCCCCTGACGGCGTGCGCCGAACGCACCAGGCGACACGACCCGGGCGACCGTCCGGGCAGGAAAGAGGCTCCGTGAACGCGTCCCCCAGCCCGACCGACGAGCTCCAGCTCGAGTGGACGGACCTCGACCGCCGCGCCGTCGACACGGTCCGTGTCCTCGCGGCCGATGCGGTCGAGAAGGTGGGCAACGGCCACCCCGGCACGGCGATGAGCCTCGCCCCCGCGGCGTACCTGCTCTTCCAGCGGACGATGCGCCACGACCCGGCGGACCCGCACTGGCTGGGCCGAGACCGGTTCGTCCTGTCGGCCGGGCACTCGAGCCTGACGCAGTACATCCAGCTCTACCTCGCCGGCTACGGCCTCGAGATCGAGGACATCGCGGCGCTCCGCACGTGGGGCTCGAAGACCCCGGGTCACCCCGAGTACAAGCACACCGAGGGCGTCGAGATCACCACCGGGCCGCTCGGCCAGGGGCTCGCCAGCGCGGTCGGCTTCGCGATGGCGGCGCGGCGCGAGCGCGGGCTCCTCGACCCCGACGCCGCACCGGGCACCAGCCCGTTCGACCACCACGTGTACGTGATCGCGTCCGACGGCGACCTCCAGGAGGGCGTGACGTCGGAGGCGTCGTCGCTCGCGGGCACCCAGAAGCTCGGCAACCTCGTCGTGCTGTGGGACGACAACCACATCTCGATCGAGGGCGACACCGAGATCGCGTTCACCGAGGACGTCCTCGGGCGCTACGAGGCGTACGGCTGGCACGTGCAGTCGGTGGACTGGACGCAGACGTCGGACGGCAGCCCCTACTCGGAGGACGTCGAGGCCCTCGCCGCCGCGATCGAGGCGGCCAAGGCCGTCACGGACCGGCCGTCGTTCATCCGCCTCCGCACGATCATCGCCTGGCCCTCGCCGACGAAGCAGAACACGCACGGCTCGCACGGCTCCAAGCTGGGCGGCGACGAGGTCCGCGCGCTCAAGGAGCTCTTGGGCTTCGACGCCGAGGCGACCTTCGCGGTCGAGCCCGAGGTCATCGAGCACACGCGTCAGGCCCTCGAGCGCGGTGCGCAGGCCCAGGCGCAGTGGCAGGAGGGCTACGACGCGTGGCGTGCCGCGAACCCGGACCGCGCGGCGCTGCTGGACCGGCTCGTCGAGCGGTCGCTGCCCGACGGCTGGGCCGACGCGCTCCCCACGTTCCCGGCCGGCAAGGCCGTAGCGACCCGCGCCGCGTCGGGCGAGGTGCTCTCCGCGCTCGCCCCGGTGCTGCCCGAGCTGTGGGGCGGCTCCGCCGACCTCGCCGGCTCGAACAACACCACGATGAAGGGCGAGCCGTCCTTCCTGCCGCCCGAGCGCTCGACCCACGAGTTCGAGGGCCACGAGTACGGCCGGACGCTCCACTTCGGCATCCGCGAGCACGGCATGGGCGCGATCCTCTCCGGCATCGCGCTGCACGGGCTGACGCGGCCGTACGGCGGCACGTTCTTCACGTTCAGCGACTACATGCGTGGTGCCGTGCGGCTCGCCGCGCTCATGGGCGTCCCCGCGATCTACGTCTGGACGCACGACTCGATCGGCCTCGGCGAGGACGGACCGACCCACCAGCCGGTCGAGCACCTCACCGCCGTCCGCGCCATCCCCGGGCTCGTCGTCGTGCGTCCGGCCGACGCGAACGAGACGGCGCAGGCCTGGAAGGCGATCCTCGAGCGCACCGACCACCCCGTCGGCCTCGTCCTGACGCGGCAGAACGTGCCCACGTTCCCGCGCGGCGAGGACGGCTACGCGTCGGCCGAGGGCGTCGCTCGCGGCGCGTACGTGCTGCTCGAGGCGAGCACCGGGACGCCCGACGTCATCCTCATCGGGACCGGCTCGGAGGTGCAGATCGCCGTCGCGGCACGCGAGCGGCTCGAGGCCGACGGCATCGCGACGCGCGTCGTGTCCGCCCCGAGCCTGGAGTGGTTCGCCGAGCAGGACGAGGCGTACCGCGAGGAGGTCCTCCCCGCGGCCGTGAAGGCGCGCGTCTCGGTCGAGGCCGGCATCGCGATGTCGTGGCACAAGATCGTCGGGGACGCGGGCCGGACCGTCTCGCTCGAGCACTACGGCGCGTCCGCGGACTACGAGACGCTCTACCGCGAGTTCGGCCTGACGCCCGAGGCCGTCGTCGAGGCGGCACGCGAGTCCCTCACGGCGGCCCGCGGCGACGCGGACCCGGGCAGCGCGGCCGTCCCGACCGAGAGCGGCACCGGCGACCTCTGACCGACGTCCCACGTGGAAGGCCCCGGCCGGTCTCGGCCGGGGCCCCACCCCGATCGAAGGAGCACGTCATGACCGAAGCAGGCACCGGCACCTCGACCTCCGGCACCTCGACCTCCGTACCGGCACCGATCGCGGCGCTGCGCGACGCGGGTGTCGCGATCTGGCTGGACGACCTCTCGCGTGAGCTGCTGCGCGGCGGCGGGCTCGCCGAGCTCGTCAGCGGGCGCGGCGTCGTGGGCGTCACGACCAACCCGACGATCTTCGCGTCGGCCCTCGCGAAGGGCAGCGCCTACGACGCGCAGCTGTCCGAGCTCGCCGCGGCGGGCGCCGACGTGGACGAAGCGGTCTTCACGATCACGACCGACGACGTGCGCGACGCGTGCGACGCGCTCGCGGACGTGCACGCCGCGACGGGCGGCCTCGACGGCCGGGTCTCGATCGAGGTCGACCCGCGCCTGGCGAAGGACACGGACGCGACCGTCGCGACGGCCGAGCGCCTGTGGCGCACCGTCGACCGGCCGAACCTCTACATCAAGATCCCCGCGACGCTCGAGGGCCTGCCGGCGATCACCGCGGTCATCGCGCAGGGCATCAGCGTCAACGTCACGCTGATCTTCTCGCTCGAGCGCTACCAGGCCGTGCTCGACGCCTACCAGGCCGGCCTCGAGCAGGCGCGGGACGCGGGCCGGGACCTCTCGGGCATCCACTCGGTCGCCTCCTTCTTCGTCTCCCGGGTCGACGCCGCGGTGGACAAGAAGCTCGACGCGATCGGCTCGTCGGAGGCCGCCGCGCTGCGCGGCTCGATCGCGATCGCCAACGCGCGACTCGCCTACCGCCTCTACGAGGAGGTCGTCGCAGCCGAGCGCTGGCAGGCCCTCGCGTCGGCCGGCGCCAACGCGCAGCGGCCGCTGTGGGCGTCGACCGGGGTCAAGGACCCTGCGTACCCCGACACCCGGTACGTCGACGAGCTCGTCGCCCCCGGCGTGGTCAACACGATGCCCGGCGGGACCCTCGAGGCCGTGGCCGACCACGGGGACGTGCGCGGCGACACCGTCACGGGCGCCTACGACGACGCGGCGGCGCAGGTCGAGGCGCTCGCGGGGCTCGGCATCGACCTCGGCGAGGTCACGGAGGCGCTCGAGGTCGAGGGCGTCGAGAAGTTCGAGAAGAGCTGGGACGAGCTGCTCACGACCGTCTCCGCAGGTCTGGCGCGCAGCGCCGTCTCGTCGAGCAACCAGGAGGCCGGCCAGTGACCGCTCCGACGACCGCCCTCGCGCCGGCGGGCGCCCGGTGAGCCCCTCGCGCTCCGCGCAGCAGGTCAACCCCCTGCGCGACCCGCGTGACCGGCGCCTGCCCCGCATCGCCGGGCCCTGCGGCCTGGTGATCTTCGGCGTGACGGGGGACCTGGCCAAGCGCAAGCTCATGCCCGCCGTGTACGACCTCGCCAACCGCGGGCTCCTGCCGCCGGGCTTCGCGCTCACCGGGTTCGCGCGGCGGGACTGGGCGACGCAGGACTTCGCCGAGGTCGTGTACGACGCCGTGAAGAAGAACGCCCGGACGCCGTTCCGCGAGAGCACGTGGGAGCAGCTGCTCAAGGGCATCCGCTTCGTCCAGGGCGAGTTCGACGACGACGCCGCCTTCGACCGCCTGAGCCAGACGGTCAAGGAGCTCGACGCCGAGCAGGGCACGGGCGGCAACCACGCGTTCTACCTGTCCGTGCCGCCGGGGGCGTTCCCGCTCGTGTGCCGCCAGCTCGCGCGGTCCGGGCTCTCCAAGCAGCAGGAGGGCGCCTGGCGCCGGGTCGTCATCGAGAAGCCGTTCGGCCACGACCTGGCCAGCGCGCGCGAGCTGAACGACGTCGTCTCGGAGGTCTTCGAGCCCGAGTCGGTGTTCCGCATCGACCACTACCTGGGCAAGGAGACGGTCCAGAACATGCTGGCGCTGCGGTTCGCCAACCAGCTGTTCGAGCCGATCTGGAACGCCAACTACGTCGACCACGTGCAGATCACCATGGCCGAGGACATCGGCATCGGCGGTCGCGCCGGGTACTACGACGGCATCGGCGCAGCCCGGGACGTCATCCAGAACCACCTGCTCCAGCTGCTCGCGCTCACCGCGATGGAGGAGCCGGTCTCCTTCGACGCGCAGGACCTCCGGGCCGAGAAGGAGAAGGTGCTCTCGGCCGTGCGGGTGCCCGCCGACCTGGCGCGGCACACCGCGCGCGGCCAGTACGCGGCCGGCTGGCAGGGCGGCGAGGAGGTCGTCGGGTACCTCGACGAGGACGGCATCGCGCCCGACTCGGCGACGGAGACCTACGCGGCCATCCGCGTGGACATCGACACCCGGCGCTGGGCGGGCGTCCCGTTCTACCTGCGCGCCGGCAAGCGCCTCGGCCGCCGCGTCACCGAGATCGCCGTGGTCTTCAAGAAGGCGCCGCACCTGCCGTTCGAGTCCACCGCGACCGAGGAGCTCGGCAAGAACGCGCTCGTCATCCGCGTGCAGCCGGACGAGGGCGTGACGATCCGGTTCGGCTCGAAGGTGCCCGGGACGGCGATGGAGGTCCGCGACGTCACGATGGACTTCGGCTACGGCCACGCCTTCACCGAGTCCTCCCCCGAGGCGTACGAGCGCCTCATCCTCGACGTCCTGCTGGGCGACCCGCCGCTGTTCCCGCGGCACGAGGAGGTCGAGCTCTCGTGGAAGATCCTCGACCCGATCACCGCCTACTGGGCGCGGCACGGGACGCCTGAGGCCTACCGGTCGGGCACGTGGGGCCCCGCGTCCGCCGACGAGATGATGGCGCGTGACGGTCGGGCCTGGCGCCGGCCGTGACGCCTCGTGACCTGACCCGATCGGCCCGTCCGACCCGAGGGGTGTCCTCATGATCATCGACCTGCCCGACACGACCACGACGGCGGTCACCAAGACGCTCGTCCGCCTGCGCGACGAGGGTGGTGCGGTCGCCCTCGGCCGCGTGCTCACGCTCGTCATCGACGCCGAGGCGGAGGACGTCGAGCAGGCCATCGAGGCCGCCAACGACGCGAGCCGCGAGCACCCGTGCCGCGTCATCGTGCTGGCGCGCGACGCGAGCCGGACGACGGCGCGGCTCGACGCCGAGATCCGCGTCGGCGGTGACGCGGGCGCGAGCGAGGTGGTCGTGCTGCGCGCCTCCGGGGAGATGCTCGCCCACAGCGACACCCTCGTCATGCCGCTGCTCCTGCCGGACGCGCCGATCGTCGCGTGGTGGCCGGCCGAGCTGCCCGAGCACCCGGCCGAGCACCCGCTCGGCGCGATGGCCCAGCGGCGCATCACCGACTCCCTCGCCTGCTCGGACCCGCTGAGCACGCTCCGCCGCCTCCGCGACGGCCACCGAGCCGGTGACACCGACCTCGCGTGGACCCGGCTCACGGCCTGGCGGGGGCTGCTGGCCGCGGCGCTCGACCAGCCGCCCTACGAGCCCGTCACGCGGGTCGAGGTGTCCGGCCACGAGACGCACCCGTCGGTGCCGCTGCTCGCGGCCTGGCTCGCGCACGCGCTGCGCTGCCCGGTCGACGTCGTGCGCGAGAAGGACGTGCAGGGCATCACGCGGGTCGTGCTCGAGCGGGCCTCGGGCCCGGTCGTGGTGACCCGCCCGGACGGCCTCGTCGCCACCGTGCAGCAGCCGGGGCAGCCCGAGCGGACCATCGCGATGCCGATGCGCTCGCTGCGCGAGTGCCTGTCGGAGGAGCTGCGCCGCCTGGATCCCGACGAGGTGTACGGCGAGGTCCTGGTCGACGGCCTCGAGCGGGTGGGGGCGGCGTGACCGGCCCGGCCCGCGTCGTCGTCGTCCACCCCGACGCCACGACGCTCGCGCAGGCGACGGCCGCCCGGCTCCTGCTGCACCTGATCGACGCCCAGAGCACGCACCGCCCGCTGCACGTCGCGCTGACCGGCGGCACCGTCGGCATCCGCACGCTGGCCGAGGTCGCCGCGTCGCCGCTCCGCGACGCGGTCGACTGGACGGGCGTGCACCTGTGGTGGGGCGACGAGCGCTTCCTGCCCACGGGTGACCCTGAGCGCAACGAGACGCAGGCCCGCGAGGCGCTGCTGGACGCCCTGGCCGTCCCCGGGGAGAACGTCCACCCGATGCCCGGACCGGACCGGTCCGCGTCGCCGGAGGAGTCGGCCGAGGCGTACGCAGCCGAGCTCGCGCGCGCCGCGACGTCGGCGTCGCCGGACGCCATCGCCCCCTCCGACGACGCCGGTCCGCAGGTGCCGCCGTTCGACGTCGTGCTCCTCGGCATGGGTCCGGACGGTCACGTCGCGTCCCTCTTCCCGGGCCACCCGGAGCTCGACGTGGTGGACCGGACCGTCGTGGGCGTGCACGGCTCGCCCAAGCCGCCGCCGGAGCGCGTGAGCCTCACGTACGCGGCCCTCGAGGCCGCGGACGAGATCTGGGTCGTCGCGGCAGGAGCGGAGAAGGCCGACGCCGTCGGGCGTGCGCTCGCCGGCGACGACGCGACGCCCGCGGCCCGAGCCGTCGCGCGCGGCCGGACCCTCTGGCTCCTCGACGCGGCCGCGGCGGGCTGACCCGTGCGCGAGTGGGCCGACGTCGACGCCTACCTCGAGCAGCTGTTCCCGCCGGACGACGTGCTGCTCGGCGCCAACCGCGCGGCGCACGAGGCCGGGCTTCCCGCGATCCAGGTCTCGGCGGCGCAGGGCCGGCTGCTGACGCTGCTCGCGCAGGTGCACGGCGCCTGCCGGGTGCTGGAGTTCGGCACGCTGGCCGGCTACAGCACCATCTGCCTCGCGCGCGGGCTCACGGGTGCGCGGCACGTCACGACGCTCGAGATCGACCCCGCCCACGCCGCTGTCGCCGTGCGCAACGTGGAGGCGGCCGGCCTGGCCGACGTCGTGGACGTCCGCGTCGGACCGGCCGCAGAGACGGCGGCACGCCTGGTCGAGGAGCGCGTCGAGCCCTTCGACCTCGTCTTCGTCGACGCGGACAAGCCCTCCAACGTGCGCTACCTCGAGCTCTCCCTCGAGCTCACGCGTCCCGGTGCGGTGATCGTCGTCGACAACGTCGTGCGCGGTGGCGCGATCGTGCGCCCGCCGTTCGACGACCGCGCCGAGGGCGCGCGCGCCGTGCTCGAACGTGTCGCGGGCGACCCCGCGCTCATGGCGACCGCGATCCAGACGGTCGGCGACAAGGGCTACGACGGCTTCCTCCTCGTCCGCCGGCTCCCCTAGCGCGCCTGCACGAGCACCGCACGCACACGCGGCGCGTGCATCCGTGGCGCGCACATCCGCGGCGCATGCACGACGAGGCCCCCGCCGCGGATCGCGACAGGGGCCTCGTGGGTGGTGCGGGGGGGCTGCTCAGCCGCCGCGGCGGGCGCGGAGCGCGGCGAGCGCCTCGTCGAGGATCGCGGCGCCGTCCTCGTCGGACCGGCGCTCCTTCACGTACGCGAGGTGCGTCTTGTACGGCTCGTTGCGCGAGGGCGACGGCGGGTTGTCCTTGTCCTGCCCCGCGGGGAAGCCGCAGCGCGGGCAGTCCCAGGTCTCGGGCGCCTCAGCGCCGCCCTCCTCCGAGAAGCTCGGCTTCGTCTCGTGCCCGTTCGCGCACCAGTAGGACACCCAGAACCGGGGTGCCTGCTCGCCGCGCTCGGCTTCGCCCATCGGGCCGGCCCCGACACGGGACCCTCGGATCGCGCTACCGCTCGCCATCGAAACTCTCCCTTACGCGCTGACGCGCTGGATCAGGCCGAGCAGCACGACGACGAGGGTCCACAGGAGGGCCAGGCCGATCGTGAGCCGGTTCAGGTTGCGCTCCGCGACGCCCGAGCTGCCCGCGCCGCTGGAGACGCCGCCGCCGAACATGTCGGAGAGACCGCCGCCCTTGCCCTTGTGCAGCAGCACCAGGACGACGACCAGGAAGGAGGTCAGGACCAGCAGGACCTGCAGGATGATGCGCAGAGTGTCCACGTGCTCGTACGTCCCTCGCGTCGGAAGTGCGGCGCCGGCGGGCGCCCGGACAAGGATAGGCGACGTCCACGCGCCAGGACGACATGCCGGGCGGGTGAGTGTCGCGCCGCGGCCCGAGCAGGTCGGCCGACAAGGGTCGGCCCACCCGCTCGGGCGCGGGTCAAACGGGTGCGACGGGGCTCAGAGGCCCGTCTGGTGGGACTGGTACCGGACGATCTTGGCGAACTCCTCGGCGTCGAGGCTGGCCCCGCCGACGAGCGCGCCGTCGACGTCGGGCTTGTCCATGATTGCCGCGATGTTGCCGGACTTCACCGAGCCGCCGTACAGGACGCGCACGCCCGCGGCGAGCTCGGGCGAGTAGAGCTCGGCGAGCTTCTCGCGGATCGCGCCGCAGACCTCCTGCGCGTCCTCGGGCGTCGCGACCTCACCGGTGCCGATGGCCCAGACGGGCTCGTACGCGATGACGACGTCCTTGGCCTTGTCCTCCGGGAGCCCGGCCAGGCCGCCCTCGACCTGCGCGAGCGTGAACGCCACCTGGTCGCCCGCCTTGCGCACGTCGAGGCCCTCGCCGACGCACAGGATCGGGACGATGCCCTGGCCGAACGCCGAGGCGACCTTCGCCGCGCAGAGCGCGTCGTCCTCGCCGTGGTACTGGCGTCGCTCCGAGTGCCCGACGGCCACGTAGGAGACACCGAGCTTCGCGAGCATGACCGGGGAGATCTCCCCCGTGTACGCGCCCTCGGTGTGCGCAGAGACGTCCTGGGCGCCGTACTTGAGCTCGTACTTGTCCGCGTCCACGAGCGTCTGCACCGAGCGCAGGTCCGTGAACGGCACCAGCACGGCGACCTCGACGGCCGAGTAGTCGTGCTTGGCGTCCTTGAGCGACCACGCGAGCTTCTGCGCGAGGTGCGTCGCCTGGTGGTGGTCGAGGTTCATCTTCCAGTTGCCCGCCATGAGCGGCGTGCGGTTCTGCGTGGCCATCAGGCCTCCTCCTCCAGGACGGCGATGCCGGGGAGCGTCTTGCCCTCGAGGAGCTCGAGGCTCGCGCCGCCACCGGTCGAGATGTGGCCGAACCCGGCCTCGTCGAAGCCGAGCATCCGCACGGCCGCGGCGGAGTCGCCGCCGCCGACGATCGTGAACGCGCCCGCGCTGCCCGCGTCGACGAGCGCCTGGGCGACGGCACGCGTGCCGGCCGAGAACGCCTCGAACTCGAACACGCCCGCGGGGCCGTTCCACACGACGGTCTTCGCGTCGAGGATCTTGCTGCGGAAGAGCTCGCCCGACTCCGGGCCGATGTCGAGGCCGATGCGGCCGTCCGGGATCGCGTCCGCGGCGACGACGTCGTGCGGGGAGTCCGCCGCGAACGCGTCCGCCACGACGATGTCCGTCGGCAGGACGATCTCGACGCCACGCTGCTCGGCGTCGGCCAGGTAGCCCTTGACGGTCTCGATCTGGTCCTCCTCGAGCAGCGAGCTGCCCACGGAGTGGCCCTTGGCCGCGAGGAACGTGAAGACCATGCCGCCGCCGATGAGGAGCCGGTCCGCCTTGGTCAGCAGGTTCGCGATGACGCCGAGCTTGTCCGAGACCTTCGAGCCGCCGAGCACGACGACGTAGGGGCGCTCCGGGTCCTCGGTCGCCTTGCGCAGCGAGGCGACCTCCTTGAGCACCAGCGAGCCGACCGCGGACGGGAGGCGCCGGGCGACGTCGTACACCGACGCCTGCTTGCGGTGGACCACGCCGAAGCCGTCGGAGACGAAGACGTCCGCGAGGGAGGCGAGCTCCTCGGCCAGCTCCTCGCGCTCGGCGTCCACCTTCGACGTCTCGCGCGGGTCGAACCGGATGTTCTCGAGCAGCGCGATCTCGCCGTCGCCGAGCCCGGCGACGGTCGCCTTCGCGGACTCGCCCACCGTGTCCTCGGCCAGCGCGACCGGACGGCCGAGCAGCTCGCCGAGGCGCGCCGCGACGGGCGCGAGCGAGTACTTCGCCTCGGGTGCGCCCTTCGGGCGGCCGAGGTGCGCGGTGACGACGACGCGGGCACCCGCGTCGAGCAGCGCCGTCAGGGTCGGGAGCGCCGCGCGCACGCGGCCGTCGTCGGTGATCGTCGAGCCGTCGAGCGGCACGTTGAAGTCCGACCGCACGAGGACGCGCTTGCCGCGCAGGTCCCCGAGGTCCTCGATGGTCTTCATGGTCCTCATTCCTGGTTGAAGAGCGGTGGGGTCCCCCGGACGCACCGGGACCCCGGACATGACGACGTCCGCGTGCGCACCGTGACCCGGGGGCCGCGGTGCGCACGCGGACGCATGGTCGTGCAGCTGTCGTTCAGTCCGTGCGGGACGAGGTCAGAGACGCTCGCCGACGTACGTCGTCAGCTTGACGAGCGAGTTGGAGTAGCCCCACTCGTTGTCGTACCAGGAGACGACCTTGACCAGGTCGCCCGTGACCTTCGTGAGGCCGGCGTCGAAGATGCTCGAGGCCGGGTCCGTCTCGATGTCCTTGGAGACGATCGGGTCCTCGGTGTACGTGAGGATGCCCTTGAGCTCCGGGGACTCCGACGCGGCCTTGATCGCGGCGTTGACCTCCTCGACGGTGACCTCGCGGCTCGCCGTGAACGTGAGGTCCGTGGCCGAGCCCGTGGGCGTCGGGACGCGCATGGCGTAGCCGTCGAGCTTGCCCTTGAGGTGCGGGAGCACGAGCGAGACGGCCTTGGCCGCACCCGTCGAGGTCGGGACCATGTTGAGGGCGGCGGCGCGCGCACGGCGGAGGTCCTTGTGGGGGCCGTCCTGCAGGTTCTGGTCCTGCGTGTACGCGTGGATGGTCGTCATGAGGCCGCGGACGATGCCGAAGTTCTCGTCGAGGACCTTCGCGAGCGGCGCGAGGCAGTTCGTCGTGCACGACGCGTTCGAGATGATGTTGTGGTTCGCCGGGTCGTACTCGGTGTGGTTCACACCGACGACGAACGTGGCGTCCTCGTTCTTGGCGGGCGCCGAGATGATGACCTTCTTGGCGCCGGCGTCGATGTGCGCCTTGGCCTTGGTCGCGTCCGTGAAGATGCCGGTCGACTCGATGACGATGTCGGCACCCAGCTCGCCCCAGGGCAGGGCGGAGGGGTCGCGCTCGGCGAGGGCCTTGAACGACTTGCCGCCGACGGTGATCGACGTCTCGTCGTAGGTCACCTCCTGGGGAAGGCGGCCGAGGATGGAGTCGTACTTCAGCAGGTGCGCGAGGGACTTGTTGTCCGTCAGGTCGTTCACGCCGACGATCTCGATGTCGGCGCCCGACTCGAGCACGGCGCGGAAGAAGTTACGTCCGATACGGCCGAAGCCGTTGATTCCGACGCGGATGGTCACTATGCCTCCTCGGGGCGCGCCGGTTCCGCCGACACGCGATGGGTCACTATCGGATGCGTACGGCGCTGTACGCGCCTGGCCGGACCGTGACTGAACCTCGATCCCCAGATGGGGCCCAGGTTACACGGACGACACATCCGGTGCGTCGGGACGTCCGTCCTTGGGACGGCGCGCCGTGCCGTGCTGGCCGCGGGCGGAACCCGGTACGGGGCCCGCTCGGAGGTGCGTGGAGGGTGCCGGCTCAGACGTCGAGCATGTCGGCCGTGAGGCCGGCCTCGGTGTCGGGGATGCCCAGCTCGGCGGCCTTCTTGTCGGCCGTCGCGAGGAGGCGGCGGATGCGCCCGGCGACGGCGTCCTTGGTCAGCGGCGGGTCGGCCAGCTGGCCGAGCTCCTCGAGTGACGCCTGCTTGTGGGCGAGCCGCAGCTCACCGGCCTCGCGCAGGTGCTCCGGCAGGTCCTCGCCGAGGATCTCGAACGCCCGCTCGACCCGTGCGCCGGCCGCGACGGCGGCGCGCGCGGACCTGCGGAGGTTCGCGTCGTCGAAGTTCGCCAGGCGGTTGGCGGTCCCCCGCACCTCGCGCCGCATGCGGCGCTCCTCCCAGACGAGGACGGCGTCGTGCGCGCCGAGGCGCGTGAGCATGGCGCCGATCGCGTCGCCGTCGCGGATCACGACCCGGTCCACGCCACGCACCTCGCGGGCCTTGGCCGCGATCCCGAGCCGGCGGGCGGCGCCCACGAGTGCGAGCGCGGCCTCGGGGCCGGGACACGTGACCTCGAGCGCGGCCGAGCGGCCGGGCTCGGTCAGCGAGCCGTGGGCCAGGAACGCGCCGCGCCAGGCGGCCTCCGCCTCCCCGAGGCCCGCCGAGACCACCTGGGGCGGGAGCCCGCGGACCGGCCGGCCGCGCCCGTCGAGCAGGCCCGTCTGACGCGCGAGCGACTCGCCGTCCTTGACGACCCGGACGACGTACCGGGTGCCCCGGCGCAGGCCACCCCCGCTGACGACGACGACGTCGCTCGTGTGGCCGTAGACCTCGGAGATGAACTGGCGCAGGCGGCGGGCCGCGACGCCCGTGTCGAGCTCGGCCTCGATGACGATGCGGCCCGAGATGATGTGCAGGCCGCCCGCGAAGCGCAGGGTCGCGGAGACCTCCGCCTTGCGGCACGACGTCTTGTCGACGGTCAACCGGGCGAGCTCGTCCTTCACCTGTGCCGTCAGTGCCATGGGCGTCATCCTGCCATTCACGAGGGGCTCCCCCCGACGTCGCCGAGGACGCCCTCGAAGGCGTCGCGGTACGCGGCGGCGAGCCGCAGCGCGTCGTGGCGCGGGCTGCCGTCCCCCACCTGCACCTGGCGCAGGAGCACCTGCGCGCCCATCTCGCGGGCCTTGTCCTGCAGCCCGCCGATGTCCTCGATCGCGGCGGGATCGGCCACGACGACGTCGATCCGCAGGTCGGGAGCGTGCGCCTGGAGCGCCGCCAGGTGCTCGAAGCACGTCATCCCGCCCTCGTCGCCCGCCGGGTGCAGGTTGAGCGTCACGCACCGCCGGGCGCGCGTGCGGTGCAGCGCGTCGGACAGGCCGGGGACGAGCAGGTGCGGCATGACCGACGTGAACCACGAGCCGGGGCCGAGAACCACCCAGTCGGCGGCGTCGACCGCCTCCACCGCCTCGACGCACGCGGGCGGGTCGTCCGGGAGAAGCCGGACGCGGCGCACGCGCCCGTCGGCGACGGCGACCTGGCTCTGACCGCGCACGACGCGGACCTCGCCCGCGGCGTCCTCGATGTCCGCCTCGATCGCCAGGGGCACCGACGCCATCGGCAGCACGCGCCCGCGCGCCCCGAGCAGGCGTCCGACCCAGTCGAGGCCGCCCACGGTGTCCCCGAGGAGCTCCCAGAGCGCCACGATGAGGAGGTTGCCCACGGCGTGCCGGTCGAGCGTGCCCTCGGAGCTGAAGCGGTGCTGCAGCACGTCGCGCCACGTCCGGCCCCAGTCCGAGTCGTCGCACAGCGCGGACAGCGCCATCCGCAGGTCGCCCGGCGGGAGCACGTCCATCTCCTGCCGCAGCCGGCCGGACGAGCCGCCGTCGTCGGCGACGGTCACGACGGCGGTCAGCCGGTCCGACATCAGGCGCAAGGCCGAGAGGCTCGCGTACAGCCCGTGACCACCGCCGAGGGCCACCACCGCCGGGCCGACTCCGCCGGCGCGGACCGGCGCGACCAGGCGCGACGCGGTGTCCGCGGGCGCGCCGGCACCGGCCGGACGCGCGATGCGCCCGGCGGGGTCGTGGACCCCGCCGGTCCCTCCGGACGTCACTCCCGCCCCAGGTCGCGGTGCGAGACGACGACGCGGTGCCCACGGCCGCGGAGCTCGGCCGCGAGGGCCTCCGACAGCGCGACGGAGCGGTGCTTGCCACCGGTGCAGCCGACGGCGAGCGTCGCGTAGCGCTTGTCCTCCTGGACGTACCCGGCGAGGACGGGCTCGAGCGCGTCGGCGTAGCGGCCGACGAAGGTCTGCGCCCCGTCGAGGCCCAGCACGTAGTCGCGGACGGGCTCGTCCCTGCCGGTCAGGTGGCGCAGCTCGGTCACCCAGTAGGGGTTCGCGAGGAACCTCACGTCGGCGACGTGGTCCGCGTCGAGCGGCAGGCCGTACTTGAAGCCGAACGACACGACGTTGATGCGCAGCGCGTCCTCGTCGCCGCCGGTCACCGCGCTCCGGACCGTGTGGGCCAGCTCGTGGACGTTGAGGTCGGTCGTGTCGATGACGACGTCCGCACGCTCGCGGATCGAGGTCAGCAGGGCGCGCTCCTGCGCGATCCCGTCGAGGATCCGGCCGTCGCCCTGGAGCGGGTGCGGGCGGCGGACCGTCTCGAACCGCTGCACGAGCACCTGGTCCGACGCGTCGAGGAACATCGTGCGGTAGGTGATGCTCGCGCTGCGCAGCGAGTCCGCGACCGCCGAGAGGTCGGCGAAGAACTCGCGCCCGCGGACGTCGACCACGGCCGCGAGGCGCTGCACGCCGCCCGGGGTCATCATCCCCACGAGCTGCGGGAGCAGCTGGGCGGGCAGGTTGTCGACGACGTACCAGCCGAGGTCCTCGAGCACCGCCGCCGCGCGCGTGCGCCCCGCACCCGACATGCCGGTGATGAGGAGCACCTCCGGCAGCTCGGTGCGCGGCGCCGGCGTGGCTGCCTCGAGTGCGGGGATGCCGGTCGGCACGGTCGTGGGGGGCGGCTCTCCGGTCATGGCTCCAGCATGCCAGCGGATGCTGGATCGTTCCCGAGGGCCGCCAGGACCGCCTGGGCGGTCCGCGGGCCCATGCCCTTGACCGCCGCGATGTCCTCGACGCTCGCGGCCTTGAGCCGCGCGACGGAGCCGAAGTGCTTGAGGAGGGCGGCCGTCCGGCTCGGTCCGAGCCCCGGCACGCTGTCGAGCGCGGAGACGGTCATCCCCTTGCTGCGGCGCGCGCGGTGGTGGCGGATGGCGAAGCGGTGCGCCTCGTCGCGCACGCGCTGGAGCAGGTACAGGCCCTCCGAGCTGCGCTGGAGGATCACGGGGTAGTCCTCCCCCGGCAGCCAGACCTCCTCGAGCCGCTTCGCGAGCCCGCACAGGGCGACGTCGTCGATGCCGAGCTCCGCCAGGGCACGGGCGGCGGCCGCGACCTGGGGCGGGCCGCCGTCCACGACGACGAGGTTCGGCGGGTAGGCGAAACGTCCGCGCGCCGGCTCGGCCTCGCGGGCGACAGCGCCCGACCGGGGCTCGTGACGCCGTCGTGCCGGTGGCGCCGAGGGCGGCGACGCCGCGTCGTCGGGGGTCGGCCCCGCGCCCGGGTCCGCGCCGTCAGGTGCGAACGGGTGGCCCTCGGCCGTGGCGTCCTCGAGGTCGCCGAGGTCCGGCGCACCCGAACGCGCCTGGTCCTCGAGGTAGCGACGGAAGCGCCGCGTGATGACCTCGTGCATCGCGGCCGTGTCGTCCCGCGCGCCCTGCCCGTCGGGGCCGCGGACGACGAACTGCCGGTACTCCGACTTGCGCGCGAGGCCGTCCTCGAACACCACCATCGACCCGACCTGGTGCGTGCCCTGCGTCGTGGAGATGTCGTAGCACTCGATCCGCAGGGGCGCGCTGTCGAGACCCAGCGCCTCCTGGATCTCGCGCAGCGCCTGGCTGCGCGTCGTGAGGTCGGACGCCCGCTTGGTCCGGTGCAGCACGAGCGCCTGCTCGGCGTTGCGGCGGACGGTGTCGGCCAGCGCGCGCTTGTCGCCGCGCTGCGGCACGCGGACGTCGACGCGGGCCCCCCGCAGCCCCGAGAGCCAGTCCGCGACCTGCGCGGGGTCCGGCGGGAGCACCGGCACGAGCACCTCGCGCGGCACCGCGCTCGTCGCGGCGACGGTGCGCTCGGGTCGTGCCGCGCTCGCCGTCGGGCTCGGCGGTGGCGTCTGCGGTGCGTCGCCGTCGCCGTAGACCTGCTGGAGCAGGTGCTCGACCAGCTCGGCGTCGGTGACGTCCTCGACCTTCTCGACGATCCAGCCGCGCTGACCACGGATGCGTCCGCCGCGCACGTGGAAGACCTGCACGGCCGCCTCGAGCTCGTCGCCCACGAGGGCGAAGACGTCGGCGTCGGTGCCGTCCGCGAGCACGACGGCGTTCTTCTCGGTCGCGCGCTGCAGGGCGCCGATGTCGTCGCGCAGCCGCGCGGCGTTCTCGAAGTCGAGCTCGGCCGACGCCTCCTGCATGCGCTTCTCGAGTCGCCTGACGAACCGCGCCGTGTCGCCCGCCATGAAGTCGCAGAAGTCCTCCGCGAGCGAGCGGTGGTCCTCCGCGGAGATGCGGCCCACGCACGGGGCCGAGCACTTGTCGATGTAGCCGAGGAGGCACGGGCGGCCGGCCTGCGCCGCGCGCTTGAAGACGCCTGCCGAGCACGTGCGGACGGGGAAGACGCGCAGCAGGAGGTCGACGGTCTCGCGGATCGCCCACGCGTGGCCGTAGGGACCGAAGTACCGGGTGCCGGGCCGCTTCGCGCCGCGCATCACCTGCACGCGCGGGTACTCCTCCCCCAGCGTGACCGCGAGGTAGGGGTAGGACTTGTCGTCGCGGTACTTGACGTTGAACCGCGGGTCGAACTCCTTGATCCAGGAGTACTCGAGCGCCAGCGCCTCGACCTCGGTGCCGACGACGGTCCACTCGACCGACGCCGCGGTGGTCACCATCTGCTGGGTGCGCGGGTGCAGGGCCGAGAGGTCCTGGAAGTAGCTGTTGAGCCGGGAGCGCAGGCTCTTGGCCTTGCCGACGTAGACGACGCGCCCGTGGTTGTCGCGGAAGCGGTAGACCCCCGGGGAGTCCGGGATCTCGCCGGGCCGGGGACGATACGTCGCCGGGTCTGCCATGGTGACGAGCCTAAGCCAGCCCGCCGACAGCCTCGGACCAGCCCCAGCCCCTCGCGGTGCGCGCGGCGCCTCCTCCTCGGACGCCGACGTCGCTAGGTTGAGGCATGGGCATCATGCACACGTACGAGGCGACCGTCCGCTGGACCGGCGCCGGCGAGCACGGGACCACGAGCTACACGGCGTACGGCCGTGACCACGAGATCCGCGCGGACGGCAAGCCGCCCCTCCTGGGCTCCTCGGACGCCGCGTTCCGGGGCGACCCCACCCGGTGGAGCCCCGAGGAGCTCCTCGTGGCGGCCCTGGCGCAGTGCCACATGCTGTGGTTCCTCCACCTCGCCTCGCGCGCGGGGGTCGTCGTCACGGGCTACGTCGACGAGCCGTTCGGCACCATGCGGGTCGAGGCGGCGGGCGCAGGCCAGTTCACGACCGTGGTGCTCCGCCCCCGGGTCACCGTCCGCGCGACCAGCCCGGTCGACGACGAGACCCTGGCGGCCGTGCACCGCAGCGCCGGCGAGCACTGCTTCATCAAGCGGTCGGTCAACTTCCCGGTACGGACCGAGCCCGGACCGGTCGTCGTCGAGCGCCCCGACGACCTCGTCGCCACTCCCGTGGAGGTGTGACGGGCGCGAGCCGCGACGCGGTCGGCCCGGCGTCCGTCACGCGCTCGCGAGCTGCGCCTCGGGCTCGAGCACCTCGGCCAGGAACTGGCCGGTGTGGCTCCCGGGGACCCGCGCGACGTGCTCGGGCGTGCCCTCGGCGATGACCCGGCCACCCCCCGAACCGCCCTCGGGCCCCATGTCGATCACCCAGTCGGCGTTCTTGATGACGTCGAGGTTGTGCTCGATGACGATCACCGTGTTGCCCTTGTCCGCGAGCGACTGCAGCACGCCGAGGAGCTTGCGGATGTCCTCGAAGTGCAGGCCCGTGGTCGGCTCGTCGAGCACGTAGGCGGTCCGTCCGCTCGACCGCTTCTGCAGCTCGCTGGCCAGCTTGACGCGCTGCGCCTCGCCGCCCGAGAGCGTCGGAGCGGGCTGACCCAGCCGCACGTAGCCGAGACCGACGTCGACCAGCGTGCGCAGGTAGCGCGAGATCGCGGGCACCGCCGCGAAGAAGTCGGCCGCCTCCTCGATGGGCATGTCGAGCACGTCCGCGACCGTCTTGCCCTTGAAGTGCACCTCGAGCGTCTCGCGGTTGTAGCGCGCGCCGTGGCACACCTCGCACGGCACGTAGACGTCCGGGAGGAAGTTCATCTCGATCTTGATCGTGCCGTCGCCCGAGCAGCCCTCGCAGCGCCCGCCCTTGACGTTGAACGAGAACCGGCCGGGCGTGTAGCCCCGGACCTTGGCCTCGGTCGTCTCGGCGAACAGCTTGCGGACGTGGTCCCACACCCCGGTGTAGGTCGCCGGGTTGGACCGCGGCGTGCGGCCGATCGGGCCCTGGTCCACGTGCACGACCTTGTCGAGGTGGTCGAGCCCGGTGACGCGCGTGTGCCGTCCGGGCACCTGCCGCGCACCGTTGAGCTCGTTCGCCATGACCGTGTAGAGGATGGAGTTGACGAGCGTCGACTTGCCCGAGCCCGAGACGCCGGTGACCGCCACGAGGAGTCCCAGCGGGAACGTCACGTCGATGCCCGTGAGGTTGTGCTCGCGGGCGCCGACGACGGTCAGCGTCCGGCTCGGGTCCACCGGGCGCCGGGTCTGCGGCATCGGGATGGCGCGCCGTCCCGAGAGGTAGGCGCCGGTGACCGACTCGCTCGAGGACAGCAGGCCGGCGAGGTCGCCCGAGTGGACGACGCGCCCGCCGTGCTCCCCCGCACCCGGACCGATGTCGACGATCCAGTCCGCGGTGCGGATCGTGTCCTCGTCGTGCTCGACGACGATGAGCGTGTTGCCCAGGTCACGCAGGCGCGTCAGCGTGTCGATGAGCCGGCGGTTGTCCCGCTGGTGCAGACCGATGCTGGGCTCGTCGAGCACGTAGAGCACGCCGACGAGCCCGGAGCCGATCTGCGTCGCGAGCCGGATGCGCTGCGCCTCGCCACCCGAGAGGGTCCCGGCGGGACGGTCGAGCGACAGGTACTCGAGGCCGACGTCGAGCAGGAAGCCGAGCCGCGCCTGGATCTCCTTGAGCACCTGCGTGGCGATGGCACGCTCGCGCTCGCCGAGCTCGAGCGCCGCCAGGAAGTCGCGCGCCTCACGCAGCGGGAGGCGGCAGACCTCGGCGATCGAGTGGCCGCCGACGCGCACGGCCAGCACCTCGGGCTTGAGACGCGTGCCCTTGCAGACCGGGCACGGCACCTCGCGCATGTACGCCTCGTACTTCTCCTTCGACCAGTCGGAGTCGGTCTCGGAGTGGCGTCGCTGGATGAAGGTCACGACACCCTCGAAGCCGGTCGAGTACTGCCGCTCGCGGCCCCACCGGTTCCGGTACTTGACGTGGACCTTGTGGTCCTGGCCGTAGAGGATCGCGTCCTTCGCACGCTGCGGGAGGGCCCGCCACGGGACGTCCATCGAGAACCCGAGCTCACCCGCGAGCGCGGTGAGCACCCGCTGGAAGTACTCGGACGAGGTCTGCGCCCACGGGGCGACGGCGCCGTCGGACAGCGTCGCCTCCTCGTCGGGGATGACGAGGTCGGGGTCCACCTCGAGCCGGCTGCCGATGCCGGTGCACTCGGGGCACGCGCCGTACGGCGCGTTGAACGAGAACGTCCGGGGCTCGATCTCCTCGAGCGTCAGCTGGTGGTCGTTGGGGCACGCGCGGTGCTCGGAGAAGCGACGCTCCCGGCCGGGGTCGTCCGCCTCGGCGTCGACCATCTCGACGACGAGCAGGCCGTTCGCGAGCGCGAGAGCCGTCTCGACGGAGTCGGTGAGGCGCCGCTGCACGCCCTCGCGCGCGACGAGCCGGTCGACGACGACGTCGATCGTGTGCTTGAGCTTCTTCTCCAGCGCGGGCGGGCTCGTGAGCTGGACGACCTCGCCGTCGACGCGCGCCCGGGCGAAGCCCTTGGCCTGGAGCTCCTTGAACAGGTCCGCGTACTCGCCCTTGCGTCCGCGGACCATCGGCGCCAGCACCTGGTAGCGGGTGCCCTCGGGGAGCTCGAGCAGGCGGTCGACGATCTGCTGCGGCGTCTGCCGGCTGACCTGCTCGCCGCAGATCGGGCAGAACTGCGTGCCGGCGCGCGCGAACAGGAGGCGCAGGTAGTCGTAGACCTCGGTGATGGTGCCGACCGTCGACCGGGGGTTGCGGTTGGTCGACTTCTGGTCGATCGACACGGCGGGCGACAGGCCCTCGATGAAGTCGACGTCGGGCTTGTCCATCTGCCCGAGGAACTGGCGCGCGTACGCGGAGAGCGACTCGACGTAGCGCCGCTGGCCCTCCGCGAAGATGGTGTCGAAGGCGAGGGACGACTTGCCCGACCCCGACAGGCCCGTGAAGACGATGAGGCTGTCCCGGGGGAGGTCGAGGTCGACGTTGCGCAGATTGTGCTCGCGCGCACCCTGCACGAGAAGTCGGTCATTCACCGCATCATCCTAAGTGGCGCTCGTGGGTACGTACAGACGTTCGAAGCGTAGCGGGCTGTGACGTCGCGCACGCACCACGCCACGCACCGTGCCGCAGGCGCGACCGCGTCACGGGGACCACACTGGTCAGGATGACGACGCCTCCCCCGGACCCCGGTCCGCCGCCCCCCGACGTCGCCCGGCGGCGGCCCGGGTCGACGCCGATCGCGGACTACGCCGTGCTCGGCGACGGCCGCACCGCCGCGCTCGTCTCCCGCGAGGGGTCCGTGGACTGGCTGTGCCTGCCGCACTTCGACTCGCCCGCGTGCTTCGCCGCGCTGCTGGGCACGCCGGACCACGGACGCTGGCTCCTCACCGTGCAGGACGCGACGAGCGTGAGCCGCCGCTACGTCGACGACTCCTTCGTCCTCGAGACGACGTACCGGACGCCGACGGGCACCGCCGTGGTGGTCGACGCCATGCCGCTCGCGGACGGCCGGGCGGACCTCGTCCGCAGCATCGAGGTGACGTCGGGCAGCGTCGTCGTCGAGCACGAGTGGGTGGTCCGCTTCGGCTACGGCGCGATCGAGCCATGGGTGCGGCGCGTGCAGGACCCGCACGGCGCGCCCGCGATCCGGGCGATCGCAGGGCCCGACGCCCTCCTGCTGCGCGGTCCGCGGCTGCCCCAGGCGGTCGACCACCGGCATCACGACGAGTTCGAGATGTCGGCCGGCGAGTCGATGGAGATCGGGCTCACGTGGACGCCGTCGTGGGATCCCGTACCCCCGCGGATGCCGATCGGCGAGCGCCTCGAGGGCACACGCATCCTCTGGGCGCAGTGGGCGCACGCGGCCGACTACGACGGCCCCTACCGCGACGCCGTCGTGCGGTCGCTCCTGGTCCTCCGCCTCCTGACGGACGGCCGGACGGGCGGGATCATCGCCGCACCGACGACGTCGCTGCCCGAGGACTTCGGCGGCGAGCGCAACTGGGACTACCGGTACTGCTGGCTCCGGGACGCCGCCCTGACGCTCGAGGCGCTCCTCGAGCACGGCTACCGCAGCGAGGCGACGGACTGGCGGGACTGGCTGCTGCGCGCCGTCGCCGGCGACCCGCGCGACCTGCAGATCATGTACGGCACGGACGGACGCCGGGACCTGCCGGAGGTGCTGCTCGACCACCTGCCCGGCCACTCGGGCTCGCGACCGGTCCGGATCGGGAACGCGGCCGTCGACCAGATGCAGCTCGACGTGCTCGGCGAGGTCATGAGCGCGCTGCACATGGCTCGGGAGGCGGGCCTCGAGGACACCGAGGAGTCGTGGTCGCTCCAGCGCATGCTGGTCGAGGACCTGACCCGCACCTGGCGCCACGCGGACCGCGGCATCTGGGAGGTGCGCGGCGAGCCGCAGCACTTCACCCACTCCAAGATCATGGCCTGGGCGGCCGTCGACCGGGCCGTGCGAGCCGTCGAGGACTTCGGCCTCGAGGGACCCGTCGCGCGGTGGCGGGCGGTCCGCGACGAGATCCGCGAGGACGTCCTGGCCCACGGCTACGACGCCGCGCGCGGCACGTTCGTCCAGTTCTACGGGGGCGAGCACACGGACGCGTCGCTGCTGCAGATGGTCCAGGTGGGGTTCCTGCCGCCCGACTACGAGCGGTTCCTCGGCACGCTCGCCGCGATCCGCGCGGAGCTCGAGGTGAGCGAGGGGCTGGTCCACCGCTACCTGCCGTCGCGCACCGACGACGGCCTCGTGGGCGGCGAGCACCCCTTCCTCGCGTGCAGCTTCTGGCTCGCCGACGCCCTCGCACGCTGCGGCGACGTCGAGGGCTCGACACGGGTGCTCGACCGGCTGGTCGGCCTCACCAACGACCTCGGCCTGCTCTCGGAGGAGTACGACGTCGACGGCGACCGGATGGCGGGCAACTTCCCGCAGGCGCTCTCGCACCTCGCGCTGGTCCGGGCGGTGCACAGCCATGCGGTCGCGCTCGACCGGCAGCGCCGTGCCACCGCCGGCGCAGCGAGGCGAGGGTGAGCGTGTCGTACACGGGCGAGGTCCGGCCCGGTGGGCCGAGCGACGTGCGGACGCTCGACGAGGTCGTCATCCGCAAGGCCTCGGTGGGCGGCATGGACAACAACGCCTACCTCGTCACGTGCCGCCGCAGCGGCGAGCAGCTGCTGGTCGACGCCGCAGCGGACCCCGAGCGGCTCCTCGAGCTCGTCCGCGAGGGCGCGTCCTCGGCGAGGCTCACGACGGTCGTCACGACGCACCGTCATCCCGACCACCACGGTGCCCTCGAGTCGGTGGTCGCGGTCACCGGCGCCGTCACCGCCGCCGGCGCGGCCGACGCCGACGCCCTCCCCGTCCCGGTGCGGCGGCGGCTCGACCACGGGGACGTCCTGCTCGTCGGCCACGCCGCCCTCGAGGTGATCGCGCTGCGCGGGCACACGCCCGGGTCGGTCGCGCTCGCCTACCGGGAGCCGGCGTCGGTCCGGTCCCCCGACGCCGTGGCTCGACGGGTCCACCTGCTCACCGGCGACAGCCTCTTCCCCGGCGGCCCGGGCCGCACGACGACGCCCGACGACTTCCGGTCGCTCATGACCGACCTCGTCGAGCGCGTCTTCGACGTCTTCGACGACGCCACCTGGGTCTACCCGGGGCACGGCCGCGACACCACCCTCGGCGCGGAGCGCCCGCACCTCGACGCGTGGTGGGCCCGCGGCTGGTGAGGGACGCCCGGTACGCGCACGGCGACCGGCTGCCCCGCTCGACGGCGGCGGCGGCTGACCTACCCCAGGCCCACGCCGGCTGACGACCTTCGTGCCGCGTCAGTCGTCGTCGCCCTCGCCGTTCCCCTTGCCGTTGCCCTTGCCGTTCCCCCGGCCCGGGCCGTCATCGCCCGGTCCCCCGGGGCCTCGCCCTGGCCCCGCCTGCTCCGCCGCGGCCTGCTCGGCCGCAGCCTGCTCCGCTGCTGCCTGCTCTGCCGCAGCCTGCTCGGCTGCGGCCTGCTCTGCTGCGGCCTGCTCTGCGGCAGCCGCGGCTGCCTGCTCGGCGGCCGCCTGCTCCGCCGCAGCCGCGTCGCGTGCCGCGGCCACCTCCGTGCTCGCCCGGTCGAGCGCGTCGTCGATCACGCGGTAGCGCGTGGCGCTCACGTGCCCCTCGTCGACTGCGCTCTCGAGGCCCGAGCGCACCTCGGCGAGCTGGGCCGCCGCGTCGTCGTACCGGCCGGCGGCGGCGGCCTCGGTGACCGCGAGCACGCCGTCCTGCAGCTCGGCCGCCGTGTCGGCGTGCAGCTCCGGCTGGCTGCCGCACCCCGCGAGCACGAGTCCCGCCAGGAGGAGTCCCGCGCACCGCGTCCGGCGTCCCGTGCCCGTCACGGCTCCACGCTCTGCTGGAGGTCGACGAGCGCGTCGCCGAGCGTGCCGTCGACGACCGGGTAGGCCGGCGGCTCCGGCGGTGCGTCGGGCTCGGCCAGCCGGCCGGCCACGAGCGCGCCGGCGCCGACGACGACGACCCCGAGCGCGGCCAGGGCGGCACGACGGTTCTGCCGCGACGGGCGGCCCTGCGGGCCCGTGACCTCGGCCATCGTCGGACGACGGCGAGGGCTGGTCGCCGCGCGCTCGGCGGCCTCGCGGATCTCGGCGGGCGAGAACTGGTGCGTCGCGTCCGGCCCCGCCGGCGCCCCGTCGACCTCGCCGCGCCGACGCACCGGTGGGGGCGGGACGCGCGGCGGGATGCTGGCGGGGAGCCCTGCGACCGAGGCGCGACCGTCCGCCTCGAGCGGCGCGACGAGCCCCGCCGTGGCGGCGCCGTCGTCGGAGGTCGCGTACGCCGGGAGAGCGTGAGCGCCCGTGGGCACCTCGCCGGTCGTCACGCCGTCCTCGGCCAGGGCGGCCAGGCGGTTCGCCGCCTCCGACGCCGTGAGCCGCTCCTCCGGGCGCATCCGGGTCATCCCCTGGAGGACGACCACCCACTCGGGGCCGAACTCCGTCGGGATCGGCGGCGCCGAGTTGAGTCGGGCGGCGGCGACCTCGACGACCGTGCCGGTGAAGGCCTTCCTGCCGGTGAGGCACTCGAGCAGCACGAGACCGAGGGCGTAGACGTCCGTCGGAGGGCCGACCGGGGAGCCCGCGGCCTGCTCGGGGCTGAGGTAGGTCGCCGTGCCGAGGGTGGTCCCCGTGACGGTGAGGCGCGCACCGTCGGCGAGCCGGGCGATGCCGAAGTCGGCGAGCTTGACGATCGGTCCGGTGGTGACGGCGGCGGCCGGGTCCTCGGCAGCCGCGGCGGCGAGCCGGTCGCGGTCGACGAGCAGCACGTTCGCGGGCTTCACGTCGCGGTGGACCACGTCCGCCGCGTGGACGACGGCGAGGGCCTCGGCGACCTGCCGGCCCAGCCGGGCCGTGTGGCGTGGGCTGAGCGGCCCCTCGGTGAGGCGGTCGGCGAGGGTGGGGCCGTCGACGAGCTCCATCACGAGGTACGTCTGGCGCATGGGTCCGCCCGTGAAGGCGGCGCCCGCGTCGTGGAGCGTGACGAGCCCCGGGTGGCTCAGCTGTGCGAGGACCCGCATCTCCGACCGGTGCCGGAGGAGGTCGTCCGCGTCGTCCGCGACGGGTGGGAAGAGCTTCACCGCGACGTCCCGGTCGAGCACGAGGTCGTGCGCCCGGTAGACCGTCGCCATACCGCCTTGTCCGAGGACGTCCTCCAGGCGGTACCTGTCGTCGAGGAGGACACCTCGGGCCACATCTGCCCCTGGCGTCACCGTCTGCCTCCTGGTGCCGTATGTCCGAGCGTGACGCCGCCCGTGCCGGTCCCCTCACGTTCGAACGTAGGGGCCGGTCCTGCGTCCCGCATGTCGAGTGGGCCACCCGGTCGGGTGAAAAGTCGGCGACGATCGGGACATGACCGTCTTCGCCGTCCAGTACACCTACGACGACCGGGCCGAGGAGCGCGACCGCGTGCGACGGTCGCACCGGGCGTACCTCGCCGAGCTGCACAGCGCCGGGACGCTGCTCATGAGCGGCCCGTACAGCGGCGCGACCCACGGGGTCGCCGCCGAGCCGGACGGCGCGCTGCTGCTCGTCCGCGCGGCGGACACCGCCGAGGTCGAGCGGCTGCTCGACGCCGACCCGTTCGCGCTCAGCGGCCTGGTCGCCGAACGCTCGATCCGCGGCTGGACGCCCGTGTTCGGTCCCTGGGACGACTCCGCCTGAGCTCGCCCCTGAGCTGCCGCCTGAGCTGCCCCCTGCCTCTGGTCAGCGGACGGCCCATCCCCGCCTCACGCTGTCGCCGCGTGCATCTGCCGGAGCTCCCGCTTCAGCCCTGAGATCTCGTCGCGCAGGCGCGCGGCGAGCTCGAACTGCAGCTCCGCGGCGGCGCTGTGCATCTGCTCGCTCAGCTCGGCGATGAGCTCCGCGAGCTCGGCCGCCGGCACGGCCGCGAGCTTGGCGCGCGGCGACTGGTCGCCACCGCCCTTGCGACCGGGCACGGGCGCCTTGCCCTTGCCCGGGCTCCGGTAGCCACCCTTGAGCAGCTCGGCGGTGTCGAGGTCCTCGCGCGCGAGCATGTCGGTGACGTCGCTGATCTTCTTGCGCAGCGGCGTGGGGTCGATGCCGTGCTCGAGGTTGTACGCCACCTGCTTCTCGCGGCGTCGCGTCGTCTCCTCGATGGCCATGGCCATCGCCGGCGTCACCTTGTCCGCGTACATGTGCACCTGGCCGGACACGTTGCGGGCCGCACGGCCGATGGTCTGGATGAGCGACGTGCCCGACCGGAGGAACCCCTCCTTGTCCGCGTCGAGGATGCTGACGAGCGACACCTCGGGCAGGTCGAGACCCTCGCGCAGCAGGTTGATGCCGATGAGGACGTCGAACTGACCCATCCGGAGCTCGCGCAGCAGCTCCACGCGCCGCAGCGTGTCGACCTCCGAGTGGAGGTACTGGACCCGGACGCCCCGCTCGAGCAGGTAGTCCGTCAGGTCCTCGGCCATCTTCTTGGTGAGCGTGGTGACGAGCACCCGCTCGTCGCGCTCGGTGCGGAGCCGGATCTCGTGCAGGAGGTCGTCGATCTGCCCCGTCGTCGGCTTCACGACGACCTCGGGGTCCACGAGCCCGGTGGGCCGGATGATCTGCTCGACGACGCCGTCGGACTGCGCCAGCTCGTACGCGCCGGGGGTCGCCGAGAGGTAGACCGTCTGGCCGATGCGGTCGACGAACTCCTCCCAGCGCAGCGGCCGGTTGTCCATCGCGCTCGGCAGGCGGAAGCCGTGGTCGACGAGCGCCCGCTTGCGCGACATGTCGCCCTCGAACATCGCGCCGATCTGCGGCACCGTCACGTGCGACTCGTCGATGACGAGCAGGAAGTCCTCGGGGAAGTAGTCGAGGAGCGTGTGCGGCGGGGTCCCCGGGCCGCGCCCGTCGATGTGCCGCGAGTAGTTCTCGATGCCCGAGCAGCTGCCGACCTGGCGCATCATCTCGATGTCGTACGTGGTCCGCATGCGCAGCCGCTGCGCCTCGAGGAGCTTGTTCTGCCGCTCGAGCTCGGCGAGGCGCTGCTCGAGCTCCGCCTCGATCGACGCGATGGCGCGTTCCATCCGCTCGGGGCCTGCGACGTAGTGGGTCGCCGGGAAGAGGTGCACGTCCTGCTCCGACCGCAGGACGTCCCCCGTGAGCGGGTGCAGCAGGTGGATGGCCTCGATCTCGTCGCCGAAGAACTCGATCCTGATCGCGAGCTCCTCGTACACCGGGATGATCTCGACCGTGTCGCCCCGCACCCGGAACGTGCCACGCGTGAAGGCCATGTCGTTGCGCGTGTACTGCATCATCACGAACTTGCGCAGCAGCTGGTCGCGCTCGACCTGGTCGCCGACCGACAGCCGCACCATGCGGTCGACGTACTCCTGCGGCGTGCCGAGGCCGTAGATGCAGGACACCGACGCCACCACGACGACGTCGCGCCGGGTCAGCAGCGAGTTCGTCGCCGAGTGGCGCAGGCGCTCGACCTCGTCGTTGATCGACGAGTCCTTCTCGATGTAGGTGTCCGTCTGCGCGATGTACGCCTCGGGCTGGTAGTAGTCGTAGTAGGAGACGAAGTACTCGACCGCGTTGTTGGGCAGCAGCTCGCGGAACTCGGTCGCGAGCTGCGCGGCGAGCGTCTTGTTCGGAGCCATCACGAGGGTCGGCCGCTGGAGCTGCTCCACGAGCCACGCCGTCGTCGCCGACTTGCCCGTGCCGGTCGCGCCGAGCAGGACGACGTCCTTCTCACCCGCCTGGACGCGCTGGGTCAGGTCGGCGATGGCGGTCGGCTGGTCACCCGACGGCGTGTAGTCGGAGACGACCTCGAACGGGGCCACCCGGCGCTGCAGATCGGTCACGGGACGCATGGGGCAACGGTACGTCGACCCTCCGACACGACTCGCCCCGGGCGGGCGCCGGCGCTCGGCCGCACGACGCGCGGCCGCTCGACCCCGGCCTCGCATGTGACGCAGGTCACACAACAATCACCTCAAGCATGTCCGGTTTCGCCCCGATAGGTGGAAAGAGGCCGATCCTGACCCCCAGGAACCGACCTCAGGTCAGCGACAAGGGCAAACCCGCCGAGAGGCGGGGACGCAGAGCCAGGGGCCCACGAGGGCAGCCCAGCCACCGAACGACAGGAACCCTCATGCAGAGCGCACCCTCCACCACGTCCGTCACGAGCCTCCTCACCCCGGGCGAGGTCGCCACGATGTTCCGGGTCGACCCGAAGACGGTCACCCGGTGGGCCAACGCCGGGAAGATCACGGCCGTCCGGACGCTCGGCGGCCACCGCCGCTTCGTCGAGACGGAGATCCGCAGCCTCCTGTCGATGGTCCCCGCGCAGCAGGGCTGAGACACCGTCGGCAGCGCTCCCCCGGCCACCGGCCCTCCGCACGCCGCCTGTGCGCGTGTGCGCCTGCCACGATGTCGTGGTGGACGAGCCGGGACCGCACCACGTGGACCGCACGGGCGTCGTACGCGTCGGTGACACCGTGCGCCGGCCCGCTCACGCCCGGACGCCGTACGTCGACGCCGTCCTCCGTCACCTCGAGGCGGTGGGGTTCGACGGCGCCCCGCGGACGCTGGGCGTGGACGCCGAGGGTCGCCAGGTCGTCACGTGGATCGAGGGCACCGTCCCCCGGACGGGTCCGTACCTGCTCGACGACGACCAGCTCGTCAGCGCAGCAGGTCTCGTCCGGGCGTTCCACGACGCCACGGCCGGCACCGCCCTGGCGGGCGACCAGGAGGTCGTCCGGCACGGTGACCTCGGGCCGCACAACACCGTGTTCCGCGGCTCCCGAGCCGTCGCCCTCATCGACTGGGACGACGACGTGCGACCAGGCCGTCGCCTGGACGACGTCGCGCACGCCGCCTGGGGTCTCGCGGACCTGACGAGCGACGTCGTGCCGGTACGGGACCAGGCGCGTCGTCTACGGCTGGTCTGCTCGGTCCTCGGGAACGAGCCCGGCGCCGTGCTCACGGAGCTGACCGACCGCTTCGAGCGGGCGCGCGCCGACCACGCGGTCGCGGGACGCAGCGGCGCCGTGGCGGTCTTCGAGCGCCTCGCCGGGTGGACGACCCGGCACCGCGCCGCCCTCCTGCGCTGACGCGCCCGGGCGCGCGTGAGGCCTGCACGACGCGCGACGGCCGCCGGCTCCCGCCGAGGACGCCGTCAGCCGCGGGTCCTCGTCGAGGACGCGATCAGCTCAGCCGTCCCGCGGCAACCTCGGCGATCGCCTCGGGCGCGAGGGCGGCGTGCAGCACGGCTGCGAGGGCCGGCGCGGTCGCCTCGGTGCTCAGCGACGGCGCTCCGGGCGCGACCTGCGCGGGGGTCCGCGGCACGTGCACGAAACCCCCGAGGACGTCCGGGCGGGACGCGAGCAGGTGCATGAGCGCGTAGAAGGTCGCGTTGCACACGTAGGTGCCGGCGGTGTTCGAGACCTCGACGGGCACGCCCGTCGCGCGGCCCGCGGCGAGGCACGCGCGCAGCGGGAGCCCGCTGAAGAAGGCCGCCGGGGCGCCCGCCACCACGGGCACGTCCACGGGCGCCGAGCCGTCGTTGTCGGGGATCGGTGCGTCGATGACGTTGAGCGCGGCGCGCTCGATCCCCACCGCCGCTCGGCCACCGGCCTCGCCGACGCAGACGACGACGTCCGGCTCGTGGTCGCGCACCGCGAGCCGCAGCGCCTGCCGAGCCCCGCGGAAGGACACGGGCAGTTGCACCGTGACGAGTCGCCCCGGACCGGACCACGCTGCCTCGACCCGCCGCACGGCCTCCCACGAGGCGTTGACGGTCTGGCCCCCGAACGGCTCGAAGCCGGTGAGGAGGATCGTGCGCGTCACGCGGCCCACCGCGACCAGAGCCGGTCCACCTGCTCCTCGAGCTCGGCGACGCTGCCCGACCCGTCGAGCACGACGTCGGCCGCCTCGAGCCGGGCCTCGTCGTCGGCCTGCGCGGCGAGCCGCGCCCACGCGTCCGCCTCCGTCAGCCCGCGCATCTCGACGAGCCGCCGCACGCGCAGCTCGGCGGGCGCGTCGACGACGACGAGCTCGTCGAAGTGACCCGCCTGCCCGCTCTCGACCAGCAGCGGGATGTCGTGCACGACGACGCCTGCGTCCGCCGCGACGGCGGCCTCCTCCGCGCGGCGCGCTGCGGCGCGCACGAGCGGGTGGACCAGGTGGTTGAGCCGCTCCCGCGCGGCGGCGTCCGCGAACACGACGCGGCCGAGCGCCGCACGGTCCAGGTCGCCGTCGGCCGTGAGCACCTCCTGCCCGAAGGCCTCCGCGACCGCGGCGAGCCCCGCGCTCCCCCGCGCGACCACCTCGCGGGCCAGCACGTCGTGGTCGACGACGGCGGCGCCGTGGTGGGCGAGGCGCGCGGCGACGACCGACTTCCCGGCGGCGATGCCACCGGTGAGGCCGACGCGACGGCGGGGACGCGGGACTGGGGACGGCACGGTCACGGACCCACCCTAGGTCGCGCTGCCGACGGCGTGCAGCGGTCCTCAGGGCGCCACGCCGGGTGGCAGCCGTGCGGGGCAGCCGGGCGGCAGCCGGGCGGTCAGCCCCGCGGCCGGAGACGCCGACGGGCCGGCCACCGTGAGGTGACCGGCCCGTCGTGACGACCGTCGCAGCGCCGCGGACCCGAGGGTCCGGGCACCGCGGTCAGTTGCCGGTGAGCTTCTCGCGCAGAGCGGCGAGCGCCTCGTCGGACGCGAGCGTGCCCGCGGCCTCCTCGACCGGCGCCGACGAGTACGTCGACGCGCTGCCGGCGCTGCTGCTCGACTCCGAGCCGCCGCCGCTCGAGGCGTCGAGGTCGGCCTGCGCCGCCTCGGCGACCTGCTTCTTGTGCGCCTCCCAGCGGGCGTGGGCGGCGGCGTACTGCGCCTCCCAGGCCTCGCGCTGCGCCTCGAAGCCCTCGAGCCACTCGTTGGTCTCCGGGTCGAAGCCCTCGGGGTACTTGTAGTTCCCCTTCTCGTCGTACTCGGCGGCCATGCCGTACAGCGCGGGGTCGAAGTCCTCGCTGGTGGGGTCGAGACCCTCGTTGGCCTGCTTGAGCGACAGCGAGATGCGGCGACGCTCGAGGTCGATGTCGATGACCTTGACGAACGTGTCGTCACCGACGTTGACGACCTGCTCCGGCAGCTCGACGTGGCGCACGGCCAGCTCCGAGATGTGGACCAGGCCCTCGATGCCGTCCTCGACGCGCACGAACGCACCGAACGGGACGAGCTTGGTGACCTTGCCGGGCACGACCTGGCCGATGGCGTGCGTCCGGGCGAACGCCTGCCACGGGTCCTCCTGCGTCGCCTTGAGCGACAGCGAGACCCGCTCGCGGTCGAAGTCGACGTCGAGCACCTCGACCGTGACCTCCTGGCCGACCTCGACGACCTCGGAGGGGTGGTCGATGTGCTTCCAGGACAGCTCGGAGACGTGCACGAGGCCGTCGACGCCGCCGAGGTCCACGAACGCACCGAAGTTGACGATCGAGGAGACGACACCGGGGCGGACCTGGCCCTTCTGCAGGGTCTGCAGGAAGGTCGAGCGCACCTCGGACTGCGTCTGCTCGAGCCAGGCACGGCGCGAGAGGACGACGTTGTTGCGGTTCTTGTCGAGCTCGATGATCTTCGCCTCGATCTCCTTGCCGACGTACGGCTGGAGGTCGCGGACGCGACGCATCTCGACGAGCGACGCGGGGAGGAAGCCGCGCAGGCCGATGTCGAGGATGAGGCCACCCTTGACGACCTCGATGACGGTGCCGGTGACGACGCCGTCCTCCTCCTTGATCTTCTCGATCGTGCCCCAGGCGCGCTCGTACTGCGCGCGCTTCTTGGACAGGATCAGGCGACCCTCCTTGTCCTCCTTCTGGAGCACCAGGGCCTCGACCGCGTCGCCGACCTTGACGACCTCGTCGGGGTCGACGTCGTGCTTGATGGAGAGCTCGCGGGAGGGGATCACGCCCTCGGTCTTGTAACCGATGTCGAGGAGGACCTCGTCCCGGTCGACCTTGACGATGGTGCCTTCGACGATGTCGCCGTCGTTGAAGTACTTGATGGTCGCGTCGATGGCGGCGAGGAAGTCCTCAGCCGAGCCGATGTCGTTGATCGCGACCTGAGGGGCCGACTTCGTCGGGGTGGAGATGGTCATTGAGTGTCGAGCTCCGATGCGGACAGGGAGTAGTGCGGACAGGGATGGTGCGGGATGCGCCGGGACCGGGGCGACGGGCCGCGAGGCGGGCACGTGCGGACGGACCGGCAGACCAGCGTGACGAAGGCACGTCACACCGCCGTCGATCTTACGCGGTGCCACGAAGGAGGGCAAAGACTGCCGCGCGGGTGCATGCACGCCGGACCTCGCCGGCCCCCGCGCCCGCGTCAGCCCGCGTCAGCCCGGCAGCGACCACGTCCCCCGCGGCAGGAGCCGGGTGCCCATGAGCAGCGAGACCGCCTGGCGCCGGACGAACCCGGTGCGGCACGCGACGGCGAGCGCGGCGTCCCGCGGCGGGCCGATCGGGACGAGGCCGGACTGGAACACCGGCGTCAGCAGCATCGACAGCCACCGGTAGGCGGTGACGTGGCGGCGTCGGAGGTCCGCGTGCGCGGCGAGCGCCGCACCGACGTCGCGGTGCTCACGCAGGGCCCACGCGAGCGACCACGCGTCGGCCAGGCCCATGCTGGCCCCGATGCCGAGCTGCGGGCTCATCGCGTGCGCGGCGTCGCCGACGAGGACGACCCGGTCCCCCACCGGCGAGCCCACGACGACGTCGCGGTAGCGGGCCGGGAGCAGCCCCACGTCCGCGACTCGTTCGACGAGCGGCGCGAAGCGGCCGGCGAGCGGCGCCACCCGGTCGACGAACGCCGCCGGTCCGGCGGCGACGACGGCGTCGGCCTCGCGCGCTCGGACGGACCAGAAGATCGAGACGCGGTCGCGTCCGGTCGGCAGCAGGCCGAGCGTCGTCCGCGTGTCGCGCCAGCGCTGCACCAGCGCGTCGCCCGCGAGGTGCTCGGGGTCGGGCACGATCGCCCACACCGCGCCCCAGCCGTACCGTCGGTCCGTGCGCGGCTCGAAGGCGAGCGCGCGGACCCGCGAGCCGGCACCGTCGGCCCCGACCACGAGGTCGAACGGTCCGTGCACGACGCCGTCGGCCGCCTCGACAGACCACCCCGTGCCGCTCCGGCGCAGGCCGACGACCTCGCAGCGCGGCACCACGACGGCCCCCGCGTCGACCGCGGCCTCGTGGAGCAGCGTGAAGAGGTCGCCCCGGTGCACGCCCCACCCCATCGCGCCCGGCACGCCGTCGGCGTACGCAAAGCTCATCGTCGTCATGCCCGACGTCGTCGCGCCGTCGACCCGCCGGACCGGCGCGGACAGCGCGCGCAGCGCCTCGCCGATGCCGAGCCGGTGGGCGACCTGCTGACCCAGGTGCTGCAGCAGGATCCCGGCACCGACCGGTCCGAGGTCGGGCGTGCGCTCGAGCACGGTGACGTGCCACCCGTCGCGCGCGAGGAACGTGGCGAGCGCCAGGCCGCTGACGCCCGCCCCGACGACGGCGACGCGCCGCCCCGGCCCGCCGGTCGTGCTCAGGCGAGCACCTTGGCCGTGCGCAGCATGTCCGCCGGGACCCGCTTGACCCGTCCGGCCACGTCGGCGAGCGGGACGAGCTCGACGCGGTCGCCGCGGAGCGCGGTCATGACACCGGTCGTCCCTGCCGAGATCGCGTCCATCGCCGCGACGCCGAAGCGGCTGCCCAGGATGCGGTCGGTCGGCGTCGGCGCGCCGCCGCGCTGCACGTGCCCGAGGATCGTGACCCGCGTCTCGAAGCCCGTGCGCTGCTCGATCTCGGAGGCGAGCCGCTCGCCGATCGCGCCGGCTACGATCTCGCCGAACTTCCCGAGCTGCGTGCGGTAGTCCATCGAGCCGCCCTCGCGCGGCATGGCGCCCTCGGCCACGACGACGATCGAGAAGCTCGCGTGCGCGCGGTGCCGGTGCTTGAGGAACTTGACCACCTGGTCGATGTCGAACGGCTCCTCGGGCGCGAGCACGAGCTCCGCGCCGCCGGCCATGCCCGCGTTGACGGCGATCCAGCCCGCGTGCCGGCCCATCACCTCGACGACCATGACGCGGTTGTGGCTCTCCGCCGTCGTGTGCACCCGGTCGATCGCCTCCGTGGCGATGTTGACCGCGGTGTGGAAACCGATCGACAGGTCGGTCCCCTCGACGTCGTTGTCGATCGTCTTGGGGATGGCGACGATGCGGACGCCCGCGTCCGCGACCTTGCTGGCCGCGTGGAGCGTGCCGTCGCCGCCGATGCAGATGAGCGCCTCGATGCGCTCGGCCTCGAGCGTCGCGAGCACGGCGTCGATCCCGCCGTCGTCCGCGTGGGGGTGGAACCGCGCGGTGCCGAGGAGCGTCCCGCCCGTGGGCAGGACGTTGCGGATGTGCGCCCGCCCGAGCGGGAGCACGTCACCGTCGACGACACCCTTCCAGCCGTTGCGGAAGCCGATGATCGAGTGCCCGTAGGTGCCCTCCCCGTGCTTGACGACGGCGCGGATCGCCGCGTTGAGCCCGGGGCAGTCCCCGCCTCCGGTGAGCAGTCCGACGCGCATGGGCGAGCTCCTTCGTCGCGAGGTGGGGGGGCGCGGGCCGGCACCGGTGCTCGGCCCGCGCCGTCACCCTAGCGACGCGACGGGTCGACCGGCCGGGCCGTCCGTCCCGGTCCTGTCAGGTCCGGCACTGCCAGGTCCGGTCCTGCCCGGTGACGTGAGATCAGTCGCCGACCGCGAGGGCCAGGCTGCGCCCGGGGATCGCGTCGAGGAGGGCCTGCGTGTACGGCTGCTGCGGGTTGTCGAAGACGTCGTCGACCGAGCCCTGCTCGACGATGCGGCCGCGCTCCATGACGCACACCTGGTCCGCGATCTGCCGGACCACCGCGAGGTCGTGGCTGATGAACAGATAGCTCAGTCCCAGCCGCTGCTGCAGGTCCGCGAGCAGGTGCAGGATCTGCGACTGCACGATGACGTCGAGCGCCGAGACCGCCTCGTCGCACACCACGAGATCGGGGTTCAGCGCGAGGGCACGCGCGATCGCCACGCGCTGCCGCTGACCGCCCGAGAGCTCGCCCGGGTACCGGCGCAGCAGGTCCGGTGAGAGCGCGACGTCGTCCATGAGCTGCAGCACGCGTTCGCGGCGGTCCGCGGCCGAGCCCTCGCCGTGCGCCCGCAGCGGCTCCTCGATGGTCCGGTAGATCGTGTACAGCGGGTCGAGGGACGAGTACGGGTCCTGGAAGATCGGCTGGACCTGCCGCCGGAACCTCACCTCCGCCCGGCGGTCGGCACGCTCGCCGCCCACCACCTCGCCGTTGAAGCGGATGGTCCCGGACGTGGGCGGGAGCAGGTCGAGCATCATGCGCGCGACGGTCGACTTCCCCGAGCCGGACTCGCCCACGATCGCCATGGTCGACCCGCGCGGGATCGTGAAGCTCACGTGGTCGACGGCCGTGAAGTCCGTCCCGCGCGAGAACAGCCCCTCGCCGCGCAGGTGGAACACCTTGGTGACGTCGTCGACCTCGACGATCGGGTCGTCCGCCGCCGCGGGGGGCGCCTCGGCGGACGCCGCGAGGAGGTCGTCGGCCACGGCCTCGGTCGCGCCCGACTGCTTCGCGATCTGGATGCGCCGCGAGGCGAGCGACGGCGCGGCCGCGAGGAGCCGCCGGGTGTACTCGTGCTGCGGGTCCGTGAGGAGCTGGGCCGCCGGCCCGGTCTCGACGACCTCGCCGCGGTACATGACGACGACCCGGCTCGCGCGCTCGGCCGCGAGGCCGAGGTCGTGCGTGATGAGCAGCACCGCGGTGCCCAGCTCACCGGTCAGCTGCTCGAGGCGGTCGAGGATCGTCCGCTGCACGGTCACGTCGAGAGCCGACGTCGGCTCGTCCGCGATGAGCAGGCGCGGCCGGCAGGACAGGCCCATCGCGATGAGCGCGCGCTGCCGCATGCCGCCCGAGAACTCGTGCGGGTACTGCTGGGCGCGGCGCTCGGCGTCGGGCAGCCCCGCCTCCTCGAGCAGCTCGACGGTGCGTCGACGCGCCTCGGCACCGCGCGCGACGCCGTTGTCCTCGAGCGCCTCGACGATCTGCGCGCCGACCCGGACCACCGGGTTGAGGTTGGACATCGGGTCCTGCGGGACCATGCCGATGTCCGTCCCACGCATGCGCGCGAGCCCCGCGCCGCCGAGCCTGGTGATGTCCTTGCCCTCGAAGAGGATCTGGCCGCCGCTGACGTGGCCGTTCTGGGCCAGCAGGCCGATGACGGCCATCGCGGTGGTCGACTTGCCGGAGCCGGACTCGCCGACGATCGCGACGGTCTCGCCGGCGTGGACGTCGAACGACGCGCCGCGGACGGCCGTCGTGGTCCCCTGCTCCGTGCGGAACGAGACCTCGAGGTCACGGATGCTCAGGAGCGGCGTCGTGCCGCCCGGACGAGCCTCGCCCGGGCCGGAAGTGGTGGTCATGCGGGTCAGCGTCCCCTCGTCCGTGGGTCGAGCGCCTCGCGAAGGGCCTCGCCGAACAGCGTGAAGCCGAGGGCTGTGACCGCGATGCAGAAGCCGGGCCACAGCGCGAGCCGCGGTGCGACCTCGAGCTCGTTCTGCGCGGCGGTGAGCATGCGCCCCCACTCGGCCGTCGTCGGCGAGCCGCCGCCGAGGCCGAGGAAGGACAGGGCGGCCGCCTCGATGACGGCGGTGGCGAGCATGAGCGTCGCCTGCACGATGACGGGCCCGAGGCTGTTGGGCAGCACGTGGCTCATCGTGACCGTGCGGCGCGACAGCCCCAGCGACCGCGCGGCGAGCACGTAGTCCTGGCCGCGCTCGGCGAGCATCGTGCCGCGCAGGAGGCGCGCGAAGATCGGCACCTGCACGACGCCGATCGCGATGACGACGGCGGTCGGCGACTGGCCGATGACCGCGGCCACCGAGACCGCCAGGAGCAGCGACGGCACGGACAGCATGAGGTCGACCAGGCGCATCGTCGCGGTGTCGACCCAGCCGCCGAACGCCCCGGCGAGCAGGCCGAGGAGCGCCCCGCCGAGGAGGCCGAGCAGCGTCGAGAGGACACCCACGAGGAGCGACGCCCGCGCGCCCCAGATGAGCTTCGACAGCAGGTCGCCGCCGTACCGGTCCAGCCCGAGCAGGTAGTCGTCGGACGGCCCGGGGATGAAGGTCGGCCGGATCTCCGCACGTCCGGGCAGCGCACCCTCGGCGTACGGGGCGAGCACCGGTGCGAGGAGCGCGACCAGCACGAAGAGCAGCACGATGACCGCGCCGATGATCGCGCCGGGGTTGCGCCGCAGGCGCCGCAGGGCGACGCGCCAGATGCTCGCGCCCTCGTCCTGCGCACCGCGGCGTGGGCCGCCGCGAGGCGCGTCGGTCGTCGGGGTCCCCGTGCCGGTGGGCAGCGCGACGCCGGTCGGGCCGGCCGCGGCGCTCGTCGGGTCGGTCATCGGCGCGCTCGCATCCGGGGGTCGATGATGCCGTAGGAGATGTCGACGGCCAGGTTGGCCAGCGCGTACACCACGGCGATGAAGAGGATGAAGCCCTGGAGCACCGCGTAGTCGAGGTCGAACACCGCGTCGGCGAGGAAGCTGCCGATCCCGTTGAACGCGAAGACCGTCTCGGTCAGCACCGCTCCGGAGAGGAGCAGGCCGACCTGGAGGCCGATCGTCGTCGCGACCGGCAGCATCGCGTTGCGCAGCACCACCCGACGGCGCAGCCGGGGCGCCTTGAGCCCCTTCGCCTTCGCCGTCCGCACGTAGTCGGCGCTCTGGACCTCGATGACCGAGGCGCGCGTGATGCGGGCGATGATCGCGAGCGGGATGGAGCCGAGCGCGAGCGCCGGCAGCACGAGGTGCAGCAGCGCGTCCCACGCCGCGTCCCACTCACGCGTGAGCAGGCCGTCCAGGACGTAGAAGCCCGTCGGATGGGTCGCGATCATCGCGGGGCTCTGCCTGCCCGCCGACGGGAACCAGCCGAGCTGGACCGCGAACAGGTACTTGAGCAGGAACGCCAGGAAGAACACCGGGATCGTGACCCCGATGAGCGATGCCACGACGGTCCCGTGGTCGAGGAACCTGCCGCGGTACCGGGCGGCGACGTAGCCGAGCGGGATGCCGACGCCGACCGCGATGACCAGCGCGAGGATCGTCAGCTCGATGGTCGCGGGGAACCGGTTGAGGAACTCCTCGAGGACCGGGAGCCGGGTGCGGCTCGAGACCCCGAAGTTGCCCTGGAGGAGCTGCCCGAGCCACCGGACGTACTGCTCGTGCAGCGGTTGGTCGAAGCCGTACAGCCTGTTGAGCCGCTCGACCGCCTCCGGGGTCGCGCGCTCCCCCAGGAGGGCCGTTGCCGGGCCTCCCGGGAGAGCGCGCACCCACAGGAACAGCAGGATCGAGAGCCCGAACAGCGTCGGGATCAGCAGCGCGAGCCGCTGCAGGACGAGTCGGGCCATCGATCAGTCGTCGAGCGTGATGACGTTGAAGACCTCGTCCTGCACGGGCGACGCCGGGTACTCGTGCACCTTCGGGCTGAAGGCGAGCGAGGGCACCGGGTGCGCGAGCGGGACCCCGGGGAGGCGCTCGAGGATGGCCTCGTTGGCTGCCTCGTAGGCCGCGGTCTGGTCCTCGACGCTCGTCTGGTAGCGCGCGTCGCCGATCATCTCGAACAGCTCGGGGTCGTTGAAGCCCCACTCGTTCGCCGGTGCCCCGAAGAAGACGCCGATGAAGTTGTAGGTGTCGTTGTAGTCACCGGTCCACCCCAGCAGGTGCAGGCCGTGGTCGGGCGTGCCCTGCATGCGGTCGAGGTACTCGGGCGACCACGGCTCGGGGACCGGGTTGATCGTGATCCCGACCTCCTGCAGGTCGGCGCTGATCGACTGGAACACCTGCTCCGGCGTCGGCATGTACGGGCGCGACACGTTCGTCGGGTAGTTGAAGTCGATGGTCAGGTTCGACTTGCCGGCCTCGGCCAGCAGCGCCTTGGCCTTCTCCGGGTCGTACTCGTACGTCGCGACCTGGTCGCTCCAGCCGGCGACCGACGGCGGCACGAAGTTGGTCGCGACCTCGGTGCCCTCGGGCAGCGTCTGCGCGACGAGCGCCTCCTTGTTGATCGCGTGGGCGATCGCCTGACGCACCTTGAGGTCCGCCAGCTCGGGGTTCGCCTGGTTCATGCCCAGGTAGAGGATGTTGAAGGGCTCGCGGTTGACGATCTGGAAGCCCTCCTCCTCGAGCGCGACGACGTCGGCCGGGCCGACCAGGTCGTAGCCATCGATGTCGCCGGCCTGGAGCGCCTGGCGGCGCGCCGTGGCGTCGGAGATCACGGGGAAGACGATCCGCTGGATCTGGCCCTGCTCACCCCAGTAGTCGGGGTTGCCGACGAGCACGACCTCCTGGCCGGAGGTCCACGACTCGAAGACGTAGGGGCCGGTGCCGGTCGGGTGCGCGGTCGCGTACTCGGGCAGGATCGGGGCGTCGGCGGCGCCGGTGACGTCGTCGGCTCCGTACTCCTCCATCGCCGTCGGCGACTGCATGGAGAACGCCGGCAGCGACAGCGCCGAGATGAACTCGGGCAGCGGGCTCTTCATCGTGATGACGGCCGTCGAGGCGTCGGGCGCCTCGCAGCTGTCGTACTTGCCCGTGCCGTCGAGCTCGGGGACGTCGCTCGACGCGAAGCCGCCGTTCACCTTCTGCCAGTAGTAGGAGAGGCTCTCCGACTGCTGGATCCCGGTGAAGTTGTTCCAGCGCTCGAAGTTGGCGCACACGGCCTCGCCGTCGAAGGGCGTGCCGTCGTGGAACGTCACGTCCTCCTTGAGGTCGAACGTGTAGGTCAGGCCGTCCTCGCTGACCTCCCAGTCCTCCGCCAGGAGGGGCGCGGGGTCCGCCGTGCCCGGCTGCGTGCCGACGAGCCCCTCGAAGATCTGCCGGGCCACGCGGAACGACTCACCGTCGTTGGCGAAGGCCGGGTCGAGCGACGCCGGGTCCGCCGACGCCGCGAAGATGAACGTGTCCCGTCCGCCCTCGTCGCTGCCGGTGGCCTCGCCGCCCCCGCCCTCTCGTTCACTTGCCGCGCACGCCGTCAGCGCCATCGCGGCTGCGGCGGCCAGCGCCGTCACCCTCACTACGGTCCTCACACGATCACCTCTCGTGGGTACAACATGTTTGGGGTACTGCATGTCGTGGGCTCTGATGCGTCAGGTCCTGCTCGTCCTCGGTCCTGCACGTCCCGGCGCCACCTTCGCGTCCGGACGCGCCGAACGTAACCGCACCGTGTCACGCCGTTGTTACCGGTCGGTCACATCAGGGACTCGGCGAAACTACTGCCATGGACCCTCTCTTGCCCAACCAGGCCGGTTTCGCCGCGGTCCCCGACGAGGCCGGGGGCGGCGCCGCCCGCGGGTGGTGGGACGAGAACGCCGCGGAGTACCTCGCCGAGCACGGGGAGTTCCTCGGCCCGGCCGACTTCCGCTGGTGCCCCGAGGGCCTGCGCGAGGAGGAGGCGCGCCTGCTGGGCGACGTCGGGGGTCGTCGCGTGCTCGAGGTCGGGTCCGGTGCGGCGCAGTGCTCGCGCTGGCTCCGCGGCCGTGGGGCCGACGTGGTCGCGACCGACGTGTCCTTCGGGATGCTCGCCGCGGGCCGCCGGCTCGACGACGAGGGCGCGCACCGCCCCACCGACGCCGCCGACGCCGCGCCGCGGCACACCGAGCCCGCGC
>NZ_JACVQL010000050.1 GCF_019733465.1 Actinotalea ferrariae | reverse complement strand
GCGTGCGGCCCGGCCACCCGGGCGGGCCGCACGCCGCGTGCCGTCAGTCGGCGTGGATGCGCAGGTAGTCGAACTGCGCCGTCGCCGGCGCGCCGCCGCCCTGCAGGCCGTGCGCGAGCAGGCCGACCTTGATGTCGGACCCGGCCGGGAACGTCCAGACCCCGCCCGCGACCCACGTCGCTCCCTCGTCCGCGCTCGTGAACGCCTGCACCTCGTGCTCGCCGGCCTCGTCGGTCCGGTGCACGAGCCGCAGCAGCGTGGTGTCCGACGGCGGCCCGACGATCGTCCCGCCGTACCGGGTGCCGCCCGCGTAGGGCAGCTCGTACCCGAACTCCGTCTGCCGCGTGTTCCAGATCGCCACGTGCGACAGCCGGGCGAACAGGTCGTCGTCGACGTACGCGATCAGGCCCCCCTGCTGGTAGTTGCGGATATCCTCCACGCCGAGGTCGATGGTCAGCCGGGTCTCGACGGTCCAGTCGCCGTCGGGCGCGTCGCGCAGCAGGAGGCCCGCCGTCCCGCCGGCCCCGACGAGGTCGGTCGGCTCGACCTGCCACACCAGCTGGCCGTCCTCGACCGTGACCTGCGGGTCGCGCACGACCTCCCAACCCTCGCCGAGCCCGTCGTCGAACTCGAGGGACTCGACGAGCTCACCGGGCACGGGCTGCGGCACGGCCTCGGTCACCTCGTTGGCGAGCGGCACGGCGCTGAGGTTGTCGACGTGCACGCCCGCGCCGGTCGCCAGCGCACCCGCCGCACCAGAGGTCCGCGTGTGCCGCCGGAGGTCGAGGCTCACGACGGCGACCGGGTCACCGAGGCGGGCGTTGCTCAGCTCGGCGTACGCGACGCCGTCGGCGACCTCGAGCACGAGCGAGTGCCACGTGGTCAGGTCGGTCCCCGCCGGGACGGGCGCCGCGGCCCGCGCACCGCCGCGTCCCGTGGACTCGAGCACGAGCTCGCCCGACGTCTGGTCGACGTACGCGGCGATGCGCTCGGGCGTCGGGTCGCGCCCGCGGTCGCCACCGCCCCGGGCGGTCTCCGCCGACGCCGACTCGTCGTGCCGCCCGTGCCCGTGCCCGTGCCCCCGCTCGCGCAGCGCGGCGACGACGCCGCCCGCCGCGTCGCCGTCGAGTCGCACGTCCGCCTCGACCCGCACGTCACCCGTGACCGTGTGCTTCGTGACGAGCGTGCCCGCACGGCGGGAGACGGCGTGCGTGCCGGCCTGGTCGTCGGAGGCCGTGCGCCAGGCGTCGCCCGTCCACGGCGCGCGGATCCCCCGGTCGAACGTCGTCACCGCGCGCCCGGACGTGATGGGGCCGTCCTGCGCGCCCGACGACGCCCAGGCGCCGGCGTTCGCCGTGGGCCAGCCGTCGACCCAGTCGAGCCGGTCGATGAGCATGGGCCGCTCGTTGATGCCGTCCGTGCCGTCGAGGTACGGGTCCGCCCGGTCGATCGCGTGGTAGACGATCCAGTCCTGCCCCGCGAGGTCGGTGACGACGGCGTTGTGGCCGGTGCCGATCCACTCGTTGCCGTTGGGCGCGAGCACCGGGGTGCCGCCGGCGCGCGACACCGTGAGCTCCACACCCTCGCGGTCCACGTACGGGCCGGTGATCGACTCCGACCGCCCGACGTGCACGCTGTACCCCGTGGCGGGACCCGCGCAGCAGTTGGCCGACGAGACGAACAGGTACCAGAACCCGTCGCGCCACAGGGCGTAGGCGCCCTCGTACTTGTTGTCGATCGCGACCTGCGTCGGCTCGCCCACGGCCTCCGTGCCGGTCTCGTCCAGCTCGGTGACGAAGATGCCGCCGTAGTAGGAGCCGTAGAACAGGTACTCCGTGCCGTCCGGGCCGACGACGTGGGACGGGTCGAAGGTCCACCGGAAGTCGTCGGGGTTGCCGCTGCCACCGGGACGCGGGTCGACCACGGGGTCGCCCGAGTCGGTCCAGGGCCCGACGGGCGTGGGCGCCGTCGCGACGCCGATCGCGTTGTCGTTCGGCCCCTCGGTCACGGTCGTGGACGTCACGACGTAGTAGAGGCGGTACTCGCCGTCGACGTAGCGGATGTCCGGCGCCCACAGGCCGCCGTCGGGCGCGGCCCACGTGGGGCGGTTCGCCTCGGTGAACGCGTCGCCCACGTACTCCCAGCTCACGAGGTCGGTCGAGCGCGCCATCGGCAGGGTGTGGAAGACGCCCTCCCCCTCCCGCAGCGGGTCGGTCGTGCCGTAGGCGTACCAGTAGCCGTCCTTGCCGCGGATCACGGCGGGGTCGGCGAACGTGTCGGCGAAGGGGGCGCTCACGGGGTTGGTGTAGTCGGTGCCGCGCGCGTCGGCGTTGCCGCCGCCGTGCCCACCACCGTGACCTCCGCCGCCGTGGCCACCGCCGTGCCCGCCACCTCCCCCGGCCGTCGCGGGGGTTGCGGTGAGCGCGAGACCGGCGGCGAGGAGTACTGCCGCAGCGGACCGGCCCACCCGGGACAGCGAGGTGCTCTGCTTCATCGCAGTGCCTGCCGTTCGGGTCGGAGGATGGTGAGTTCCTACGTTTACCGTGGTTCGTCCCGAGGTGCACCCCTGGGATGACGTGGCGGGGACGGGCTCGGGTCGCAGCGCCGGCGGATGCCGCCCGACGACCGGCCCGGCCGGACCCTGACGCGACCGCCTCCGGATGCCGGTGTCGGTGGGCTGGAGTAGCAAGGACCCATGACGAGCGACGCACCCCAGCAGCCCCTGCCCGACCCGGACCCGTCCTTCACGCCCGCGGGCGACGCCGACCTGACCGCCGACCCCGAGACCGGCCAGGGCCCCGGCGGCGTGGCGATGGCCGAGGGGGTCGAGATGGGCAGCGAGGCGGACGAGACCGAGCCGCCGGGGTCGACCGACCCGAGCGCGCCGCTCGACGGCGGCCCGGGCGTCGGCAGCCCCGAGAAGGACCCGGAGGACTGGGTCACGGGCGACGAGCCCATGACCGGCCCGCAGCACAGCTACCTGCAGACGCTCGCGCGCGAGGCCGGGGAGGACGTCCCCGAGGGGCTCACGAAGGCGCAGGCGTCCGAGATGATCGACCGGCTCCAGGGGAAGACGGGCCGCGGCGCCTGACGGGGACCGTCGGGCCGGCGTCTGACCTCACGTGGGCGCCCGACCGGCGTCCGGGCCCGCGCTGTCGTCCGGCCGACGCCCGCGCTCACGCGGGCGCCATGCGCCGGGCGACGCCGCGCCACACGAGCGCCTGCACGACGGCGAGCGCGAGCACGTAGGGCAGCAGCGCCTCGATGCCCACCCCGCCGGCGAGCGCGCCGCCGAGCCACGGCAGTGCCGAGCCGCCGACGACCGAGACGGCGTTCATCGCGCCGATCGCCGTCGGCACGTGGGCCGCGGTCGTCAGCCGCGGCACGACGGCTATCGCCGTCGGGAACAGGGGGCCGAGGAAGAAGCCGAGCAGGGTCAGGCCGACGGTGGCCAGGGCCGCCGTCGGTGCGAGCCACACGACAGCCACCGCGCCCAGGACGGCGCCGAGGCAGCCGCCCACGAGCTGCCCGACCCCGAGGCCGAGGCGCGTCGCGAGCGGGCTGAGCACGAAACGGCCGAGCGTGAGCCCCGACCAGTAGGCGCTCACGGCGTAGCCCGCGGCGAGCTCGGGCGCGGCGTGCCGTTCGACGAGGTCGGTGAACGCCCACGTGCCGACGCTGATCTCGACCCCCAGGTAGACCGTGAGGAAGACGGCGGCGAGGAGCACGGCCCGCTCACGCAGGACGGCGAGCAGCAGCCCGGGACGGTGCTGCGGCGCGTCGTCCGGCTCAGTGGTGGCGGCCCCGGGGCGGGCCGCAGCACGCGGGAACACGACGGCGACGGCGACCACGAGCGGCACCGCGAGCGCCGCGAGCACCCACCAGACGGCGGTCCACTCCATCGTCTCGAGCAGGCGCGCCGCGAGCGCAGGGCCGAGCAGCGCGCCGACGCCGAAGAACGCGTGGAGGCGGTTGAGGAGGGTGGTCGCCGACGGCAGCTGCGACAGGTACGCGTTGAGGACCGACTCGAGGACGCCGACGCCGTAGCCGGCCACCGCCTGGACCAGCACGAAGACGACGAACGACGGGCGCGCCGCCGTCGCGACCGCGGCCAGGACGTAGAGCACGCCGCCCCCGACGAGCGACCACCGCGTGCCGAGGCGGTGCACGAGCGCCCCGGTGCTCGACCCGGCGAGGAAGAAGCCCGCGGACGACGTGAAGAAGGTGAGCCCGATGGTCGCCATGTCGACGTCGTAGTCGCGGATCTGCGCGGGCAGCAGCACCCCGCCGACCGCGGCGCTCACGCCGACGAAGACGAAGAGGACGTAGGACAGGGCGACGCTCGCGGCGGTCGAGCGCGCGCTACGGGTGGTGGACACGCGAGCCCCTGTCGCACGGGGCGGGACGTCCCGCCGCGGCCGCCGGTCGCCGTCGACCGGGCGCCGGCAGCACCGCCGGAGCGCTCGATAACGTTATCGACAACGTTCTTCAGAGCACCAGCCCCGGGTGGGACCGGTCAGGCGGTGAGGTGCCGCACGAGGGCGTCGAGGCCCCGGCCGAGGGCGGCGGTCTGCCGCGCGTGCGCCTCCGGGCTGCCGTCGAGCAGGTCGAGAACGGCCTCGCGCGTCACCCGCGTGCCGCCCGTCGCCGGCTCGACCCACGTCGTCCGGACGCCCGCGAAGAACCCACGGTCGCGCGTCACGAAGGCCGCGCCCTCGTCCACCGCGACCGTCTCCGCGAACGTCGCCTCGAGGCCGCTCGAGCCGTGCGCGACGACGCACCGCAGCTCGCCGACCTGACCCGACGGCGTACCGGGCACCGTGAACGCGACGGCGTCGGGGTCGTGCTGCCACCAGTGGTCGTGCCGGGCGTCGAGGACGGCGAGCCAGGCCCGCAGGGGCGGGGCGGCGACGTCGACCGACGCGTGCACCCGCACCGTCACGCGGGGTACCCCTGCGCTCCGCCAGGCCCTCCGCTCGTCGTCCTTGCGGATGTTGCGCAGGACGACGCTCTCGTGGGGCGGCGCGGGCGGCGGTCCGACGCCCAGGTGGTGCGCCACCGCGGCGAGGGCGTGCTCGAGCTCCGGGCCAAGCGTCTCCTGCATCAGAGCGATGCCGCTCGCGGGCGCGAACGCGTCGAGCGCGACCCGCAGCACGCAGCTGTCCGGGCCGGTCGGTTCGGCCGTCATCGTCCGGCGCAGGGGCCGGCCGGCGCCGCGCGGCAGCACGACGACGCGGCGCCCGGGGACGACGTCGACCACGTCGGCCACCGCAGCGATGAGCGCCGAGCTCCACGGGTCCGGGTGGACGACGACGCGCCGCTCGCCGACGGCGCCCGCCGGAGTCCCCGGCACGACGAAGCCGAACCCGCCGGGTTCGCCGGCCGTGAAGGCCGTGCTCGCCGGGTCCGCGAGCACGGCGAGCGCGCGCTCGGCCGGCGCCGCGACGTGCAGCGCCCGCTCGACGACGAGCGGCACGGTCGTCAGATCAGGTCGGCGCATCCCAGGCCCGCGGCGTGCCCACCGCTCCCCCGCCCACCCCGTCACACCCACCGCGTCACACCCACCCCGTCACACCCACCGGCTCGCTCCACGTCCGTCCACGCCGGTCCATCGGCACACCGGACGCCGGAGTTGACCCGGCAGGCGGGCACCCGACCCCCGCCGAGGCCGACACTCCCGGCCGAGGACGACACCCGCGGACATCGACCTCGGCCCCGGATGTCGACCTCGGCGGCGCGGCCTGCGGTCAGAGGCCCTGCCACGCCGGCTTGGTCGCCCACGTCTCCCGGTAGTAGGCCGCCTGCTGCAGCCGAGCGGCGGCGGCCTCGTCGACGAGCACGGTCACGTGCGGGTGCAGCTGGAGCACCGATGCCGGCCACATCGCCGAGACCGGCCCCTCGACCATCTGGTGCACCGCCTCGGCCTTGGCGCGTCCCGAGGCGAGCAGGACGACGTGCCTCGCCTCGAGGATCGTGCCGAGACCCTGGGTGAGGCAGTGTCGGGGCACGGCGTCGACGTCGCCGCCGAAGAACCGCGCGTTGTCGCGACGCGTCTGCTCCGTCAGCGTCTTGACGCGCGTGCGAGACGCGAGCGAGGAGCCCGGCTCGTTGAACGCGATGTGCCCGTCGGTGCCGATGCCCAGCAGCTGCACGTCGACCCCGCCGGCCGCGACGATCACGGCCTCGTAGGCCGCGCACGCCGCCGGGAGGTCGTCGGCGAGCCCGTCGGGCCCGGCCACGGCGTCCGGCGCGAGGTCGACCCGCCCGGTCAGCTCGCGCTCGATCACGTCCCGGTACCGCTCGGGGTGCCCCGCCGGCAGCCCGACGTACTCGTCGAGCGTGAAGGCGCGCGCGCGGGCGAACGACAGGCCCGCGGCGTGGCGCGCGACGAGCTCCTCGTACACGGCGAGCGGGCTCGAGCCGGTGGCGAGCCCGAGCACCGGCGCCTCGTGCGACCGCAGCACACGCTCCACCACGTCGGCCGCGAGGCGGGCGGCGGTCGCCGCGTCGGTGATCACCACCTCCATCCGCGGCCGCCCTCCTCGCGCGCACCCGTCAGCGCGTCGACGAACCAGCCGGTGATCGTCGTCGGGTGCGTGATGGCGGTGCCGACGCACACCGTCGTGGCACCGGCGACCAGCGCGGCGGCCGCCTGCGCGGGCGTGCTGATCCGGCCCTCGGCGACCACCGGGACGTGCGTCGCCGCCGCCACCTGCGCGACCAGCTCGAGGTCCGGCCCGTCGGTGCGCGGGCGCTCCCCGGTGTAGCCGGCGAGCGTCGTGCCGATGAGGTCGCACCCCGCGTCCGCCGCCGCGAGCGCGTCGTCGAGCGAGCCGCAGTCCGCCATGACGAGCACGTCGTGCTCCGCCCGCAGCGCCCGGACCGTCTTGGCGAGCGTCCGTCCGTCGGGGCGGGCCCGCCGCGTCCCGTCGAGCGCGACGACGTGCGCCCCGGCGGCGGCGACGGCACGGGCGTGGTCGAGCGTCGGCGTGATGACGACGCCGTCCGACCCGTCCTTCCAGATGCCGATCACCGGCACGTCCGGGGCGTGCACCCCGAGCTCGATGACGCCCAGCGCGACGTCGTCCACCCCCTGCAGCCGGACGGCGACCGCACCCCCGGCCGCCGCGGCGCGCGCGACCTGGACCATCGTCCGCGGGTCCCGCATGGGCTCGCCGGGGTACGCCTGGCACGAGACGACGAGGCCGCCCCGCAGCCGGCCGACCAGTGCCTCGCCGCTCATGCCGCGTCCACCAGGCGCCACGCCGAGGCGGCCGCGCCGAGGAGCGGCGCCGCGACGCCCAGGCTCCCGGGCAGCACCGGCACGTCCTCGAGCACGTCGACGAGCTCGGCGCGCAGCGCCTGCTCCATCGGCCGCCACCACAGGGGCCCCGCCTCCGCGACGCCGCCGGAGACGACGACGACCTCGGGGTCGAGCACCGTGACGACGGCGGCGATGCCCCGTCCGACGGCGGCAGCGGACTCACGCACGGCCTGCCGCGCGGTGCGGTCGCCCGCCGTCGCGAGGGCGACGACGCCGCGGGCGTCGAGCACCGAGCCGTCGCCGCTCAGCCACGCGTAGTGGCGGCGCATGCCGGCGCCCGACCCGAGCGCCTCGAGGTGGCCAGGACGGCCGCACGGGCAGCGCAGGTGGTCGGCGCCGCCGATGGGCAGGTGGCCAAGCTCGCCGGCGACGTGGTGCGCCCCGCGCAGCACGGTGCCGTCGAGCACCACGCCCGCGCCGATCCCGGTGCCCACCGCCACGACGAGCGCGCTGCGGGCACCGGCCGCGGCACCGCGCCACGACTCGCCGAGCGCGTGCGCGTCGACGTCGTTCTGCACGTGCACGGGCACGGGCCGCTCGAGCAGGTCCGTGGTGAGCGCGCGCACCTCCGCCCCGAGGTGCGTCCCCGCCCACCCGGTGAAGGTGTCGGTCGAGGACACGATGGTCCCGGCCTGCACGTCGACGACGCCGGCGGTGCCCACCCCGATCGCCCGCACCGACGTGCCGGGGTCCGCCGCACCCGGCCGGTCCGGCCAGCCGCCGCGCAGCACGTCCCGCAGCAGGCCACGGACCGCGCGCACGACGACGTCCGGCCCGTCCTTCGCGGGGGTCGGCACCGTGCTCACGGGGCCGACCTGCCCGCCCCGGTCGACGAGCGCGCCCGCGATCTTCGTCCCGCCGAGGTCGACGGCCAGCGCGAGCTCCATCAGCGCCCGAGCCCGGCGGCCGCGACGACGTCGGACACGCGCTGGGCGACGGCCCCCTCGAGGGCACGGATCGGCGCGGACATCGTGGTCGACGCCAGCAGGCCCTGCGCCGCCATGGCGGCCTTGAACGCCCCCACGCCCGCGGCGTCGCCGCTGCGGCCGACGGGTGCGAACACGATCTCGAAGAGCGCGTTGAGCCGCTCCTGCTCGGCGCGGGCCGCCGCCCAGTCGCCGCGCTGCGCGGCGTCCCAGAGGCGGACGTAGCCCGCGGCGTCGACGTTGGCGAGACCGGGCACGGCGCCGTCGGCGCCCGCGAGCAGCATCGCGTCGACCACGACCTCGTGCCCCGTCAGCAGGCGCAGCGGCGACCCCACGGCCGCGTTCTGCGCGATGAGGCGGCGGAAGCCGACGTCGTCACCCGACGAGTCCTTCACGCCCGCGAGCACGCCCTCGAGCGCGAGCTCGACGAGCAGGTCGGCCGGGAGCTTGGTGTGCGTCCGGACGGGCACGTCGTAGGCCCACAGCGGCACGTCGAGTCCCGCGGCGATGCGCCGGAAGTGGTCGGCCGTCTCCTGACGGTCCTGGATCGCGTAGATCGCCGGCGTCACGACGACCGCGTCGACGCCCGCGTCGACGAGCGGCCGGGCCGCGTCGAGCACGCGCGCCGCGGTGAGCTCGATCGCACCGGCGATCACGGGCACCCGCCCGGCCGCGGCGGACACGACGGTGCGCGCGACGGCGGCGCGCTCGGCGTTCGTGAGGTACGCCGTCTCGCCGGTCGACCCGAGCGCGAAGAGCCCGTGCACGCCGGCACCCACGAGGTGCTCGACGACCGCCTCGAGGCCGGCGTGGTCGACCGTCCCGTCGGGGTGCAGGGGCGTCACCACGGGAGGGACGACGCCGGCGAAGGTGGGGTGGGACGAGGTCACGACTGCTCCTGACGGGGTGGATCGGGGTGTGGTTCGAGACGCGGCCGTGCCGGCGACGGAATCGGGACGGGCGGCCATCAGCGCGGCGCCAGCAGGGAGGGGGCCGCGGCGAGCAGCGTGCGCGTGTACGGGTCCTGGGCATCGGCGAAGACCCGGTCCGTCGGTCCGGTCTCGACGACCTTCCCGCGGCTCATCACGGCGATGGTGTCGGAGACGTAGCGGACGGTCTGGATGTCGTGCGAGATGAAGACCATCCCGAGGCCCAGCTGGTCCTTGAGGTCCGTGAGCAGGTTGAGGATCTGCGCGCGGACGGACACGTCGAGGGCCGACGTCGGCTCGTCCGCCACGACGACCTGCGGCTCGAGCGCGAGCGCACGGGCGATGGCGACGCGCTGCCGCTGGCCGCCCGACAGCTGGCTCGGCAGCGCGTCGAGCGCCGACGCCGGCAGGCCGACGAGCCCGACGAGGTCGCGCACCCGCGCCTCGCGCTGGGCGCGCGTGCCGACGCCGTGGACCTCGAGCGGGTCCGTGAGCGCGTCGCGCACGACCATGCGCGCGTTGAGCGCCGTCGCCGGGTCCTGGAACACCACGGAGACGATGCGGCCGAGGCGCCGGCGCACCGGACGCGAGAAGCGGCGCACAGGCTCGCCCGCGAACCGCACCTCGCCCGACGTCGGCCGCTCGAGCCCGACGAGGACCTTGGCGGTCGTCGACTTGCCGGACCCCGACTCGCCGACGATCCCCAGCGTCTGCCCCCGCCGGACGGCGAGGGAGACGCCGTCGACGGCGTGCACGAGGTGCGGACGGAACAGCGTGGACGAGCGCGCCCGGTACGTGACGTGGACGTCGCGGAGCTCGACCACGGCGTCCTCGGGCAGGCCGTGCGCCGGCCGGGTGGTGGAGGTGGTCATCGCAGGACTCCGATCGGCTCGACCGGCGCGTCGTCCGGGTGCGCGGCGTAGAAGTGCTCGGTCCCCGGCACCTGCCGGCGCACCGGCGTGACCCCGGCGTGCCGGGCCGGGTCGGACGAGCGCGGCGCGAAGCGGTCGCCCGCCGGGAAGTCGCGCGGCGACGGGACGGTCCCCGGCACCTGGTGCAGACGACCCGAGCCCTGCTCGATCGACAGGACGGCGCCGAGCAGGCCGCGCGTGTACTCGTGCACGGGCTGGGTGAGGAGCTCGCTCGTCCGGCCCTGCTCGACCACCTGGCCCGCGTACATCACGGTCACGCGGTGGGCGAGCTCCGCGACCAGGGCGAGGTCGTGCGACACGAACAGCATCGCGAAGCCGAGCTCGGCGCGGAGCCGGTCGAGCAGCTCGACGACCTGCGCCTGGACGGTGACGTCGAGCGCCGTCGTCGGCTCGTCGGCGATCACAAGTCGCGGGTCGCGGGTCAGGGCCATCGCGATGAGCACGCGCTGGCGCTGGCCGCCCGAGAGCTCGTGCGGGTACGACGCGAGCGTGCGGCGGGGGTCGAGCCCGACGAGCTCGAGCAGCTCGTGCGCGGTGCGCGTCCCGCCACGGCGGGTCAGCTGGGCCATCTGCGACCGGACGAGCATCGCCGGGTTCAGCGAGCTGAGAGCGTCCTGGTAGATCATCGCGATGTCGTGACCGCGCAGCGCCGTGCGCTCCGCGGCGGGCATGGTGAGCAGGTCCTTGCCGTCGAAGAGGATGCGGCCACGGACGTCGGCCCGCGGGTCGAGCAGCCCCATGATCGCGAGCGACGTGATCGACTTGCCGCAGCCCGACTCGCCGACCAGGCCCATGGTCTCGCCGGGCCGCACGGTGAGGCTCACGCGGTCGACGACGTCGACGTCGCCGTGCCGCGGGAACGAGATCGACAGGTCCTGGACGTCGAGCAGCGGCGGCGCGTCGCCCGCGTACTCGTGCCGGTCGTCGCGCTCGAGCTCGCGCTCGCGCAGCGCTGCGAGGCGCGCGGCGAGCGGCACGCTCGGTGCGGCGGGCACGGCGTCGGGCACGGTGTCCGGGATCGCGCCGGGCGCACCCTCCACGGCCGTGTCGACGTCGGCGTCGAGGCCGGCCTCGGCGGCGACCTCGGCGTCGGGCGCGACGGGGGTCGCCCCGGCCGCGAGCGACCCGGCGACGGCACGCGCGCGGGGCGCGACCATCGCGTCCGTCATGCCCTCGGACAGCACGTTGAGCGCGAGCACCGTGAGCGTGATCATGAGACCGGGGAAGAACGTCGGCCACCAGTAGCCGGCCATCACGAGGTTCCGGCCTGCGGCGATGATATTGCCCCAGGACGGCTCGGGGTCGGGGATGCCGGCCTGGATGAAGGACAGCGACGCCTCGAACACGATCGCGTCGGCGACGAGGATGGTCGCGAAGACGAGCACCGGCCCCAGGCAGTTGCGGGCGACGTGCCGCACGACGATGCGCGGCGTCGAGGCACCCATGACCCGGGTCGCCGCGACGTAGTCCTCGCCGTACTGGTCGAGCACGTTGGCCCGGACGACGCGCGTCAGCTGCGGCACGTAGAGGAACGCGATCGTCAGGACGAGCACCGGCAGCGACTGCCCGAAGACCGTGACGAAGACGGCGGCGAGCGCGATGCCCGGGAAGGACATGACGACGTCGAGCACGCGCATGAGCGTCTCGGCGATCCAGCGCGGCGCCGTCGCGGCGACCGAGCCGAGCACGGCGGCGACGGCGAGCGCGATGCCGGTCGCCGCGAGGCCGATGACGAGCGAGTACCGGGCGCCGTAGGCGATCCGGGCGAAGATGTCGCGGCCCTGGCGGTCGGTGCCGAACCAGTGCTCGGCGTCGGGCGGCTGGACGGCCGGCCCCGAGGCCAGCGGGTCGAACTGCGCGACGAGCGGCGCGAGCAGCGCCATGAGCGCGACGAGCAGCACGAACCCGAGCGCGATGCGCGAGCCCACGGGCAGGGAGCGCAGGCGCAGACCCGGCCGGGAGAGGCGTTCTGTCAGCTGGCGTCGCATGTCACACCGACCTGATCCGGGGGTTGATGAGCACGTAGAGCAGGTCGACCACGATGTTGATGGTCACGAAGGCCAGGGCGACCGTGAGGGTCACCCCCTGCACCAGGTTGGGCTCGTTGTTGGTGACGCCGTTGAGGATGAGCGTGCCCATCCCCGGCAGGGCGAAGATGATCTCGATGACGACGGCGCCGCCGAGCAGGTAGCCGACGCGCAGGCCGAGCACGGTCACGGGCGTGATGAGCGCGTTGCGCAGCACGTTGCGCGCGACGACGACGGTCCGCGGGATGCCCGCGCCGAGGGCCGTGCGCACGTAGTCGCGGTCGAGCTCCTCGACCACGGCCGTGCGGACCACGCGGGACAGCTGCCCGATGACGGGGACGGCGAGCGCGACGGCGGGCAGCGCCATGCGACCGAGCCAGCCGCCCGGGTCCTCGGTCATCGCCGGCAGGGGGCCCGAGGACGGCAGCACGCCGAGGCCCAGGGTGACGCCCTGGATGAGCAGCACGGCGAGCCAGAACGACGGCGTCGACAGCGCGGTGACCGACAGCAGCCGCACGACCTGGTCGGGCCAGCGGTCGCGGAAGACCGCGGCGAGCACGCCGAGCACCAGGGCGCCCACGACGGCGATCGCGAGGCCGAGGAACGTCAGCTGGAGCGTGATCGGGAAGGCGCGCGCGACCTCGTCGACGACGGGCTGCTGCCGCGCCGAGAACGTGCCGAGGTCGCCCTGCACGAGCCCGCCCAGGAAGGACAGGTAGCGCGCGAGGAGGGGCCCTTCGAGGCCGTTGGCCTCGCGGTAGGCCTGGCGCGCCTCGACCGATGCGCTCTCGCCGAGCGCGATGAGCGCCGGGTCGACGTCGGAGAAGGACATGACGAAGAACACCAGGAAGGTGATCCCGAGGATCATGACCGGGAGCTGGAGGACCCTGCGGCCGATCAGGCGGAGCGCTGAGGACACCGCGCACCTGCTCTCTGAGTCGTGACGGGCGACGTCGCCCGTCCGTGGTACCGCCGGCGGGACCCAGGGGGTGGGGGGTCCCGCCGGCGGCGGTCTGTCACTCGGCGGCGACGCCGACGTCCAGGAAGGACAGGCCCGTCATGGCCACGGGTGCGAACCCGACCAGGCGCTCGTCGTCCCACGCCGTGGGGAGCTGGCGGTGCAGAATCGGGTAGAGGGGCACCTCCTCGCTCATGAGGTCGAACGCCTCGTTCCAGCGCGCCTGCTGCTCGTCGCCCTCGAGGCGGACGGCCTCGTCCAGCAGCGACGTGAGCTGCGTGAACTCCTCGGTGTCGCTCCAGCGGTAGCGGCTCTCCGACCACACGTTCGTGCCGAACCACCAGCGCATGAGCAGGTCGGGGTCGTTGCCGAACACCGACGGGTCACCCGGGGCCACCATGACGTCGAGCTCGCCGGCGTCGACCTTGGTGTACTGCCCGGCGGACTGGCCGATGTCGAGCGTCGTGCTGATGCCGACGGCGTCGAGCGACTCCTTGATGAGCGGGGCGACCTCCTTGACCCAGCCCGTGTCCGTCGTCATGAGCGTGATGGACAGGTCCTCGACGCCGGCCTCGGCGAGGAGCTCTTCGGCCCGCTCGGGGTCGTAGGCGTAGACGGTCGACGCCTCGTTGTAGTTGGGGTGCGTCTCGGGCAGGAACGACGTCGCCGGTGCGGCGTTGCCGAGGAGGCCCGTCTGGATGATCTTCTCGGTGTCGAGCGCGTAGAAGAACGCCTGGCGCACGCGCGGGTCGTCGAACGGCGCCTTGTCCGTGTTGAACATCGCGAAGAGCAGGCCGAACGACTGCGCCGACTCGACCGCGACCTGGCTCTCCAGGGTGGGGACGTCGATGTAGGGGACGTCCTCCATCGCGTGGATGGTGCCCGAGCTCATCGCGGTCACGCGCGCGGCGGCGTCGGACAGCAGGTTCCACTTCATGCCGGCCGCGAGCGCCGGGCGCGGGCCGGTGTAGCCGTCGAAGCGCTCGAACTCGAGCGAGTCGTCCGGCACCGCCGAGGTGATCCGGTACGGGCCGGTGCCGGTCGGCAGCGCGCCGAAGCCCTCGGGGTCCGCCTCGACGATCGCCTTCGGGACGATCTTGACGACCGAGAGGCGCTCGTTGACCAGCGAGAACGGGTAGTCGGTCGTGATCCGGACCGTGTCCTCGTCGACGGCCTCGACGCCCGCGATGAACTCGACGAAGCCCGCGAAGAAGCCGCCCGTGGTGGGGTCCATCACGCGCTCGAAGCTGAAGACGACGTCCTCGCTCGTGACCGGCGAGCCGTCGTGGAACACGGCACCCTCGCGAAGGTCCGCCTCGTACGTGACCTCGTCGACCTGGGTCGGCAGGTCGGCGGCGAGCGCCGCGTAGACCTCGCGCGTGACCGGGTCGAGCTCGACCAGGGCCTCCATGGTGTGCCAGTTGGCCGCCTGCGTCACGGCACCCGACGCGAGCATCGGGTCGAAGCTGCCGCCCAGCGCGTACGAGATGCCGGCCTCGATGATCGCGTCGGGGTCCACCTCGCGCGTGTCCTCGGTGGCCTCGGCGTCGGTGTCGGTCTCGTCGGTGCCCCCGTCGCCCGCGGGGGTGCAGGCGCTGAGGATCAGGGCGAACGCGGTCGCGCCGGCTGCGAGGGCGCCGAGGCGCCGTCCGCCGCGGCGGGAGATGCTCGTCATTGGGTCTCCACTTCATCGGACATCAGATGTCTGATGTAATATAGGCACACGACCGGTCGGGCACAATGCGACGCAGGTCACAGCTTGATGACGGGAGTCGACATGGCAGTCACCGCGTCCACGCGGTCCGGGCGCATGCGCCGGGCGACGACGGCCGACCAGATCCGCGAGCTCATCCTGGCTCAGGGTCTGCGGCCGGGAGACCCGCTGCCGACGGAGTCCGAGCTGTGCGAGGAGCTCGACGTGTCGCGCTCCTCCGTCCGCGAGGCCGTGCGCACGCTTTCGACGCTCGACATCGTCGAGGTGCGCCACGGGCACGGCACCTTCGTCGGTCGCATGTCGCTCGACCCGATGGTCCAGGCCCTCGTGTTCCGCGGCGTGCTCTCCCCCGGCGACAACCTCAAGGCACTCCGCGAGGTCGTCGAGGTGCGCATGGCCCTCGACCTCGCGATGGCGGAGAAGGTCGTCGGCGCGGTCGCGGGCACGGAGCACCCCGAGCTCGACGCCCTCGTCGCCGAGATGCTCGACCGCGCGGCGCGGGGCGAGGCCTTCCTCGAGGCCGACCGCGCCTTCCACACCGCGCTCCTGGCGACCATCGACAACCAGCTCGCCGGCCAGCTCGTCGGCGCGTTCTGGGACATCCACACCGCGGTGCTGCCGCGGCTCGGGCTCGCGCTCCCCGAGGACCTGCGTCAGACGTCCAAGGCCCACGGCGACATGCTCACCGCAGCCGTGACGGGCGACGTCGTCGGTTACCGCTGCGCCGTGATCGAGCACTACGAGCCGCTCCAGCGCGCGCTCGGCAAGGCGCGCTGAGGCGCGCGTGCCCGACGACATCCGACCCGCCGGCCCCGCGACACCCGACCACCTCAGCCCCGGCGCGCGCGCCTTCCTCGCGACGCGCGAGCCCTCCCTCGACTACCCCGCACCCGACGACGTCGCCGCCTGGCAGCGCCTCGCGGACCGCAGGGACGCGGAGATCCGGGAGCGCGCCCCGCAGCCCGGCGTGCCCGACGGCGTCGAGGTCCGCACGGTCGCGGGCGTCGCCACCTACGTCGCCGAGGCCGGCGTGCCGGAGGACGGATCGGCGCCGGTGAACCTCCACCTCCACGGCGGCGCACTCGTCTTCGGCGGCGGGGACCTCGTCGGCGCGACGGCGGCCGAGGTCGCCGGGGAGACCGGCCTCACCGCGTGGTGCCCCGACTACCGGATGCCGCCGAGCCACCCGTTCCCCGCAGGTCTCGACGACGCGCTCGCCGTCTACCGCGCGCTGCTCGAGACCCGCGCGCCGGGACGCGTCGTCGTCAGCGGGCTCTCGGCGGGCGGCAACCTCGCGGCGGCGCTGCTGGTCCGCGCGCGGGAGGAGGGCATGCCCATGCCGGCGGCGCTCGTGCTGGAGACCCCCGAGGTCGACCTCACGGAGTCGGGCGACACCTTCCGCACGCTCGACGGCGTCGACAACGTGCTCGAGAGCCTGCGGCCGATCAACGAGCTCTACGCGCAGGGCACCGACCTGGCGCACCCGCTCGTCTCGCCCCTCTTCGCCGATCTCACCGGCTTCCCGCCCACCCTGCTCCAGTCGGGGACGCGGGACCTGTTCCTGTCGAGCACCGTGCGGATGCACCGCCGGCTGCTCGCCGCGGGGGTGCCGGCCGAGCTCCACGTGTTCGAGGCCATGCCGCACGCCGGGTTCGGCGGCGGCACGCCCGAGGACGCCGAGGTGGCGGCGACGATCCGGGCGTTCGTCCGGCGGCACCTCGCCGCCTGACCCCCGAGGAGCCAGGCGGCGGTCGGTCACTCAGAGGCGCGCGGTCACCCGGACCGTGCTGCCCGCGGGCGCGTACGGCACCTCGTTGCCCTCGATCGCGACGCCGTCGACCTCGAGCGACGCGCGCGCGCCGTCGGCGCCCGAGTTCGTCACCGTGATCTCGTACGTCGCGCCGCGGGCGACCCGCGTGACGGTGAACTCCGGCACGTCGGGCCCGATCTGCGGGTCGACGACGAGGCCGTCGTAGTCGGTCCGCACGCCCAGCAGGTACTGGCTGACCGTGACGAAGTTCCACGCGGCCGTGCCCGTGAGCCACGAGTTCTTCGCCTCGCCGTGCCGCACGGCCTCCTTGCCCGCGATCATCTGCGCGTACACGTACGGCTCGAGCCGGTGCACCTCGCTGATGTCCTCGCGGTAGGCGGGCGTGATGCGCCGGTACAGGTCGAACGCACGCTCGCCGCGGCCCAGCACGGTCTCGCCGATGATGACCCACGGGTTGTTGTGGCAGAAGATGCCACCGTTCTCCTTGTACCCAGGCGGGTAGGTCGAGACCTCACCCATCTCGACGCGGTAGGTCGTGTACGCCGGGTGCTGCAGCACCATCCCGTGGTCGGTCGCCAGCATCTCGTTGACGGCGTCGAGCGCCTGGACCGCGGGCGACGACGCGTCCCGCGCCCCGTCGGGGGTCACGCCGATGCCTGCCATGACGGCGAAGCCCTGCGGCTCGATCCAGATCTTGCCCTCGGTGTCCTCGTCCGTGCCGATCTTGTTGCCGTAGTAGTCGTACGCGCGCAGGAACCAGCGGCCGTCCCAGCCGTGCTCGAGCACCGCCTCGCGCATCTCGGCGACGGCCTCGCGCGCCTTCGCGGCGACGTCGGGCAGGCCACGACGCTCCGCGAGCTCGGCGTACTCCGCGCCGTAGAGCACGAACTGGGCCGCGATGAAGACCGACTCCGCGACGCCGCCGGCCTGGTTCTCCGTCGTCTGGAAGGACTCACCCGGCGTCGTCGAGAAGCAGTTGAGGTTGAGGCAGTCGTTCCAGTCGGCGCGGCCGATGAGGGGCAGGCCGTGCGGCCCGCGGTGCTCGACCGTGAACTGGAACGAGCGCGTGAGGTGCTCGAAGAGCGGCACCTCGGAGCCCGGCTCGTTGTCGAAGGGCACGGGCTCGTCGAGGATCGCGACGTCGCCCGTCTCCTTGACGTAGGCCGCGACGCCCGCGACGAGCCACAGCGGGTCGTCGTTGAAGCCCGAGCCGATGTCGTCGTTCCCGCGCTTCGTCAGCGGCTGGTACTGGTGGTAGGCGGAGCCGTCCGGCAGCTGCGTCGCCGCGATGTCGAGGATCCGCTCGCGCGCCCGCTCGGGGATCAGGTGCACGAAGCCGAGCAGGTCCTGGTTCGAGTCACGGAAGCCCATGCCGCGCCCGATGCCCGTCTCGAAGAACGACGCCGAGCGGGACATGTTGAACGTGACCATGCACTGGTACTGGTTCCAGATGTTGACCATCCGGTCGAGCTTCTCGTCGGACGAGCGCACCGAGTAGGTCGACAGCAGGCCGGTCCAGTACTGCTGCAGCCGCTCGAACGCCGCGTCGGTCTGCTCGGTCGTCGCGAACCGCTCGAGCAGCGCGTGCGCAGGCTGCTTGTTCACGACCTGGTGGGCGGCGTCCGCCCACTTCTCCTCGTCCGCGTTCTCGACGTAGCCGAGCACGAAGGTGTGCGTCCGCGACTCACCCGGCTCGAGCTCGAGCACGAGGCTGTGGGAGCCGATCGGGTACCAGCCGCTCGCGACGGAGCCCGCGGACTCGCCGGCGCGCGGGACGGCCGCCTCGCCGAGCCCGTTCCAGGCGCCGACGAACGTGTCGCGGTCCGTGTCGAAGCCCGCCGCGCGCGCGTTGACGCCGTAGACGGCGTAGTGGTCGCGGCGCTCGCGGTACTCGGTGCGGTGGTAGATGGCGCTGCCGGTGGGCGCGTCCGGCTCGACCTCGACCTCGCCGATCGAGAGGTTGCGCTGGTAGTTCGTCTGGTCGTCCTGGGCGTTCCACAGGCAGAACTCGACGTACGAGAACAGGGTCACCCGCTTGACGACGTCGGACGTGTTCGTCACCGTGACGCGCTGGACCTCGGCGTTCTCGTCCACCGGGACGAAGAACAGCGTGTCCACGCGCAGCCCGTTCCGGGCGCCGCTGATCGAGGTGTAGCCGAGGCCGTGGCGCGTCTCGAAGTGGTCGAGGTCCGCCTTGACCGGGAGCCACGACGGCGACCACACGTCGCCGCCGTCGTTCACGTAGAACCAGCGGCCGCCCGCCTCGGACGGGGTCGTGTTGTAGCGGTAGCGCGTGAGGCGGCGCATCTTGGCGTCGCGGTAGAACGAGTACCCGCCTGCCTGGTGCGAGATGAGCGAGAAGAACTCCTGGGAGCCCAGGTAGTTGATCCAGGGGTACGGGGTGTGCGGCGTGGTGATGACGTACTCGCGGGTCTCGTCGTCGAAGTGCCCGTAACGCATGCCGATGTCGCCTCTCGTCGTACGGGCGGGAGCGCTCCCACCTCAGCAGCAGCATCTTAGGCGCAGGCCAGGCGCTCGCGGAAGGAGTACGCGCGGGATCGATGGCCTCGAAGCGGCTCGCTCGACTGAAAGCGCGGCCACCGGCCCGGTTGTGCGCCGGCGGTCACCGGGACGGTGGTCCTGTTCCCACCCCGGAACGCCGTGACTAGCCTGCTGACAAGGGCCGCTCCGACGAGGGGGAACCGTCATGGACCAGGCATCGACGCCGAGGATCCGCACCGTGGCCCTGGTCGGCCACAGCGGTGTGGGCAAGACGACGCTCGCGGAGGCGCTGCTCCACCGCGCCGGCGTGATCCCGCGCCAGGGGCGGGTCGAGGACGGGACCACCGTCTGCGACACCGAGCCCGAGGAGCACCGGCGGCACATCTCCCTGTCCCCGGCGGTGGCCCCCTTTCCCTGGACCGCGTCCGACGGCGAGACGTACAAGGTCAACCTCCTCGACTGCCCCGGGTACGCCGACTTCGCGGGCGGGGTCGACGCCGCGCTCGCCGTCGCGGACCTCGCCGTGGTGGTGGTGAGCGCCGTCGACGGGGTGGAGGTCGGGACCGAGACGGTCTGGCAGCAGTGCGCCGAGGCGGGGATCCCCCGCCTCGTCTTCGTCACGAAGGAGGACAAGCCGCGCGCGGACTTCCACCGGGTGCTCGACCAGCTGCGCGCGACGTTCGGGGCCGGGCTCGTGCCGCTCGAGCTCCCGCTCGGCGAGGAGGACCGCCTGCGCGGCGTGGCCGACGTCCTCTCGGACGAGGGCCTCGCGTACGACGCCGACGGTCGGCACCACACGGAGGCCCTGCCCGACGACGTCGCGGAGGAGGAGCACCGGCTGCACGACGAGGTGGCCGAGGAGATCGTCTCGGGCGACGACGAGCAGCTCGAGCGCTACCTGTCCGGCGAGGTGCCGACGGCGGCCGAGCTCGAGCGGGCCCTCGTGCACGAGGTCCGCGACGGTCTGGCGTTCCCGGTCCTGCTCGGCTCGGCCGTGACCGGCGTCGGCGTCGACCGGCTCGCGGACTACCTCTGCGAGCTCGGGCCGTCCCCGGCGGACCGGCCGGTGCCCGTCGTCGTCGGCGCGTCCGGCGCCAGCGGGGGGACTCGGGTCGACGTCGTCGCAGACCCGGGCGCCGACCCGCTGATGCACGTGTTCCGCACGGTCGCCGACCCGTTCGTGGGCCAGGTGTCCGTGTTCAAGGTGATCACCGGCACGGTGCGTGCCGAGGAGCGGCTGGTCAACGGGACGACCGGCGCCGAGGAGCGCCTGCACGGGCTGTTCTTCCTGCGCGGCAAGGAGCACGAGCCGACGGCGTCCGTCGTCGCCGGGGACATCGGCGCGGTGGCGAAGCTCGCCGGCAGCCCGACCGGCTCGACGCTCTCGCGCCGCGGCACCCCCGCGCGGGTCGCAGGCCCGCCGCCGCGGTCCACGCCGTACGCGCTCGCGCTGCGGCCCGTGACCCAGGCCGACGACGACAAGCTCTCGTCCGCGCTCCAGCGGCTCGTCGGCGAGGACCCGACGCTCGCGATCGACCGGAGCGGCGCGCAGACCGTGCTCCGCGGAGCGGGTGACACGCACCTCGCCGTCGCGCTCGAGCGGCTCGCGCGCAAGTTCGGCGTCAACGTCACGACCGAGCCGGTGCGGATCGCGTACCGGGAGACGATCGCGGCGCCCGCCGAGGCGGAGGGGAAGCTGAAGAAGCAGTCGGGCGGGCACGGGCAGTTCGCCGTCGTGCAGCTGCGGGTGAGCCCCGCAGGGCCGGGCGAGGGCACGTCGTTCGTCGACTCGGTGGTCGGCGGGGCGATCCCGCGCAACTACATCCCGGCCGTCGAGCGCGGCGTCACCGAGGCGATGGCCGCGGGCGGCCCGCACGGGTTCCCCGTCGTCGACGTGCGCGTCGAGTGCTACGACGGCAAGTACCACTCGGTCGACTCGTCCGACATGGCGTTCCGCACGGCCGCGGCGCACGGCCTGCGCGAGGCGCTCGCGAAGGCGGGGACCGTGGTGCTCGAGCCCGTGCAGCGCGTGCGCGTCGTCGTGCCCGGCGCCCTGCAGGGCGACGTGCTCGGCGACCTGTCCTCGCGCCGCGGCCGCATCGTCGGCACGACCGCGCTGCCGGACGGCCGGCACGAGATCGAGGCGATGGTCCCCGAGGGGGAGCTCACGCGGTACGTGCTCGACCTGCGGTCGCTCACCGGCGGCCGGGGCACGTTCACCGCAGAGCACGACCACTACGACGCCATCCCCGCGCACCTGCTCCAGCGGATCCTCGTCCCGGCGTAGCGGCCGGACGTCACTCGTCCGGGTCGAAGGCTGTGGACGGGCCCCACGGCGCCGCGCCGGGCGCTAGGTTCGGCGCGGCCGCACGGTGCGGCGGATGTGGGGGCCGGCGTGATCATCTTCGGGACGTACGTGCTGCACCGCGTGCTGGCGACGCTGGGCTTCGCGTGCCCGCACTGCCAGGGCATGGTCGAGGGCGAGGTGCGCCGCGGGCGCCGCTGGTTCCACATCTTCTGGATCCCGATCATCCCGCTCGGCGTGCAGCCGGAGCACGTGCGCTGCACGCGGTGCCGGTCGATGTGGGCGCTCGCCGTCCTCGGCCCGGCGGGTGACCAGTACCGCCGCATCCAGCCGGTCGCCCCGCTGCCCGCCGACGGGCTGCCGCCGGTGCCGCCGCCGCCCGCGACGTCGTACCTGCCGCCCGCTCCGTCCGGCTACCTGCCGCCCCCGCCCCCGCCGCCCGCCGACGGGTTCGCCGCACCGGCGCCGTCGGCCTGGGCGTCGCCGTCCTACGCCCCGCCCGCCGACGCCGTCCCGGTCGAGGACTCCGAGGAGTGGGCGCGGCGCAACGGCCTGACGCGCTGACGCCTCAGCGCGCGAGCGCTGCCGCAGCGCCTCGGGTCCGGATGCTCGGGGCACGCGCGCGTGGTTCGCTCAGACCATGCGCACTCTGGCGGCCCTGATCACGGGGCTGATCCTCCTCACGGGCTGCACCACCGCGCCCGAGGAGGTCGAGCTCGGCGACGGCATCGCGCCCACCGTCGACGACGACGACCAGCCGACCCCGCTGCCGGACGGCAGCGACGACGCGCAGGCGAGCCCGTCCGCGTCCGCCGTCGCGGGCGGCGGCGCGAGCCCCGCGCCCGGAGCGTGCGTCGACGTGCCCGCGAGCGAGGACGGCGTCTACACGGTCGCCGAGGCCGGCACGGTCACGGTGACCGCGTCCGAAGGGGCCCTGACGCTCGGCGCGGTCCAGCCGTTCGCGGGGTGGGCGTACGAGGTGTCGACCGAGGAGCCGACCGAGGTCGAGGTCGAGTTCAGCAAGGCGGTCGACCAGGTGGACCTCGAGGTCGAGATCGAGGACGGCGCGCCCGTGGTCCGGGTCTGCGCCGACGACTGACCCGCCGTTGGTGCCGCTCCCATGGTGGCGCCCCTCGCGCGGGCGCCCTTGCGCGCCGCCTCCCGAGAGCGCCAACCGCAACGCCCCTGTCGAACATGTGCGCAGATGACCGGGATCCCGATCCGGGTCATCTGCACGGATGTTCGTGGCGAGCGGACGAGCGAGCGGCGGGCGAGCGGGCGGCCGTGCGTAGCGGGTCGGAGCTCGAGGCCCGGCGTCACCCGCTCGCGCGCGGCTCGTTCCGGCGGCGCCGTCCCTGTGCCACCCTGACCCGGCACATCCCCTTCTGGAAGGACACCTGTGAGCGCTCAGACCCTGGTCGGTCTCGACCGGTTCGCCGTCAAGCAGCGGTACACGATGATGGTCAACCGCTACGAGATCCGCGCCCTCGGCCCGAACGGCGAGGAGGGCCCGATCCTCGCGATGGCGCAGCAGAAGCGCATGGCCTTCAAGGAGGAGGTCACCTTCTACGCCGACGAGCAGCGCACCGTCCCGGTGTTCTCGTTCAAGGCCCGCAAGCGCCTCGACCTCGCCGCCACGTACGACGTCTTCGACGCGCAGGGCACGCCGATCGGCCAGTTCCGCAAGGACTTCAAGGCGTCGCTGCTCAACTCGACGTACCACCTCGAGGCCGCGGGCGTCACGGCCACGGGCGCCGAGCGCAACATGGTCGTCGCGATCCTGCGCCGCGTGCAGGACACGATCCCCCTGGCCGTCCACTACGACTTCAAGGACCCGGCGGGCAACCTCGTCATGTCCTCGGAGCGCAAGTGGGGCCTGCGCGACTTCTACACGGTCAACGTCCCGGGTGCGCGCCTCGACGGCCGCGTCGCCGCCGCGATGGCCGTCGCGCTCGACGCGCTCCAGCAGCGCTGACGTGCTCCTGGGGAAGGTCGACGTCGTCCGACGACGTCGACCTTTCCCAGGACGCCGCGACCGTCGGCCGGCGGTGGACGCGGCTCCGCAGCGCGAGGACAGCGGGGAGCCGGCGGCACCGCTGCTCCCCTGCGGTGGCTTAGCCTCATGAGGTGACGGCACATGCGGCGACGGGTTCGCCGGTCCGGAAGATCCCTCTCGACCTGCGGCTGCGCCGCCTGGCGGTCCGGCGGGTCCTCGACCTCTCGCCGTCGATCCGGCGCGTCGCGCTCGGCGGCCCGGACCTGGCCGGCTTCGAGTGCCACGGCCCGAGCGACCACGCCAAGGTCTTCTTCCCGCCCGAGCCCGACGGCGACCTCGTCCTCCCGGAGCTCGCCGACTGGTCCGGGCGGCAGGACCCCCGCCACGTCGTGCGCGAGTACACGGTCCGCACCTACGTGCCGTCGTCGGACGAGCTCGTGCTCGACATGGCCGTCCACGCGCACGGTCCCGCCGGACGCTGGGCCGCCCAGGCCGACGTCGGGCGCGAGCTCGGCGTGCTCGGCCCCAAGACGTCCAAGGTCGGGCCGACCGACCGGGCCTGGTACCTCCTGGTCGCCGACGAGACCGGCCTGCCCGCGCTGACCAACTGGCTCGAGCGGCTGCCCGCCGGGCCGCGCGTGCACGCGTTCGTCGAGGTCGGCGGGCCGCAGGACGAGGTCAGGCTCCCGCAGCGCGCCGGCGTGGACGTCACCTGGCTGCACCGCGGCGACGCCGAGGCCGGCACGACGAGGCTGCTGGCGGACGCCGTCGCCGCCCTCCCCGTGCCCGACGGCGGCCCGGGCTGGGTGTGGGCGGGCGCCGAGGCCGGCGCGGTCCGCGCGGTCCGGCGCGACCTCACGGAGCGCGGCGTCGACCGCAAGTCCCTCTCGATGACCGGCTACTGGCGCCTGGGCGTGGCCAACTTCGACCACAAGTCCCCCGAGGCCAACGCCTGACGTGCCGCTCCGACCGGTTCTGGAACGGATGCGACGTCCGGGCGTCGCATCGGTTCCAGAACCGGGGCGTCGCCGGGGTCAGAGGGCGGGGACCGCGACCGGACGGCCGTCGAGGTGGTGCACCGCGAGCTCGAGGTCGTAGATCTCGGCGAGCACCTCGGTCCGCATGAGCGTCGACGGCGCCCCCTGGTGCACGACGACGCCGTCCCGCATCGCGACCACGTGGTCGCTGTAGGCGGCGGCGACGTTGACGTCGTGCAGCACGACGACGACCGTGCGGCCCAGCTCGTCCGCCGCGCGGCGCAGCAGCCGCATCATCGCGACCGCATGGCGCAGGTCGAGGTTGTTGAGCGGCTCGTCGAGCAGCACGTAGTCGGTCCCCTGGCACAGCACCATCGCGACGAACGCGCGCTGACGCTGGCCGCCCGAGAGCTCGTCGAGGTACCGGCCGGCGAACGGCTCGAGCTCGAGGAACGCCAGCGCCTCGGCGACCAGGCGGTCGTCGTCGGGCGTCGGGCGGCCCTTGCTCCACGGGTAGCGGCCGAACGCGACGAGGTCCCGGACCGTGAGGCGCGCCGTCAGGTGGTTGTCCTGGCGGAGCATCGACAGGCGCCGCGCGAGGACGTCGCTCGCGGTGCGGTGCACGTCGAGCCCGTCGACCGTCACGGTGCCGCCGTCGAGGTCGAGCAGGCGCGCGACGCAGCTCAGGAGCGTGGACTTGCCGGCCCCGTTGGGCCCGATGATCGACGTGATGCCGCCGGGCGCGAGCGCGAGGTCCACGCCGTCGACCACCCGGACGTCGCCGTACGCCTTGACGGCGCCGCTGACCTGGATCATCGCCGGCCCTCGCGGAGCAGCAGGGTGAGGAGCACGAGACCTCCGAGGAGCTCGACGACGACGCTCAGCGCGGTGTCCAGCCCGAGCACGTGCTCGAGCACCGCCTGACCGCCGATCAGGGTGATCGCCGCGAGGAGCGCGGCGGCGGGAAGGACGTGACGGTGCTGGTGGCTGCCCACCAGCTGGTAGGCGAGGTGCGCGACGAGCAGGCCGAAGAACGTCACCGGCCCGACCAGCGCGGTCGAGACGGAGACCAGCACGGCGACGACGACGAGCACCCGCGTGACGGTGCGCGCGTGGTCGACGCCCAGCACGGTCGCGGTCGGGTGGCCGAGGAGGAGCACATCGTACGCCCGGCGCTCGCGCCAGGCGACCACGGACGCGCCGGCCACGAGCAGCGCCGCGAGGCCGAGCAGCTCGGTGTCGACGGCGTTGAAGCTCGCGAACAGCGCGTCCTGGAGCACGGCGAACTCGTTGGGGTCGATGAGCCGCTGGAGGAACGACGAGACGCTCCGCAGCAGCACGCCGATGACGATCCCGGCGAGCAGCAGGAGGTGCAGGCTGCGCCGCGCGCCCGTGAAGAGCCAGCGGAACAGCAGCCCGGCGAGGCCCACCATGAGCAGCACCTCGACCGCGAACCGCAGGTGCGGGTCGACCGCCGCGAGCCGCGCGCTCCCGACGGCGAACACGAGGCCGGTCTGCAGGGCGACGTACAGCGCGTCGAACCCCATGATCGACGGCGTGAGGATCCGGTTCTCGGTGACCGTCTGGAACAGCACGGTGGAGACGGCGATCGCGTAGGCGACGAGCAGCAGCGCCACGACCTTGACTCCCCGGAAGGGCAGCACGAAGTCCCAGGCGCCGCGCGCGTCCACGGTGAGGAAGCCGACGACGCAGAGCGCGGCGACGAGGCCGAGCACGGCGAGGACGCGGGCGGGCCTGCGGTCGGCGGGCGCGGTGCTTGCCGACGCGCCGGCGGCCGGCGCGGGCACGACGTCGGCCGCTGTGCGCGACGTCGTCGTGGGCCGAGCGGCGGGTGCGTCAGGCGACACGCGCGTCCCTGCGCAGCAGCAGGTGCAGGAACAGCACGCTGCCCACGACGCCGACGACGACGCCGACCGGGATCTCGTACGGGTAGCGGACCACGCGCCCCACGAGGTCGCACACGAGCACGAGGCCCGCCCCGAGGAGCGCGACCCACGGCGCCGTGCGCCGCACGTCGTCGCCGAGCAGCCGCGAGACGACGTTCGGCACGACCAGCCCCAGGAACGGGACCATCCCCACGGTCACGACGACGACCGCGCTGACGAGCGAGACGATGACGAGGCCGAGGTTCATCACGGCGCGGTAGCTCAGGCCCAGCGTCGTCGCGACGTCCCGGCCCATGCCCGCGACGGTGAAGCGGTCGGCGGCGACGTAGGCGACGACGGTGAGCGCAAGGGTGAGCCAGAGCAGCTCGTACCGGCCGCGCAGCACGCCGGAGAAGTCGCCCGTCGTCCACGAGCCGAGGGACTGCAGCAGGTCCGTGCGGTAGGCGACGAACGTCGTGGCCGCGCTGATGACGCCGCCCAGCATGAGGCCGATGAGCGGCACGACGAGCACCGACCGCAGGGGGACGGCGCGCAGGATGCGGAGGAACAGGGCGGTGCCCGCGAGCGCGAACACCGCGGCGACCGCCATCTTCCCCATGAGCGGCACACCCGGCGCGACGATCGTCACCACGAGGATGCCGAGGACGGCCGACTCGACCGTGCCGGCCGTCGACGGCTCGACGAAGCGGTTGCGGACGAGCACCTGCATGAGCATCCCGGCGACGGCCATCCCGGCGCCCGCGAGCAGCACCGCGACCGTGCGCGGGACGCGCGAGACCAGCAGCAGCATCGCGCTGCGCTGCGTCTCGGCGTCGCCGGTCCCGGTCGCGGCCGCCGCGAGCGCGCGGACGAGGTGGGCGGGCGTGAGCTCCGAGACCCCCACGAACAGGCTGACGGCCGAGAGCACGACGACGCCCGCGGCGACCCCGGCGAACAGGCCCCGACGGCCACCCCGCGCGGCGTGTGCCGCGGGGGTGGCCGTCGCGACCGCGATCGCCGTCGGGCGAGGCGCTGCGAGCGTCACGTCAGCCCGCGAGCGCCGAGGTCACCTGGTCGACCATGCGCGACAGGGTGCCGAGGCCGCCGTTGACGATGTACCAGTCGATCGAGTCGACGTAGACGACCTGCTCCTGCGACCACGCCGTCGTCCCGGCGACGAGCTCGTTGTCGAGCACCTGCTCGGCGGCCGCGCCGCTCTCGCCGACGGCCGCGTCACGGTCGACGACGAACAACCAGTCGGGGTTCGTCTCGGCGAGGAACTCGAAGCTCACGGCCTCGCCGTGGGTCGCGGCCTCGACGTCCTCGACCGCGGGCGTCATGCCGAGCTCGTCGTGGAGGAAGCCGAAGCGCGAGCCGGGGCCGTAGGCCGTGACCTCGCCGCCCGACGTCATGACGATGAGACCGGTGCCCGCGTCGGCCGCGGCCTCCTTGGCCGCCTCGATGTCGGCGTCCAGGTCCGCGACGAGCTCGGCGACCTCGTCCTCCTTGTCGAAGATCTGGCCGAGGATCTCGGCGTTCGCCTCGACGCTCCCGCGGAAGTCCGCCCAGTCGTTGGAGAGGTCGATGGTCGGGGCGATCTTCGCGAGCTCGGGCAGCGCCTCCGCGGAACGGCCGGCGACGATGATGAGGTCCGGAGCCGCGGCGTTGACGGCCTCGTAGTCAGGCTCGAAGAGCGTGCCGATGTCGAGCACGTCGTCGGTGTCGAACTCCGCCAGGTGCCCCGGCAGGTTCGCCTTCGGCAGACCGTCCACGCCGACGCCGAGCTCGGAGAGCGTGTCGAGCGTCGCGAGGTCGAAGGTGAGCACCGTCTCCGGGTTCACGGGCACCGTCGTCTCGCCCTGGGCGTGCGTGACGGTCAGCTCCGTGGGCGCCTCCGGCTCGGCGGACACGGCCGCGTCGTCGGCAGGCTCGACGTCCTCGGCCTGGGTGGCGCACGCGCTCAGGACGAGGGCGGACAGTGCGACGACGGCGAGTCCGATGCGGCGCGAGGGCCGGGACGCGAGGCGGTGCGAGGTCATGAGGCTCCGTTCGAGCTGGGTAAGGGTGTCCTCACTCGGGACGAAGTGAGGCTAGCCTAACCTTCGTACGCCTTCGCAACCCGCTCGGACGGAGCACCCATGACCGCCGCACCGACTGCCCCTGGGACCACCGCGCCATCCGCGCTCGCCGAGCGGCCGGCCGACGTCGTCCGCCGCGTGCCGCTGCCGCTCGCAGCGCGACGCCTCACCGTCCAGCGGGTGGAGGAGCTGAGCCCGACCATGCGTCGGGTCGCGCTGGGCGGCCCCGACCTCGACGGCTTCGAGGCGCACGGGCCGGCCGACCACGTGAAGGTGTTCTTCCCCGAGGAGCCGGGCAGCGAGCTGACGATGCCCGTGCTGACCGAGGGCCGCTGGGTCAACCGGGACGACGCCACCCTCGTGTACCGCGACTACACCGTGCGGACCGTGGCAGCTGGCAGCGATGAGCTGCTGATCGACATGGTGGTGCACGAGCACGGACCGGCGGGTCGTTGGGCGGCGCAGGCGGAGCCTGGTCAGGTGCTCGGGACGCTCGGACCGCGCGGGTCGGCGATCATGCCGCTCGACCGCGACACCTACCTGCTGGCGGCCGACGAGACCGGCGTTCCGGCGCTGCTCAACTGGTTCGACCGCCTGCCCGAGGAGGCGTACGTCCGGGCGTTCGTCGAGGTGGGCGAGCCGGGGCACGAGGTGGACCTGCCCGGCGGTGTGCGGGCCGAGGTGACGTGGCTGTACCGCAACGGAACGCCGGCGGGCGGCACCACGCTGCTGCAGGACGCCGTCGGCGCCGCGCTCGTGCAGCCGCCGACGGGGTCGCTGTGGGCCTGGGCGGCCGGCGAGGCGTCGGCGGTCCGCGCGATCCGCGCACACCTCGCCGCGGCGGGGATGGGCCGGGACTCGTACGCGATGACCGGCTACTGGCGGCGCGGCGTCGCCAACTTCGACCACCACTCCCCCGACGCCTGAGGGTCGAGCTCCACCGTCCTGCCCCGACGGGCTTCGTCAGCCGAGCCGTTGCACGATCTCACGGAGATCGCCGTCGATGGTCAGCGTCGCCAGCGCTCCGTTGACCAACGGCAGGTGGGGTGGGACATGACCGATCTCCATGTCGAAGACGATCGGGATCTCCAGACGACCGAGGGCGTCGAGGACGGCCTCTCGCTGCGACAGGTCGGGATGGTCTGGCGCGGACGTCCTACCGACCAGGACCGCCCGTGCGTGGTCGAACCAGCCGGCGAGGCGAAGGCCGTGGAGGTTGCGGCAGATCGTCGCCGCGTCGTGACCGGCCACCTCGACGTAGACGATGAGCCCGTCCTCCGCGTGCGCACGACCGAACGCGGCGACGTCGCCGTACGGCGTGCCTGCGAGGTTGCACACCGTCTCCACGCAGCCGCCGATGAGCCGACCTGTGACGTGCAGCGAGTCGGACCCGTGCAGCGCCCACTGCCCCTCCCCGGCGGTCTTCCACCGCGTTGCGCGTGGATCTTCCTCGAACCGCCACCAGTCGGTGATCAAGCCGGAGTCCCGCTGTCGGTGCGGACCGGTGCCGGCGACCACCTCGAGCCAGCTCAGCAGCCCCTCCGGCTGCTCGTACGGGGTGTCGGCGAGGTTGTCCCCGTGCACCGTCGCCCAGCCCAGCCGGGTCGTGAGCGGGAGCAGCAGCGTCGAGAGGTCGGAGAACCCCACGAGCCAGGTCGGCTCAGCGACGGCGAGAGCGTCCCAGTCGAGCAGGTCGACCATGTCGATGGCCGTCTCCCCGCCCCACGGGGGGATGACGCACCGGATCGTCGGGTCGCACAGCATCGCCGTCAGCTCGGCGGCGCGGTCTGCTGCCGGCCCGGATGTGATGCCGGTGCCGTCCATGAGCTCTCCGACCACGACGTCGAACCCGGCCTCGCGCAGCCACCTGATGCAGAAGTCGATGCGCGCCGCCGCTGGGCCCGTGACCCCGGCCGATGGAGATGTGACGCCGATGCGATCGCCGCGCCTGACGGGAGCCGGGAACTGGAGCATGCGCAGCATCGTGCCAGCACGTCCCTCTCCGCTATGCCGGCAACGGCGCAGGCGTTCCTGTCGTACGGTCGGGCACATGCGACAGCCGACGCGGTGGGAAGCCAGGGTCGAGGCGGACCCGCAGCACTCGCACTGGTACGTGCAGCGGTTCCGGACGATGGCGGCCGAGGGCGCCGACCTCCACGGCGAGGCGCGGCTGGTCGACGCCATGGTGGGGCGCGGCTCGCGCGTTCTGGACGCGGGGTGCGGCCCCGGCCGCGTCGGCGGTGAGCTGGCGCGCCGCGGGCACACGGTGGTGGGCGTCGACGTCGACCCGGTCCTGATCGACGCCGCGCGCGAGGACCATCCCGACGCGACGTGGCTGGTCGGCGACCTGGCCGAGCTCGACGTCGGTACGCACGGCATCACCGAGCCGTTCGACGTCGCCGTGTGCGCGGGCAACGTCATGACCTTCGTCGCGCCGGGCACCGAGGTGGAGGTCCTGCGGCGACTGGGCGCCGCGGTCGCGCCGGCAGGCCGGGTCGTCGTCGGTTTCGGCGCCGGACGCGGCTACCCGTTCCCGCAGTTCTTCGACGACGCGCGCGCCGCGGGCCTGCGGGTCGACGTCGCGCTGTCGACCTGGGACCTGCGCCCGCTCGAGCCGGACTCCGACTTCCTGGTGGCGGTGCTCAGCCCGGGCGGCGACCGCGGACGGTGACGTCCACGGCCGTGGCCGCGAGCGCGCCGACGGCGTAGGCGGCGAGGTCCGTCGCCACGAAGGTGCTCCCGAGCACGTAGGCGAGCGGCGGCGCCTGCTCGACGAGGGTGCGCGGCACGTCGGTGAGCTGAAGTAGCTCGACGGCCGCGCTGAGCCCGAAGGCGGCGAGCCCGACGACCCGGGAGCGGGCGCGCGGGGCGAGGACGGCCACGAGGACGTACAGCAGCGCGGTGTACAGGGCACCACCCACGAGGTCTGCCGCGAGGCCGTCGGCGCGTGACACCGCAAGTCCCGCCGCGACGACGGTGACCGCCGCCGCGGCGAGCACGAGCCGACGGCGCGCTTGGGAGCCCCGCTGTCCGTCCGCTTCGGGGCCCGAGGGCTCTGTGGTCAGGGCTGCGCTCCGGCGACGAGGCGGGCTCGCGCCTCCTCGACCGTCGCCGGGAAGGGCGGCGAGGTGGTCTGGGCGGTGCCGTCGACGACGAGCCACGGGCCGGCGCCGTCGACCTGGTACTCCCCGGTCCACGTCGTCGTGAGCTGCACGGAGTACGAGCCCGGCCGCGCGTAGGGGTGCCCGACGGTGTGGTCCGGCCACGGCCGGCCAGGGTCCGACGTGACGAAGGGAGCCGACCCGTCGCCGAAGTCCCAGCTGAACTGCGCCGGCGTCGCCCGGACCGTCACCGGCACACCGAGCACCGACGTCGTGAGCACCTGCGGCGCGGGGTCGGTGAACGCGATCAGGTCCATGTTCACCAGCCCGCGACCGTCGCCCGGCTGGAACGACGGCACCGACGCCGTCAGAGGCAACCGCCGGAACTCCTCCGCGCTCAGCACGATCGTCGGCGCCACGTCCTCCGGGCAACCACCGTCGTCCACCTGCACCCACGGACCGACGCCCTCGCCGGTGACCGGGTCGACGTCCCGCCGGTACAGCGGGTCGAGGGACTCAGCGCCGTCCGCGCACACCACGTCGACCACACCGGATGCCGTGTCGTCGACGCAAGCTCTCCCCGGGGTGGCCGAAGCATCGCCGGTACCGCAGAAGGCGCGGGGAATGCGCTCATAGACATGAGGTTCAGGACTGGGCCTCGTGCTGATCGGTTGAACTACCGGATCGTCCGACCTCTTACCGCCGACGACGACGGATTCCTCGCCGGCGACGGCGTCGTACCACTGCCCTCCTCCGTCGGCCGCTGCGGCACTGCTGTTGACGGCGACGAGCAAGCCGACGAGACAACCGACCGTCGTGCGCCTCACGATCCGCCGCTTCCCTCGACGAGGATCCAGCCGCGCGACGAGGGGGTCACATCCAGAACCGCAGTCCCGGCTTCGGCATCGATCTCCTCAACGACGCCACCGTCCGCGTCCCGCCGCGCTCCGGCGGCGAACTGGTACTCCACCTCGACGGCGTAGGTGTTGATCGCAGCGTCATGCCCGAGAACGGCGGCATCGCCGGTGGTCAGCGCGCCGCCGTCGATGACGTGACCCGCGCCGTAGACCTCGGTCGCTCGCGCCTTGGCGTTGGCGCAGAAGTCACAGCTCTGTCCGCTCACCGTGTCCCACTCCACGGCGTCGCCGGAACGGAGGAGGTAGCCGAACAGCTCCATGAAATAGCGAGCGGCTGCAACCGCTCCGGCTTCGTCTACCAGATCCATCTCCGCCGGCCGCTCCGGCGGACTCAGCGCCTCGGCCGTCGGGCTGGGAGTCGGCGTCGGGCTCGCGGTCGTCACGTCCGGCGACGGCGTCGGGTCTGGGTCCGACGGCGTGCAGCCGCCGACGGCCACGACCCCCACCAGGACCAGACCCGCCAGACGCGCGCGGAAACGGCGCACATCACCGCGAATCGCCCGCCCGTCCATGGTCACGGGACCCTAGCAACGGGCACCAGGCGCGCGGTACGGCCGTACGAGCGCCTGTGGACGACCGCCGTCGTGCACGTCGCCCGGCCGGGGCACCGGCGGTAGCGTGACCGCGTCGACCGAGGAGGCACCGTGGCGCGCTACTTCGACGTCCATCCCCAGAACCCGCAACCTCGCAGCATCGCCCAGCTCACCGCGCTCCTGCGGGACCAGGACGCGCTCATCGCCTACCCGACGGACTCCTGCTACGCGCTCGGCGCGCGCCTCGACAGCCCGACCGGCGGCGACCGCATCAAGCGCATCCGCGGCCTGGGCGACCGCCACCACTTCACGCTCATGTGCGCCGACTTCGCGCAGCTCGGGCAGTTCGTCATCCTCGACAACTCGGCGTTCCGCGCCATCAAGGCGGCCACGCCGGGTCCGTACACATTCATCCTCCCGGCGACCAAGGAGGTGCCGCGGCGGCTCGCGCACCCCAAGAAGAAGACGGTGGGCGTGCGCATCCCGGACCATCCCGTGGCCATGGCGCTCGTGCGCGAGCTGGGCACGCCGATGCTGTCGAGCACCCTGCTGCTCCCGGACCACGAGGAGCCGCTCACCGAGGGCTGGCCCATCAAGGAGGAGCTCGACCACGTGGTCGACGCCGTCGTGGACGCGGGCGACTGCGGGACCGTGCCGACCACGGTCGTCGACTGGTCCGAGGGCTACCCGGAGGTCGTCCGCGAGGGAGCCGGCGACCCGGGGCGCTTCTGAACCGTCCACCCGTCGGGATGCGGGAATGCTGCCGATTCGTCCTGATGTTGCGCCGTCATGACCACTCTCGCCGACGCCGCCCCGGCACGACAGCGCGTGAGCGCGGGCTTCGTCCTCCTCGTCTCGTCGCTGACGGCGATCGGCCCTCTCACGATCGACCTGTACCTGGCCGCGTTCCCCGAGATCACGACCGAGCTCCGCACGACGGCGGCGAGCGTCCAGCTGACCATCACGGCGACGCTCGCGGGCCTGGCACTTGGGCAGCTGCTCATCGGCTCGGTGTCCGACGCGTTCGGGCGTCGCCCGCCGCTCATCGCCGCGCTGGCCGTCTACGTCGTCGCGTCGGCGGCGATCATGGCGACCCCGTCGGTTGAGGTCCTGGCAGCGCTCCGCTTCGTGCAGGGCTTCGCGGCGTCGGCCGGGATGGTCGTGTCGATGGCGATCGTGCGGGACCGCTACGAGGGCGTGGCCATGGGCAAGGTGATGGCGAGGCTCATGCTCGTCGTCGGCCTCGCCCCGATCCTCGCGCCGACCATCGGTGCGCAGCTGCTGCGGCTGGGCTCGTGGCGGTTGATGTTCGGCGTGCTCGCGGGCTTCGGCGTGCTGCTGCTGGCCCTCGTGCTGTTCGTGCTGAAGGAGTCGCTGCCCGCTGACCGCCGACGCACCGGCGGCACGCGCGCCGCGCTGCACTCGTACTGGGGCCTCGTCACGGACCGCCCGTTCATGGGCCTCGCGCTCCTGTCCGGCTTCTACATCGCCGCCCTGTTCACCTACGTCAGCTCCTCGACGTTCGTGTTCCAGGAGGGCTTCGACCTGAACCCCCAGGAGTTCGGGTTCATCTTCGGCGCCGGGTCGCTGGCGATCACCATCGGCAGCCAGGTCAACGGCTTCCTCGTCGGACGTGTCTCGGCGGAGCGGATCCTCACGGTCACCGTCGCCGTGGGCGTCGTGCTCTCCGCGGCGCTCGTCGCCGTCGCCCTGGCCGACGGCGGCCTCGTGCCGCTCGTCGCGCTGCTCGTGCCGATCCTCGGGACGGCCGGGTTCGTGTTCCCGTCGGTGCCGGCGATCGCCCTCGCGGCGAACGGGCACCGGGCCGGGAGCGCCGCGGCACTGCTCGGGTCGATGCAGTTCGGTATCGGTGCCCTGATCGCGCCGATCACCGGCCTCTTCGGCCAGACCGCGCTCGCGATGGCGGTCGTCATGTTCGGCGTCATCGTCACCGGCGCGCTCCTCCTCGTCGGGGTCTCGCGCACGTGGCGACGGGACACGGCGGTCCGGGCGGCCGCTCCGGCGGACCTCGAGGTGCCCGGCCCGGCGCTGGTCTCCGCCGACTGACGCGTCGCACGGCCCGAGATGTGCGGCGCTTGTGACGGATGAGGCGCACGTCGCCCCGACCGGCGGCTCATCAGTCGCGCCCGCCTCACCAGCACCATGCGCCGCACATCCTGGAGGGGGTTCCCCGCGGGCGGGCGGACGTCAGCCGCTGCTGGCCGCGCCTGCCGCAGTGGCAGCGGTGATCGCGGCCATCGACGCGGCCTGCACGGCCTCGATGGCCTTGCGCACTGCGACACCGGCGGTGTCGTCGGGCCGCACGGCCTTGGCGCGTCGACGCAGCTCGCGCTTGGGCAGGCCGACGTCGCCCACCACAGCCGGGACGCAGTCGAGCGCCTGCAGCAGGCAGATGAGCGACGCCTCGCGGTCCGTCGGGGTGCGCCCGTGCACGAGCACGGACCGGATGCCCTCGAGGAACGGGTTGGCGCCGTGCGCGTGGGTCGCCGGCCACGAGTGCGTCGGGAAGATGCCGAGCGTGCGCCCCTCGACGTGCTGCACGAGGCCCGCGGTTACGAGCCGGTCGAGCACCGCACCCTTCAGCCCCTTCGCGACCTTGGGCAGCACGTCCTGCGGCTTGCGCCCCTCCCGCTCGCCGAAGATCCGCATCGCCTCGTCGAGCAGCGGGTCGCCCGTGGGGGTCGCGTCGAACACGATGACCCGGCCGGCCTTGACGCGCTCCCCGGCGTCCGCGACCCCGACGCGTTCGAGCAGCGCGAGGTCGAGCATCACGGCACCCGCGAGACCCAGGCCGAGCTTGGTGCTGTCAGGCCGCGGGCGGCCTGCCGGGTCAAGCAGCAGAAGCATCAGGTCTTCGGCGATCAGCATGGGTCCACGCTAGGCAGCCCGGGCCGACCTGGCACCGGTCGAGCGACGGAATCTCTCGGCGCTCGGCATCCGCCGCGCGACGGAGCAGGTCAGGGCTGAGCCCCAGGCGGCCTCGCCCGCTCGGAATGCGCACGACGTCGGACGTGGTTGGCTGAAGCATGCCTCTGACCGGTGAGTACGCACCCTCCACGTCCGACTGGGCCCGCAAGCAGGCCGAGACCTTCGAGGCCTCGAACGGCGAGAAGGCCAACACGCTGCGCGGCGTTCCGATCATCGTCATGACGTCGGTCGGCGCGAAGTCCGGCAAGCTCCGCAAGACGCCGCTCATGCGCGTCGAGCACGACGGCGAGTACGCCGTCGTCGCGTCCAAGGGTGGCGCTCCCGAGCACCCGACCTGGTACCACAACCTCGTCGCGAACCCGCACGTCGAGCTGCAGGACGGGGCGGTCAAGAAGGACTACCAGGCGCACGAGGCGTCGGGCGAGGAGCGCGACGCCTGGTGGGCCCGTGCTGTCGAGGTGTGGCCCGACTACGCCGAGTACCAGACCAAGACCGACCGACTCATCCCGGTGTTCGTGCTGACGCCGATGGAGTCGCAGGCCTGAGCGAGTGCTCCAGCCGGTCGGCGGCGCTCACGTCTCGTCACTGCCGCGACCTGCCGTGAAGATCGCCTCCAGCACCGCCTTGCCGTCTGGTCGCTGGAAGCACTCCCGACCGAACGAGGTCGCATTTGCGAGGACCGTCCGCGCATGGTTGTCGACGGGCGTCCACATGTCGTCCTGCTCGACCACACGGTGAGGGTCGTCGACGGCGACCGGTGTGACTGCGCCGGCGAAGAGTGTTCCCCAGCCGAGTTCCACGAGGCCTGCCTCGGTCATCGCGATGACGGCCTCCCCCGCCGCCCGCCGCCGCTCCTCGGGCGCGACGTCGGGGAACGTGCAGTTCATGTCCCACAAGATCTGCCAGAGCGGGGCGTCCTCCTCGACGCTGTTGAGGAGAACGAGCTCCCACACGTCGTGAGGTGTCATGAGTCGCCCGCCGGATCCCCCGCGGGCGGCGTCGGGGGTACCGGCGCGAGACCGCGCGCGGGCATCGGGAAGCCGCCGTTGCGCTCCATGGCAGCACGCACGCGCGTCGCCGCATCGACGACGCCTTCCCACCGCGGGTCAGCGATGTACACGGCGCTCTCGACCATGCCGACGTCCTCGACCACAGGAATGAGATGTGCCGCGAGCGCGGTCATGGGCAAGACCTCGTCGGGGAAGACCACCTGAAGGCGCATCGCGGGGTACGCCACGTCCTTCATCGTGCGCTCCTGTGCATCGTGGTCGTCCCCGTGCATCGTGGTCGTCGCCGGGCGTCACGGCTGCGCCGGGGGCAGCGGCGCGAGCCCACGCGCCGGCATCGGGAAGCCGCCGTTCTTTTCGAGCAACTCGCGCATCCGGGCGGCAGCAGCGACGACACCGGGCCAGCGCGGATCGTTCAGGTAGGCCTCGTCGGGAGCCGCGCCCAGGTCCTCGATGATCGGTGCCAACTGCGCCGCGAGGGCGGACATGGGCAACACCTCCTCGGCGAACAGCATGGAGCCGACAAGTGTCTCCGGTTCACCGAGCGCCGGGGTTTCCTCGCAGAGCCACTGAATGGTTCGCTCGACGTTGTCGTAATACTCCTCGACCGGCCACTCCTTGCCAACCCATACCCGCTGCTGATACTCGAGGTCCGACAGTGACGCGACCGCGGTGGCGATCTCCAGGCGCATCATCGGGAAAGCAACGGCTCTCACGGCGTTCCCCAATCGGACCAGGTCATCCACTCGGATAGGGGGATGTGGCTTCGCTCGGCTTCCACGGCGACGCTCGAGGTCAAAGGTAGTCCGTCGCGCCCCAAGACGGCTCCGTCCTTCCGGACAACTACGTGGTGGATCTGCTGGGTCGGGAACGGACTCGATGGATGCCCCTCGTCGACGCGAACTCCGTGTGACTGGTAGTCCGGGGAGTACCACCGAAATCCGATGCCCTTCTTGTTCGGGGCACCAACACCCCATTCCTCGGGGATGCGTCGCGCCGCGTCAGCGAGCCATTCGGGTACGGGCCACCCCTCGGGCGTCATCCATCCTGGCGAACGCTGCCCTGCTGCGTCGTGGCCTGCCGCAGTCGCGCGCGCGAGTGTGCCGCGGGGGCCGGGCCTCGCGAGGTCCTTCGCTGACACGGCGGACGCCCGCCCTGCCGCCTCCGCGGACCGCGCGACCCGAGCACCAGCCGCCGCTGCCGTGCCGGTGCCGGCCGTCGCCGCGCTCACGATGATGTCCGGGACCTGACGGCCGAGCGCCCGCAGCGGGTCGGTGCGCCAGGTGTCCCAGTCCGCCATGTCCTTGGCGAGCCCGACGGGGTCCTCACGCAGGCCGGCCCACAGCGCCTGACTCATCGCCTGCTGCTCTGCCGCCTGGCCGGCCGGGTCCGTGATCTGGCGGAACAGCTGGACCTGCCAGGAGTTCTCGACCATGGCGCCGAGCGTGTCGCCGATCCCGCCCCAGTACCGCTCGCGGGCGAAGCGCATCAGGTCCCACACGTCCGGCATGCGCTCGATGCCGTCCGCGATCGCGTCGAGCGCGGCCGCCGCCGAGCGCGCTGACCGGTCGACCACGGTCCGCAGGTCGTCGAGCAGCTCGTCCGCATCGGCGGCGCTCGTGGGCACCGCCGCCGCCAGTCGCTCGTCTGCCCATTCGACCACCGCGGCGTGCCGGTCCATGGCCGAGGCGGCGCCGAGGGCGTCGTCGGCGGCACGGAGGAAGTTCCGCGCCGCGTCAGCCATGGCCTCGGCGCACGCGTCGGCGGCCTCACCGGTCCACGAGCCGACGTCGGTCCCGCGCACCGCCCGCGCCAGGCGCTCGGCCGCGTCCGCACGACGGCGCAGCCGGTCGACATCGGCACGCAGAGCGGTCGCGCTGCCGAAGGCGCGCACCTGCGTGGCCGTCACCTCAGGTACATCTCGACACGGTTCACCGCTGCTCCGGCGTCGGCGTCGCTGTAGTTCCGCGCCGAGTCGCGCAGGCCGTCGCCCAGCCCCTCCAGGGCGCGGCCGAGCCGGAGCTGCTGGTGCCCGAGCGCCTCGGTCAGCCCGCGCGCCGACGCCGCGAGCACGGCGTGCCCGTACGAGCCGGCACCGGAGAGGCCGGCGGTGAGCGTCGGCACGTCGTCGGCCACGCGCAGCAGGCGGCTGCCCGCCGCGCCCAGCACGTCCCAGTCGACCTCGAACCCGTGCCCCATGACTCCCCCTCGCGATGCGTCGGGACTGTCTACCGGCTACCGGCGACACCCCGCCGGGAGCGCTCGGCGATCTGTGGATAACCTCAGGACGAGAGGGAGGCAGACATGGCGTACGTCGCGATCAGCGGTCCTGGGTCGGCGACGGACGCGGAACGCGACGCCGCCCGTGCGGCCGGGCGATGGGCGGCCGACCACCGGCACGTCGTCGTCGGCGGCGGGCTCGGCGGCGTCATGGAGGCCGCCGCCCTGGGGGCGTCGGAGTCCGGCGGCGTCGTCGTCGGCCTGCTGCCCGGGGGCGACCGCGCCGCCGCCAACCCCTACGTCACCGTCGCGATCCCGACCGGCATGGGCGAGATGCGCAACGCCCTCCTCGTGCGGGCCGCCGACGTCGTGCTGTGCATCGGTGGCAGCTGGGGCACGCTCAGCGAGCTCGCGCTCGCGGTCCGCACGGGCGTCCCCGTCGTCACGCTGGGCACGTGGCCGCTCACCGATCCCCTGCCGCCGGGCATGCCGGAGGCGCCGAACCTCACGACGGCGAGCACCCTCGAGGACGCCCTCGACGCGGTGGCCGCGGCCCTGCGCTGAGCCGCGGCGCCCGGTCCCGGATCAGGTGCGTCGGCTCAGCCGCCGCTCCCACCACGGGAAGACGGCGGCCGACAGCGCGACGACAGCCACGATGACCAGCACGTTCGTCTCGCTGCCCGTCACCGCACCACCGCTCACACCGGCGGCATCGAGGAGCGCGATGACCGCCGCGGACCCGACGGCGGCCGTGCCGAGGGTCAGCAGGACGGCGGGGATCCGACTGCCCCGCGGGAAGTAGCGCCGCGCGCCGATCACCAGGCCGACCACCCAGCTGACGATCGCCGTGACCACGCCGGCCAGCACACCGACGACGACGGCCGCCAGGCCGGCCCAGCCGTTCGTCGCCTCGTCCGAGACGAGCGCGTTCATGGCAAGCGTCACCAGGACGCCCACCGCGATCCCGAGCAGGACGGCGACGAGCACGCACCCGAGCGCCCAGCCGAGCACGCGCCCGGTGCGGGGGCGGGTGGTGGCATCCGTCGGGTCCATGCGCGCCACCGTAGCGGCGGGCTCCGACGCGCCCGGCGAACCGTGCCCCGCGGTCGATCATGTCGGTGGGCCCTGGCAGGCTGGGCAGCATGGTGACAAATGAGGCCCGACGGCACGTCCCCGCGGACCGCTCGCGAGGGATGGCCGCCCGATGAGCTCGCTCCGCACGGTCCCCTGGGCCGACGGCCGGTGGACGACCGCGCCGGTCTCGGCCGTCGATGAGGGTGACGACCTGCTGGTGGAGGCCGCGGAGTCCAGCGACGCGTGGCGCCACACGGCCTACGGGTTCGTGCACGAGGACGAGCACGCGCTCCTCGCCCCGCTCGCGCCCGGCACGGCGGTCGAGGTCACCTTCGTCGCGGACTTCACGGAGCAGTTCGACCAGGCCGGGGTCTTCGTCCGGGCCGACGTCGAGACCTGGATCAAGGCCGGCGTCGAGCACGCCGACGGGACGCCCCAGCTGGGAGCGGTGGTGACGATCGGGCGGTCCGACTGGTCCGTCGGTCCTGTCCCCGACTGGGCGGGGCGCGAGGTCACCGTCCGCGCGAGCCGGAGCGGCGACGCCGTCACGATCCGCGCACGCGTCGCCGACGAGCCGTTCCGCCTCGTGCGCGTCGCGCCGTTCCCGCCCGACGCCGACGTGGCCGCGGGGCCCTTCTGCTGCGCGCCGACGCGGTCCGGCCTCGTCGTGCGCTTCCGGCGGTGGGCCGTCGGCGAGGCCGACGCCGCGCTGCACTGACCCTCGTGCGCACGGCCGGCGCACAGGCCACGCGCGGGCCGACGTAGCCTGGCCGACGTGCGTCGCGTCCCCACCGCCCTGATCGCCGCAGCGACCCTGGTCCTCGGCTTCGCCGTCGCCCAGCTCAGCGGGGTCCGCGTCGCCGGGGCGGCGGTCCTGCTGCTGGGGGTCGCGTGGTGCGTCGCGCGCGAGGCGCGCAGGGCGGCGCCCTGGCGCCTGGTCGTCGTCGTGCTGGCCGGCGGGCTGTGCTTCGCGGCATCGCACCTGCTCGCCGACGTGCTGGGGCCCTGGCCGTCCGTGCTCCTCGTGGCCGCCGCCCTCGCCGCCGTCACCGCGGGGCTGGTCGACCGGCCGCGCCGGCGCGTCGCCGCCTGAGCCTCCGGAGCGAGACCCAGCGGTTCCCCCTGGGGAGCGTCCTGGCCGGTCAGCCGATCCCGGCGACACCGATCTCTGCGGCGAGCATCGCCGCGTCGCTCGGACGCGCCGCGGCGGTGTTCGCACGCCGGACGGCGTCGGCCGCGATGTGCCCCTGCGCCACGGCTGCGGCGCGCGAACGCACCTGGGCCCCGGGCACACCGAGGTCGCCGAGCACGTTCTGGACCCGGTTCACCGCGTGCAGGAGGGCGACGACGCCCGCCTCGCGCGGGTCCGGCTCCTGACCGTCGGCCAGCACGGCGCGGAGGCGCTCGCGCAGATGCGTCTCGTGCGTCGCGTCCTCCGCGGGCCAGGACGTGCGCGGGAAGAGGCCGAGGACCGTGCCGTTCTCCTCCCGGAGCACGCCCCGGTCGACGAGGCGCGCACGCACCCCCTCGAGCAGGCCGGGACGCAGGTGGGCGAGGAGGGTGTGCGGCGCCTTGGGGGTCCCGTTCGCGACCCGTCGGAGCGCCTCGTCCAGCAGGGGGTCGCCCACCGGCTCCGCGCTCTGCACGACGACGCGGCCGGCACGCACGGATTCCCCCGGCCCGGTCACCCGCAGGCGACCGAGCGCGAGCAGCTCGGCGAGGACGCCGCCCGCCACCACGTTCTCGAGCCGGACGCCCTTCTCAGCCGGGCGCCCCGAGGTGTCGTCGGTGAGCAGCAGCAGGACGTCGTCGGCGAGGATCATGCGCCCACGGTAGACGCGTGCGGCGCCCGACCGCGCCGCGACCCGTGCCTCAGACGCGCGTGCGGTTGGGGTTGCTGACGCTCGTCCAGACCTCGCGCTCGACGGCGACGTCGTGGGTCGTCTCGTTCTCGTTCATGGGATGCCCCTTCCCTCGTGACAACGATCTCTCGATGTCAAGACATCTTGGGCCGCGCAGCCTCCGAGCGCACCCCCTCCCGGGTGAAATCTGCGTGACATCGGTGTGTCGTCGATCACGTCGGCCTCCGGCCTTGTAGCGGCGCCGCGGCGGCGGGCCCGTCGCACGGGGAGGTGTCGAGTGAAGACGTTCACCTCCAGGGGTTGTCGACGATGGGTTGCCGATATATCGTGAGCGTGTCGAACGAAAGGACACTCCCATGAGGAACCACTCCCATCACCCCCAGCGCTCGCGCCGCGACGGCGGCGAGCTCCGCTTCCGCTTCGAGCCCCCCGCTTTCGAGGAGGGCTTCGGCGGTCACCGCGGCGGCCCGCACGGCCACGGCCATCGCGGCCCCGGCCGCGGTCCCGGCCCGGGCTTCGGTCCCGGCTTCGGACCGGGCTTCGGTCCGCCCTTCGGCGGACGCCGCGGCCGCGGACCCCGCGCCCGCGGTGACGTCCGCGCCGCGATCCTGCTGCTGCTCGACGAGCAGCCGCGGCACGGCTACGAGCTCATCCAGGAGATCGCCGAGCGCAGCTCGGGCTCCTGGACCCCGAGCCCCGGCTCGGTCTACCCGACGCTCCAGGCCCTCGAGGACGAGGGCCTCGTGACCATCGAGCGGGTCGAGGGCCGCCGCACGGCATCCCTCACCGCGCAGGGCACGGCGTACGTCGACGAGAACCGGGCGAGCCTCGGCACCCCGTGGACGACGGCGGGCTTCGACCCGGCCTCGGCGCTCGCGCTGCGGCAGGAGATCATGGCGCTCAAGGACGCCGTCGCGCAGGTGGCGAAGGTCGGCACGCCGGCCCAGCACACCGCGGCGAGCGAGCTGCTCACCCGGACGCGCAAGGAGCTGTACCGGCTGCTCGCCGACGACTCCGCCACGGAGTCGTGACCGCCGGCGCCAGCACCGACGACGAGGGCCCCTGGACCACCGGTCCGGGGGCCTTCGTCGTACCCGCACGAGATCTGCACGACCACCATCCCTCCGGCCCCTGACCCGGCGGGCACCGACGCCCTACGCTCACCACCGTGAGCGACCTCGAGGTGGACTACGCCGACATGAGCAAGACCGCGGACGCGTTCCGCGCCGTGGCCACGGATCTCGGCCCCGCTCGGCTGAGCGGCCTGCCGAAGGGCGCCGGCAGCTACGGCTACGCGTACCTCGCAGGCGCCGTCGACCAGGTCGTGAGCGCGTTCAACGAGCGCCACGACGCCGTCGTCGAGGGCACGAAGGGCGTCGGGACGACCATCGACTCCTGCCGCCTCGCCTACCAGGCCGCCGACGCGATCGCCGAGGCGAACCTCGGCAAGCTCCTCGGCCGCCTCTTCGGGGTGGGGCCGCGATGAACGGCAGCCCGGGCCAGGTCCGCGCCGCGGCCACCATCCTCACGACCGCCGGCGAGATCGGCATGACGTCCTCCGATGCGATCGACGGCCTCGACGTCGAGACGTGGGAGGGCTCGGCGGCCGACGGGTTCCGCGACCGTCGCCAGAAGCTCTCCGCCGAGGTGGACCACCACGGCACCGACCTCATGCGGGCCGGCCTGACCCTCGAGCGCTACGCGGGCGAGATGGAGGCGTGCGACACCGAGATCGCAGCCGCACGCACGGCCGTCGTGCAGGGCTGGGACGCGTGGCGGGCCAACCCGATCGACGTCACCGCGCTGACCCTGATCGCCAAGTCGATGAACGACCTGTCCGTCGCGGCGCACAAGCGCGAGCAGTTCGCGATCCACGCGGCCGACCAGCTCTACGCCCTGATCGCGTCCGACTCGACGAACCTGCCGGGGCTCACGTGGCCGCCCGCGGGATGGCCGCCGGCCCCGTCGCTGCCCACCGTCCCGATCCCCGGCGGCCTCGACGGGACGTCGCCCTACGACCCCCTGGACGTGTCGCAGGGCAGCATCGGCGACTGCTACCTGCTCGCATCGCTCATGGCGCTCATGCAGACCGACGAGGGCGACCAGCTGCTGCGCGACAACCTGCGCTGGGATCCCGACCGCGGCGGCTACTGGGTCACGCTCCACGTCGACGGCAAGGAGGTCGTCTACTTCGTCGACCGCGCCCAGCAGAACGGCGCGCTCGAGAACGGCGACCCAGGCATCGTCTCGATCTTCGAGAACGCCGTGAACCAGCACCTCCAGTTCAACGACCTGAACGACGGCGGCTGGCCCGCCGACGCCCTCGAGCTCCTCACGGGCAAGGACACGAAGGTCTACGAGGACCGCACGCTCCTCGGTTGGGACTGGGACGACATCCGCGACGACGTCAGGGACGGCGACCAGCTCGTGGCCGCCACGCGCGAGGGCAAGAAGGAAGGCATGTGGCCGGTCGAGGCGCAGCGCCCAGGACCGGACGGGACCATGCAGACCGTCAACGTCGACATCGTCGGCTCGCACGCCTACACGATCGTGAGCGTCGAGAAGAACGGTGACGTCGTGCTGATGAACCCCTGGGGCAGGGACAACGGCGCCGACGGCGGCGGCCCGATCCGCATCTCCGAGGACGACTTCACGCGGATCTTCCACCAGATCGCGAGCACGGGGGACGGCAAGTGAGCGACCGGATCGTCCTCGAGGCGGGGACGCAGCACCTCCAGGGCGAGGTCCGCCTCGCCGTCACCGACGCCGGCACGGACGACGCCGGCCCCTACGCCGCGGTCCGCATCGGGTCCTTCCCCGCGACGACGGACGTCCGGCTGCGCACCGGCGTCCCGCACCAGCTGCCGGACGGCAGGATGCTGCACCTGGCGGGCGTCGGCCCGGTCGGCCGACGTCGCCCGTCCGTCGCGCTCGAGATCACGGCGGCTCCGTGAGGAACGCCCGCAAGGCGGCCCCGTGGATCGCCGTCGCGGTCGTCGTCGCGATGGTCCTCATCGGCATGGCGGGCGCCCTGAGCGGGATGGGCTGACCCCTGGCGCAGGCCGCCGGCGGCATGACGCCCGAGCGCGCGCGGGCATGGGGCGCCGAGATGCGCGAGGTGCACCGGCGTCTGCGTGACGCGCTCGACCTGGCGCGGGAGGCGATCGAGGACGAGCACGCGCCGCCGTCGGCCGCGACGGACCCGCTGCTCTACTGCTGGGGCTTCTGCGCGGCGCTCAGCGGGCACCACCGCGCCGAGGACGTCGCCCTCTTCCCGCGGATCACGGACGCGCACCCCGAGCTCGCTCCCGTGGTGGCCCAGCTGGTGCAGGACCACAGCATGATCGAGCACCTCATCCGCGGGCTCCAGAAGGCAGCCGACGTCCCCACGGACGAGAAGCTCCGCCACCTCGACGGCATCGAGGCCGTGATGCTCACGCATTTCCGCTACGAGGAGCGCCGCCTCCTCGACGTGCTGGACGGGCTCACCGACGACGACGTCCCGAGCCAGGAGCTCTACGGCCCGCTCGCCTGAGTGGCGCCGCCTGGCCTGCCGCCACGTCGTCGTCAGGCGACGAAGATGCAGAACGGGTGGCCGGCCGGGTCGGCGTAGACGCGGAAGCCCGGCTCCTGCCACGGCAGACGGCGGGCCCCGAGCGCGAGCACCTGCTCCTCGGCCCGCTCGATGTCCTCGACCTCGATGTCGAGGTGGACCTGCTGCGGCACCGCCGGGTCCGGCCAGGTCGGCGGCACGTGGTCGGGCGCGTGCTGGAACGACAGCACGCGCCCGTCCGGGCCTGATCCCGCGGGTCCGATGTCGATCCAGCCGCCGTCCTCACGGACGATCTCCATGCCGAGCACGGCGGCGTAGAACTCGGCGGCCGCACGCGTGTCCGCGCAGTCCAGGACGACGGTCTCGAGGCGTCCGATCATGCGCCCATCGTGGCCGGGTGACCCGCCACGCGCCACCGGGTGGACAGGTCCTGGCACGTCGCGGCGCCCGCGACGGGGCCGGTGCGGCGATGTCGGCCGCATGGGGTTGGATGTCCGGGTGCTGACGATCGCGACCATCAACGTCAACGGCCTGCGGGCCGCCTTCCGTCGAGGCATGGACGCGTGGCTCGAGGCGCGGCGCCCTGACGTCGTGCTGCTGCAGGAGGTCCGCGCCCCCCAGGAGACGGTGGGCGAGTTCCTGCCGCTGCCGGAGTGGCACGTGGCCCACGCGGAGTCGGAGGCCAGGGGGCGGTCGGGCGTCGCGGTCGCGTCGCGGCTGCCGATGAGCGCCGTGCGGATCGGCCTCGACCAGGGCGTCGCGAGCAACACGGGCCGGTGGGTCGAGGCCGACCTCGAGCTCCCGGGCGGCGGCTCGCTCACGGTGGTGTCGACGTACATCCACTCGGGCACGCTCGGGACGCCGTCGATGGACGAGAAGTACATGTTCCTCGACCTCGTCACGGCTCGGCTCGCCGAGCTCGCCGCGGGCGGGCGGCAGGCGGTCGTCGCGGGGGACGTCAACATCGCGCACCGCAACGAGGACCTCAAGAACTGGAAGGGCAACCTCAAGGCCGCGGGCTGCCTGCCCGAGGAGCGCGCCTACCTCGACCGCTGGTTCGACACGGGGTGGGTCGACCTCGGGCGACGCCTCGCGGGCGACGGGCCCGGGCCGTACACGTGGTGGTCGTGGCGCGGCAAGGCGTTCGACAACGACGCCGGCTGGCGCATCGACTACCAGATCGCGTCGCCGGGCCTCGCCCCGCACGCGCTCCAGGCCGAGGTGGACCGGGCACCGTCGTACGCGGAGCGGTTCAGCGACCACGCGCCGCTCGTCGTCACGTACGACCTGTAGGCGACCTGTAGGCGACCTGGAGGCGACCCCGAGGCGACCCGCGGGGCCACGCAGCCCTCAGGGCGCCACGGGATCCGGCACGGGCAGCTCGCGCATCCGGATCAACGGCGACAGCACGACGGGCAGCGCGGCGACCGCGGTCACCCCGACCGCCACCCAGTAGGTGGGCAGCACGCCGAGCGCCGCGCCCAGCGCCCCGCCGAGCAGGCCGCCGAGCGGCAGCGTGCCCCACACGATGAACCGCACCGACGCGTTCATCCGACCGAGCAGCGCGGGCGGGCACAGGCGCTGCCGGAAGCTGACCTGGGCGACGTTGTAGACGACGACGGCGAGGCTGAGCAGCGCCCCGCCGACGACGAGCGGGACGGCCGCGGGGACGCCCGCGTCCGCGAGCGGCGCCGCGAGCGGCGTGAGGGCGAGCGCCGGGACGGCGAGCAGCGCGCCCACCGGGATGATCCGCGCCTCGCCCACCCAGCGCGAGAGGGGTGCCGTGACGACGGCGCCGACGAGGCCGCCGATCGCGCCGCCGGACAGGACGAGCCCGAGCGCCGCCTCGTCGAGCCCGAGGTGCCGCAGCACGTAGATGACGAGCAGCGCGTTGCCGATGCCGCTCGCGAAGTTGCTCAGCGACGTGCAGGCGACGATGCGCCGCAGGTACGGCTGGCGCACGACGAACTGCAGGCCCTCGGCGATCTCGACCCGTAGCGGACGGCGGTCCTCGACGCGCGGCAGCACCTCCTGTTGGCGGATGCGCCCGACGGCGGCCGCCGACAGCAGGTACGTGACCACCGTGGCGAGGACGAGCACGGGTGCCGCGACGACGCGCAGGAGCACACCACCGAGCGCCGGCGCGGCGACCATCGCGACCGAGGCCGTCGCCTGGAGCTTGGAGTTGCCCTCGACGACCCGGTCGAGCCCGACGAGGCCCGGGACGTAGCTCTGGTGCGCGACGTCGAAGAAGACGGTCGCGGCGCTGATCACGAGGCCGCACGCGTAGAGCAGCGGCATGGACCCGTGGCCGGTGAGCGCCGCCAGCACGACGACGGCGAGGACCGCCGCGCGCACGAGGTCCGCGGCGATGAGCGTGCGGCGCTTGCGCATCCGGTCCACCCAGGCGCCCGCGGGGAGCCCGATGACGAGGAAGGCCGCGGTCTCGGCCGCCGTGAGCAGGCCCATCTGCCACTCGGTCGCCCCGAGGTGCGCGACGGCGTAGACCGGCAGGGCCACGTAGGTGACCTGCGCGCCGAGCTGCCCGAGCGCGTCGCCGACCCACAGGCGCCGGAAGTCCGCGTGGTGCACGAGCGAGCGAGGTCGCGGCGGCGTCGTCGCGGCAGCGGGCGGGGCGGTCACGCGCTCAGCATGGGTCACTGATTGGGAAGAGTCAATCACTGGCTAGGATGGGCGGGTGACGTCCCCGCGAGCGCACCCCCCGGCCGCGACGGAGCCCGAGACCGGGCCCCAGGTCGAGCCCGAGGTCGAGCCCCAGGTCGAGCCCCAGGCCGAGCCCCAGGCCGAGCCCGAGGCCGAGCCCGAGGTGGCGGACCCGCTCGACGCCGAGACCGAGGCCGACGCCCGCGCGCTCGCCTCCGTCGTCCGGATGCGCATCCTCCGGCTCTGCCTCGACGAGCCGAGCACCAACAAGGAGATCGCCGAGCGGCTCGGCAAGGACCCGGCGACCGTGCTGCATCACGTCCGCACGCTCGTCGACCGCGGCTTCCTCGCGGCCCAGCCGGTGCGGCGGGGGACCCGCGGGTCCCGCGAGATCCCGTACCTCGCGACCCGCAAGTCCTGGCGGGCCACCCACGTGCCCGTGCAGGCGAGGGTCCTCGTCGACGCGTTCCTCGAGGAGCTGGCCGAGGCGGACCCCGAGTCGGTCGAGATGGTCCGGCTCGGCCTCCGGCTCGGACCGGAGCAGCGGTCCGAGCTCGAGGAGCGGATGCTGGCGGTCCTGCGCGAGTTCGCCGACCGCGAGCCGGAGCCCGGCGGGACGCCGTACTCGGTGTTCCTCACGATCCACGAGGACGCCGGCCGCCGCGGCCGTGACGCGGCGCGGCGCGGCACCGACGCCCGGCCCGGTGGCTGACCGTCAGGTGCCCCCGCGCAGCGCCGCGATCGGCTCGATCCCCGCCGCCTTGAGCGCCGGGTAGGTCCCCGCGCCGAGCCCGATGACGCCGCCGAGCAGGGCGGCGCCGATCACGACCATGGTGTCGAGGATCGGCGTCCACTCCTTCGTCAGCGACACGAGGACGACGACGAAGACCCCGAGCGCGGCGCCGATGAGGCCGCCGAGCAGACCGATGACCACGGACTCGACCAGGAACTGGCTCCCGATGTCCCGCTTGCTCGCCCCGAGGGCGCGGCGCAGACCGATCTCGCCGATCCGCTCGCGGACCGACAGGAGCGTGATGTTGGCGATGCCCAGTCCACCCACGAGCAGCGCCACCGCCCCCAGCGCGAGGAAGATCGCGTTGATGTCCGCCTGGACGTTCTCGCGGACGGCGGACGACGACGGCGGCACCTGCACGGCCATCGACTCGGGGTCGTTGGGCGACAGCGCGATCGGTGCCTGCTCGGCGAGCACGGGCCCCGCGCCGACGGCGATCGTCACGTGCGCCTCCTCCAGAGCGCCGAGCTCGAGCTCGGCGCGGGCCGTGCCGATCGGCATGATCACCGCGTCGAGCAGGTCGGACCGACGCGCGAGGTCGTCCACGATGCCGATGACCGTGTACGACTCCTCGCCGATGAAGATCGACGGCTGCCGGTCGACGCGGTGCACCCCGAGCCGCGTCGCGGCCCGCGCGCCGAGGACGACGACGCGGTCGGCCCGCTCGTCGTGCCCCGCGTCGAAGTAGCGGCCCGTCACCACGCGGCCGCGGACGGCGTCGAGGAGGCCGGGCGTCGTCGCCACCACCTGCGGCGCCGCGAGCGAGGGCGCCGACGGGTCGTTGACGGGGACCGCGGTGATCGTCGCCTCGCCGATGCTCACGGGCGCGATCGCCCCGGCCGCCTCGACGCCGGCGATCCGGATGAGCCGGTCCTCGACGTCCCAGGGGAGGCTCCCGGTCGCGCGCTCGCCCCCCTGCGTCCGTGCGGTGGCCGGCTCCACGATCGCCTGCGTCGCCGCCACGGCGTCGAACTGCCGGGCGATCTGACCCGCGGCGGTCTGCGCGAGCCCCACGGTCACCACGAGCGAGCCGACGCCCAGGACGGTGCCGACGATCGTCAGCACGAGCCGCCCGGGACGCGCGCCGATGCCGTGCGCCGCCTCGGTGATCAGGTCGCGGAGACGGAACCGGTCGCGCGCGGAGCCCCGGGCGACCACGGTCGGGGTGCGACGCCGGAACCGCCGCCGCAGCGGCCCCCCGACGTCGGCGACGCGCGCGCGGAGCCGAGCGGCGCGTCCCGCGCCGGTGTGGTCGGCCGAACCCGTCCCCGGAGCCGTCGTCAGGTCAGCAGGCCCGCCCGTCGGGGCCTCACCGTCGGTGGCCACCGGCGATGAGACGGGCGGTGCTGTCGGCGGGACGGTCATCAGGCCACCTCCGTCAGCAGGCCGTCGGCGATCCGGATCCGGCGCTGCGCGCGGGCCGAGACCGTCGGGTCGTGCGTGATGACCACCAGGGTCAGGCCGTCGCGGTGCAGCTCGTCGAACAGGTCGAGCACCCCCGCGGAGTTCTCGGAGTCGAGGTTGCCCGTCGGCTCGTCGGCCAGCAGCACGTGCGGCGAGGCGACGACCGCACGCGCGACCGCGACACGCTGCCGCTCGCCGCCGGACATCACCGTCGGCAGGAAGTCGAGCCGGTGGCTCAGCCCGACGCGGTCGAGCGCGGCGAGCGCACGGTCGTGGCGCTCGGCCCGCGGGACGCCGCTGTAGAGCGTCGCGAGCAGCACGTTGTCCAGCACCGAGCGGTGGGGGAGCAGGTGGAAGGACTGGAAGACGAAGCCGATGCGGCCACCGCGCAGGATCGCGCGGTCCTCGTCGGACGCCTGCCCGGTCGCCACGCCGTCGAGGTAGTAGTCGCCCGCCGTCGGCCGGTCGAGCAGGCCGAGGATGTGCAGCAGCGTCGACTTCCCCGAGCCGGACGGGCCCACGATCGAGACGTAGTCGCCCCGGTCCACCCGCAGCTCGACACCGCGCAGCGCCTCGACCGGCGGCGTCCCCGGGAACGTCCGGCTCAGCGTCCGCAGCTCGATGACAGGGGCCTCGGCGGCCGCAGCTGCCGCCGTAGCGGGCATGGTCCCGGGCGACGTGCCGCCCTCGCCGCCGCCCGGCTCGAACAGCTCGACGACGCTCACGAGTCGGCGCTCTCGTCGGAGGACTCCTCGTCGGACGCCTCGTCCTCTGCGTCCTCGTCGGCTCCGCCACCCGTCACGCCGACGACCACGCGGTCGCCCTCGGCGAGGGTGCCGTCGACGGCCGTGACCTCGACGAAGCCGTCCGCCGCGAGCCCTGTCTCGACCGTCACGAGCGTCGACTCGCCGTCCGCGTCGAGCACCTCCACCCGCGCCTCACCACCGGGGCCGGCCGTCAGGGCCGCCGTCGGGACGGCCAGCACCTCGCCCTCGGTCGCGCTCACGGGAATGGTCAGCCGCACGTTGGCGCCCTGGAGCTGCGCCCGCTGCTCCTCGGTCAGCGCGTCGGGCACCACGACGACGCGCATGCGGCCCTCGGCGCCCGCACCGGACCCGCTGCCCCCGCCGTCGCCCGAGCCGCCGTCGCCCGAGCCGGGGGTCTCCTCGTCCGGTGCACCCACGGACTGCACCGTGCCGGGTGCCTCGGTGCCGTCGGGCATCGCGATCGTCACCGGAGCGCCCGCCGTGACCAGCGCCGCGTCCTCGGCCGAGACCATGCCGGCGATCTGCAGCGTCGCGCCCGAGACGCTCATCACCGGTGTGCCGGACACGGAGGCGCCGCGCTTGACCGGGACGGCGTCGACGCGCCGCGGCAGGCCCGCGAGGTACACGACCTCGCTCGCCGGCAGCGGCGTGATGACGTCCTCCTGGGCGTCCGCGAGCTGGTCACGTGCGTCCTCGAGCGCACGCTGGGCGGACGCCAGGGCCGCCTGCTCCTCGGCCGTCTCGGGTGCCGCGAGCCGCTCGGCGCGCGCCGCGACGGCGCCGTTATAGGCGCCCTCTGCTCGCGCGAGTTCGACGGGGTTGCAGGACGTCTCACCGGTCTCCGGGTTCGGGGGAGCAGCGCACCTACCACGTTCCTGCTCCAGTGCCAGCTGTGCAGCGGTGACCTCGGTGTCGAGGCTGATCCGCTCGGACTGCGGCAGGCCCTTGCGCGCGGCGCTGAGCGCCCGCTGCGCGCTACCCACCTGCTCCTCCGCGGCGCGGACGCCGTCGCGCGCCGAGCTCACCATCTCGTCGGCGTCCTCGCCGGCGGTCGGGGCCTCGTAGCCCACCCGCGAGTACAGCGCCTCGACGGCGGCGGCCGTCGCCGCGTCGTACGACGACGACGCCGCGTCGCCCGGGTTCAGCCCGAGCGCCACGAGCGCCGCCTTGAGCTGCAGCACGTCGGGACCCGACACGCCGACCCGCAGCGTCCGGTAGACCGGGAGCTCCCCGGGCAGCACGATCACCGGTCGTCCGGCGACCTCGAGCGCGACGGCACCGGCCTCGAGCGTCGCGCCGACCTCGGGCACGTGCCCGGTGACCACCGCCGGGCCGCCGATGTCCGCCGTCTCGACGACGACGTCGGCCGGGTCCTCGTAGACGGCGTCGCCGCGCAGGACGACGTCGTTGGCGAGCGCCTTGGTCTCGACCGGGACCGTGATCGGCCCGGCGGCCGGCGGCGCCGCGTTCGCGGCCGCGTCCGCCGGCGACACGATCAGCCGGCTCAGACCCAGGCCGGCGGCGAGGCTGATCACCGCCGTGAGCGCCATGATCCAGATGGTCCGGGTGGACCCGCTCATCCGCGGTGCCTTCATCGCTTCGACTCCCTCTCGGCGCTCCGGCGCCGTCCGACCTGCCCCTGCGTTGCGTGCCCCGGACGTGGTGGGGCGCCGGGGAGCGGTGCCCGGCTCAGGGCCGTGCACCGCTCCCCGGTCCACGGCGGACCGACCCGAGGGCCGGCCCGCCGGCGGCGTCACCCCTGCGCCGCGAGCGCCTCGCGCCAGGCCTCGAGCTCGGCCTCGTGCGCGTCGTAGAAGTCCTGCTGGTACTCGACCCCGACCTCGGCCGTCGTGCGGGTGAGGTCGACCTCGTCACGGCACGTGTAGTCGGCCACGGCGGTCTCGATCTCCTCCTCCGTGATCGCCGCGAGCTGGTCCTGGATGCCGGCCTCGACGGCCGCCCAGTCCTCCTCGGTGGCGTTCTCGTCGAAGTTCTCCTCGGCGTACGCCTCCTCGTAGATCGCGTTCGTCTTGTCGAAGATCGAGTTCTCGGCGTCCGTGGGGGCCGCGAAGCCGTCGTACCCGGCGTCGGCCATGCAGGACGCCCACTCGCCGTGGACCTCCGCGATGCGCGGGTCGTCCTGGATGGACTGCCACATGGTGTCCATCTCCTCCTGGAGGGCGGTGAAGGACTCCTCGTCCATGCCCGTGCCGACCTCGTACACCTCGTGCTGGGCCTTGCCCGAGCACCCGGCGGTCTCCCAGTTGTACTCCGTCATCTCCTCGCCCTCGCCCTCCACCGGAGGTCCGTAGAGCGCCTCGTAGTAGGCCGCCTGCTCGGTCTCCGACATGGCCTCGACCACGGCCTGGTTCGGGTCCACGAACTCGGACTCCTCGCCGGTGTTCTCGGTCGGGTCGCCGTACGGGTTCGTCGTGGCGCCGTAGCCCCACTTCTTGGCGAACTCGAGCGTGCCCCACTCCTCCTCGGGCTCCTCGCCCGGGCCCATGCCGCCCTGCTGCGACCAGTCCACCGGCGTGTACTCGAAGCCCTGCTCGGCCATGCAGGCGGCGGTGAGCTCCTCGACCTCGACCATCTGCTGGTCCATCTGCTCGTTGTCCTCGCTGCCGTACATCTCCTCGAACATCTCGTCGAGGGGACCCTTCGGCAGGTCGTCGGACGAGGAGCCGCCCGAGCCCTGGCCGCCGCCGCTGCAGGCGCTGAGGGTCACGAGCAGGACGGCGCCGGTGGAGGCCGCGGCCGTGCGGAGCAGGATGGACGTCATCTGAAGGCCTCTCGAGGTGCGATCGTGGCGGTGCGGTGCGAACCTATCGAGGGCTGCGCGCGCCGCAGATCGTCCTGCGGGATGACCTTCGGCGGATCGCCTAGGACCGATGGATGAGCGTCCTCACCGACGCACGTGCCCCCTGGGGAGATTGACGCACGGGCGCAGCGAATCGTTGGGGTGCCACGCGAGACCGGTGGGCGCTTCGTCCGCCTACGTCCTCAGGACCGCCCGGCCGGCCCGGCCGCCGTCGCGACGAGGAACCGCGGCTCCGCGAGGCCCTCGCGTGCGAAGGCGCCGGCGACCGCACCGGCCACCGCATCGACGTCGTCCCGGAGGACCAGGGCGATGGCCGAGCCGCCGAAACCGCCGCCGATCATCCGCCCGCCGAGCGCACCGGCCGCGGTCGCGGCGTCGACCGCGACGTCGAGCTCACGGCAGCTCACCTCGTAGTCGTCCCGCAGGGACGCGTGCGCCGCGGTGAGCACGGGTCCGACGGCCTCCACGTCGCCCGCGTCGAGCAGCCGCTCGACCTCGCGGACGCGCGCGTTGTCGGTCACGACGTGCCGCACCCGGCGGCCGACGACCTCGGCGTCGGGCAGGGTGGCGAGCGCGGCCAGGGCCGCGTCGAGCTCGGTGACCTCCCGCAGCGTCGCGACGCCGAGGTGCGCCGCCGCCCGCTCGCAGGCCGCTCGGCGCGACGCGTACTGGCCGTCCGCGAGCTGGTGCTCCGCGCGCGTGTCGATCACGAGGAGGGCGAGCCCGTGCGACTCGAGGTCGAGCGGGATGTGCCGCGTCGACCCGTCCCGGCAGTCGAGCAGGAGCGCGTGGCCCTCGCGGCAGCGCAGCGAGGCGGCCTGGTCCATGCCGCCGGTCGCGGCGCCCGCGACGCCGTTCTCGGCGCGGATGCAGGCCTCGGCCAGCACCGCGCGGCCCGCGTCGTCGCCGAGGCCCAGCCCGTGCACCTCGTCGAGCGCGACCGCGACCGAGCACTCGAGCGCGGCCGAGGAGGACAGCCCGGCACCGTACGGGACGCACGAGTCGACGACGGCGTCGAAGCCCGCGACGTCGTGCCCCGCCTCGCGCAGCGCCCACGCGACGCCGACGACGTACGCGGTCCAGCCCCCGGGGCGCCCCGGGCCGACGTCGGCCAGGTCGACGGTCACGACGTCGCCGCCCGCCTCCTGGGCCGACGCGAGGCGCACCGCGGAGCGCGGCAGCCCGTCGTCGGCGGAGCGCGTGCGCAGCGCGACGTAGGTGCGGTGGGGCAGCGCCGCGGGCATGCAGAGGCCGCCGTTGTAGTCCGTGTGCTCGCCGATGACGTTGATCCGGCCGGGGGCCGACCAGACGCCGTCCGGCGCCCCGCCGAAGTGCTCGGCGAACGCGGCGGTCACGCGGGCGGTGCCGTCGGCGGGCGCCCAGGCGGCGACCCAGGAGGTCTCCGTCATCGCGCGACCTCCTGCAGGCGTGCGGCGATCCGCTCGGGCGTCGTGTCGCTGATCCACGCGCCGACGCCCGACTCGACGCCGGCGAGGTACTTGAGCTTGCCGGGCGCGCGCAGCACCGAGAACACCTGCAGGTGGAGGCGGCCGAGCTCGCGGCCCTCGCCGACGACGGCCTGGTGCCACCCGGCGATGTACGGCAGGGGGATGGGGCGGCCGGGCTCGCCGTCGGGCGCGTCGGGCTCGACGAAGAACCGGTCGAGGCGGCGCAGCAGCTCGAGGTAGGTGCGTGCGAGGTCGTCGCGCTCGGCGTCGTCGAGGCCGGGCAGGTCGAGCACGTCGCGCTTCGGCGCCAGGTGGACCTCGACGGGCCAGCGCGCGGCCGCGGGGACGTACGCGACCCAGTGCTCCGACTCGAGCACGACGCGTGTGCCCGCGCGGCGCTCGGCCTCGACGACGTCGTGCAGCAGGTGGCCACCCGTGCGCTCGCGGTAGGCCGCGGCCTGGCGCAGCATCGCCTGCGTCCGCGGCGCGACGAACGGGAAGGCGTAGATCTGCCCGTGCGGGTGGGGGAGCGTGACGCCGATCTCGCGGCCGCGGTTCTCGAACGCGAAGACCTGCTGGATGCCCGGGAGGCGTCCGAGCTCGGCGGTGCGGTCCGCCCACGCCTCGACGATCGTGCGGACGCGGCGCGGCGTGAGGTCGGCGAAGGAGCTCGTGTGGTCCGCGCTGAAGCACACGACCTCGCACCGGCCGGCGGCGGGGCGCGCAGCCCACAGCGGCTCGTCGTCGACGTCCCAGCCGTCCTCGAGCGTGATGCCGGGGACCTGCATGAGCGCGGGGAAACGGTTCTCGAACACGACGACGTCGTAGTCGGTCGCCGGGATCTCGCCGTCCGAGTAGCCCGAGCCGGCCGTCTCGGTGCGCGCAGGGCACAGCGGGCACGCGTCGGCGGCAGGCAGGAACGTGCGGTTCATGCGGTGCGACGCCATCGGGATCCACTCGCCCGTGAGCGGGTCCAGCCGCATCTCCGGGCCTGTGACGGGGCGCGTCGATCCGTCGGGCTCGGTGAGGACGAAGCGGTCGCCGAGCGGTCGCGGGTCGTCGAGGCGGCGGGTCGCGCCGCCCGAGACGAAGGGCTCGCTGTCGTCGAAGTAGATGAGCTCGCGCCCGTCCGCCATCGTCGTGGGCGTGCGCCGCACGTGCGGGCCGGTGGACGTCGCGTCGGCGGGCGTTCCCGGTGAGGTCACGGTTCTCCTTGGGTGGTCGCCGGCTGGGGCGTCCGGGCGTCGGGCGTGGGTACCAGGATCAGGCTGCCGACGTGGTCGCGCAGGTCCGCGGCGGCCTCGGTCGGCAGGGCGTCGTCCGTGACGAGCACGGCGACGTCGGACAGGTCGGCGATCCGGCTGAGGCCGACGGTGCCCCACTTGGAGCTGTCGGCCAGCACCACCGTGCGCGCGGCGATCCGGACGAGCGTGCGGTCGGTCTCGGCCTCGAGCAGGTTGGGCGTGGTGAGCCCGGCGTGCGTGTCGATCCCGTGCACGCCGAGGAAGGTGACGTCGACGCGCAGCGCCTCGAGCGAGCGGAGCGCGACCGGTCCCACGAGCGCGTCCGACGGCGTGCGCGTGCCGCCCGTGAGCACCACCGCGAGACCGTGGTCGCCCGGGCGGTGCAGCGCCTCGGCCGCGGGCAGGGAGTTCGTGACCACCGTCAGGGGGCGCAGGTGCGGCGAGGCCGCGACGAGCTGGGCGAGGTGGTGCGTCGTCGTCCCGGCGGAGAGCGCGATGGCGCTGCCCGGCTCGACCTGCGCGAGCGCGGCCTCCGCGATCGCGGCCTTCTGGGCCGCGGCGAGCTCCCGCTTGGCGAGGAAGGCGGGCTCGTGCGCCGCCTGGTGCGCGTCGACGGCGCCGCCGTGGACGCGGTGCACGAGCCCGCGGCGAGCGAGCTCGGCGATGTCGCGGCGGACCGTCATGTCCGAGACGTCGAGGCTCGTGACGAGGTCCGCGACCCGTACCGCGCCGGTGCTCCGGACGCGGGACAGGATCAGCTCCTGCCGCTGCTGCGCAAGCATGCGAACAGTGTCCACCAGAACCAAACACAAGACAACACGCGCCGCCGCGTCGCCTGCGTCCGTCCGGCGGCCCAGTCCGCCCACACTGCGCGCGCGCACGCACGCACGCTCGAACGCGACCTCGTGGACACCTGGAGGGGTTGGTACCGCCGCCACGTGCACGGACGTTCGAGTGCGAGCTGGTGGACACGTGGAAAGGGCCGCCGCCTCCGAGTGCACGGATGTTCGAACGCGAGCTTGTGTGCACATGAGGGGTTGGGGACGCCTCCACGTGCACGGATGTTCGCGTGCGAGCGTCTGGACGGCCCGGTGGAGCGCCGGCTGCGGGCGGACGTGGGCGTCCGGCCCTCGCGTCAGCGGGTGACGGGGGTGAGACCCAGCGAGCGGCCGGCGAGGCCGCGCGAGCGGTGCGCGAGCGTCGCCGCGATCTCGCGGAGCACGACGGCGCCCGGGGAGTCCGGCGCGGCGAGGGTCACGGGCGTGCCCGCGTCCCCGGCCGCGCGCAGCTCGAGGTCGAGCGGCACCTGGCCGAGCAGCCGGACGGGCGCACCGGTCGCGCGCGAGAGGTTGTCGGCCACGGCCTGGCCGCCGCCCGAGCCGAAGACCTCGATGCGCGTGCCGTCGGGGTTCTCCAACCAGGACATGTTCTCGACGACGCCGACGAGCTGCTGACGCGTCTGCAGCGCGATGGACCCGGCGCGCTCGGCCACCTCGGCAGCCGCCGGCTGGGGCGTGGTGACCACGAGCAGCTCGCTGGTGGGCAGCATCTGGGCGACCGAGATGGCGATGTCGCCCGTCCCGGGCGGCAGGTCGAGGAGCAGCACGTCGAGGTCGCCCCAGAACACGTCGGCGAGGAACTGCTGCAGCGCGCGGTGCAGCATCGGCCCGCGCCACACGACCGGCTGCCCGGCCGGGACGAACATGCCGATCGAGATCACCTTCACGCCGTGCGCCACGGGCGGCAGGATCATGTCGTCGACCTTGGTCGGGCTCTGCGTCACGCCGAGCATCTTCGGGATCGAGAACCCGTAGACGTCCGCGTCGACGACACCGACCTTGAGGCCCTGCTGCGCCATGGCGACGGCGAGGTTCGCGGTCACGGAGGACTTGCCGACGCCGCCCTTGCCGGACGCGACGGCGTAGACCCGCGTGAGGCTGTCGGGCTGCGCGAAGGGGATGACCGGCTCGGCTGCGCCGCCGCGCAGCATCGACCGCAGCTCGGACCGCTGCTCGGCCGTCATGACGCCGAGGTCGACGGCGACCGACGTGACGCCCTCGAGCCCCTGGACCGTCGCGGTGACCTCGCGCGTGATGGTGTCGCGCATCGGGCAGCCCGCCGTCGTGAGGTCGACGCCGACCGTGACGGCCGCACCCTCCGGCGTGGGCGCCACCTCGACCGATCGGACCATGCCGAGCTCGGTGATGGGGCGGCGGATCTCGGGGTCGATGACGCCCGCGAGCGCTGCGGTGACGGACTCGACGGTGGGGGCGGACATGCGTCCATCGTAGGTCGACCGCGCGGAGCCCCCGGACGGCTGCCGAGGCGGTGCGCCGAGTCCGTGCCGGGCCGGCGGCCTGATCGTCCGGTCTGCCGCCGTGTCGGCGGCCGGCCCTACTCTCGGCCCATGACCGACACCAGCCGTCCGGCGCGTGCCCCGCTGGACCACGCGCAGTACGTCGACGTCGTGCGCGAGGAGTTCGAGCGCTTCCTCACCGCGCTGCAGGGCGTGGACCTGGCGTCGCCGGTCCCCTCGTGCGAGGGCTGGACCGCGGGCGACCTGCTGTGGCACCTCACCGAGGTGCAGCACGCCTGGGCCGAGGTCGTCGCGACCGGTCGTCCGATGGACGAGCTGCCGGTGCCCGAGCGCCCCGCGGACGTCGAGCTGCTCGCCGCGGCGCCCGCGTCGGGCACGGCCCTCGTGCTGGCGCTCGCGGAGCGCTCGCCCGAGCAGCCGTGCTGGTCGTGGCACGACGACGGCGGCACGGTGGGCTGGGTGGCGCGGCGGCAGGCGCACGAGGCGCTGATCCACCGGGTCGACGCCGAGCTCACGGCCGGGCTCGCCGTCGCACCGCCGACGGTCGCGCTCGCGCTCGACGGCGTCGACGAGCTGCTCCGCGTCATGGTCGACGGCGTCCCCGAGTGGGGCACCTTCACGCCCGACGGGGTGCGGGTGCGCCTCGCGTGCACGAACGCCGACGCCGCATGGGACCTCGCGCTCGGCCGCTTCACGGGCACCGGGCCGGAGTCCGGGAAGGCCTACGACCTCGACGCGGCGGCGGTGCACGACGTCGTCGCAGGGAGCCGGGACGCGGGCGCCGACCTCGTGGTGAGCGCGAGCGCCTGGGAGCTCGACCGCTGGCTGTGGGGGCGCGGCGACTCCTCCGCGCTCGAGGTCACGGGAGAGCCCGCACTCCTCGACAGGCTGCGTGCGCTGGTCACCGACGCGACGCAGTAGCCGGGCGCGTCGGACGCACGTCAGACGCGCTCGTCGGCCTGCCGCCGGGCCGGCTCCCCGTCCTCGGCGGACCGGTCCGCCTGCATCTCCTCGAGCAGGTTGCGCAGCTCCGAGCGCACGAAGTCGCGCGTCGCGACGTCGCCGAGCGCGATCCGGAGGCCGGCCATCTCGCGCGCGAGGTACTCGGTGTCCGCGAGCGACCGCTCGGCGCGCTGGCGGTCCTGCTCGAGCGCCACGCGGTCCCGGTCGTCCTGGCGGTTCTGCGCCAGCAGGATGAGCGGCGCCGCGTAGGACGCCTGCACCGAGAAGAAGAGGTTGAGCAGGATGAAGGGGTACGGGTCCCAGCGCAGGCCCCACAGCGCGAGCACGTTGAGCGTGACCCACACGATGACGAACGCGGTCATGTAGAGCAGGAACCGGCCGGTCCCCATGAACCGCGCGAACGCCTCGGCGCCGCGGCCGACGAGGTCGGGGTCCCACGTCGGGCGCAGCGACCGCCGGGAGACCTTGGGGGTGTCGAACCGCTCAGCCACGCCCCGCCTCCATCTGCTCGGTCATCGCCCGGTCGGTCTCCTCGGTGTCGTTCTCGCGCCAGTCCTGCGGGAGCAGGTGGTCCAGCACGTCGTCGACGCTGACCGCACCCAGGAGCCGGCGCTCGTCGTCGACCACCGGGAGCGCGAGCAGGTTGTAGGTCGCGAGGAGCCGCGTGAGCTGGCTCAACGGCGCGTCCGCCACGACGCGTTCGATCTCGGTGTCGAGGAGACCGCCGATGAGGTCGTGCGGCGCCTCGCGGAGCAGCCGCTGGAAGTGCACGACGCCCAGGAACCGTCCCGTCGGCGTCTCGACCGGCGGCCGGACCACGAACACCATCGACGCCAGCGCGGGCGTGAGGTCCTGGCGGCGCACGTGCGCCAGCGCGGCGGCGATCGTCGTCTCGGGCCCCAGGATCACGGGCTCGGTCGTCATGAGACCACCCGCCGTGTTGTCCTCGTACGCGAGCAGGCGCCGGACGTCGCGCGCCTCCTCGGGCTCCATGAGCTCGAGCAGCTCGGTCGCCTGCTCGACCGGCAGCTCGCTCAGCAGGTCCGCCGCGTCGTCGGGCTGCATGACGTCGAGCACGTCGGCCGCCCGGTTGAGGCTCAGCCCCGAGAGGATCGCGACCTGGTCGTCCTCGGGCAGCTCCTCGAGCACGTCGGCGAGGCGCTCGTTGTCGAGCGCCCGGGCGACCTCGAGCCGCCGGGTGGTCCCCAGCTCGTGCAGCACGTCGGCGAGGTCGGCGGGCTTGAGGTCCTCGTACGACGCGAGAAGCAGGTCGGCGCGCTGCACGCCCGCCGACGCGAGCGACCGCACGTCCGCGACGTCGACCAGCAGCGTCTCGCCGCGCCGGCGGATGAGACCGCCCTTGCCAGGCGGCTGACGCCGCACGAAGAGCTTGCTCACGTACCAGTCGCGAGAGCGCTGCTGCTCGATGGCGACGTCGACGATGGTCGCCGTGCCGGAGCCGTCCACGAGGTCGACCTGGCGGTCGAGGAGCTCGCCGATCGCGAGCGTCTCGAACGGGCGCTGCTCGAACCGGCGCAGGTTGAGCAGCCCGGTGCTGATCACCTGACCGCTGTCGATGCTGGTCACGCGCGTGAGGGGCAGGAACACGCGCCGGCGCCCGGGCACCTCGACGACGAGGCCCACGGCACGCGGGGCGCCCTTGGACGCGAGCAGCACGACGACGTCGCGCACCCGCCCCACCTGGTCCCCGATCGGGTCGAACACGGTGGTCCCGGCGAGGCGCGCGACGAAGACACGGGATCCGGCGCTGCTCACGCGGTCAGCGTAGTGCTCTGACCTGCGCACCCACGGGCGGTTCCGGGCGACCGGCCCAGGACTGTGGCCTCAGTCGACCATGTGGGCGAGAATCGCCCTCATGACGATGAACCGGACGGCCCGGGTGCCCGGCGTGCCGACCCTGCCGCAGGGCGAGCAGGTCGCCCGGTACCCCACGTACCTCGAGGCCCAGCGCGCCGTCGACCACCTCTCCGACAAGGAGTTCCCGGTCCAGCACGTGACGATCGTCGGCACCGACCTGCAGATGGTCGAGCGGGTCACGGGCCGGCTCACCTACCCGCGGGTCGCGCTCGCCGGACTCGCGTCGGGCGCCTGGTTCGGCCTCTTCGTCGGCCTCCTGCTCTCGTTCTTCGCGAGCCCGGACGGCGCGGTGCTGCCGATCTTCCCGGCCATCGCGATCGGCGCCGCGTTCGGCATGCTCTTCTCGGTGATCTCGTACGCGCTCGCGGGCGGCAAGCGGGACTTCACCTCGTCGAGCCAGATCGTGGCCTCGCAGTACGCGCTGCTGTGCGCCGGCGAGCACGCGCACCGGGCGCGCGGGCTTCTCGCCGAGGTCGGTGGGGTGGCGAACGGTCGCCCGACGCCGTCCCAGCAGCCGTACCCGCACACGACCGCCCAGCCGCACGTCCCCACGCCTGCCCAGCCGCACGTGCCGTCGGCGAACCAGCCGCACGTGCCGTCGGGCGGCCACCCGCCGGTGCCGCCGCACCCGCCGCAGGACGTGCCGCCGCAGCCGGGCGAGCCGACCTACCCGCCGCAGCAGCCGCCGACGGTCCCGCCGCAGCC
>NZ_JACVQL010000005.1 GCF_019733465.1 Actinotalea ferrariae | reverse complement strand
ACCAAACGTCCAGGATCAGCCGAAGTACTACAAACACTCTGTGCGCCTGGGCAGATTCGAACTGCCGACACCCGCTTTAGGAGAGCGGTGCTCTATCCCCTGAGCTACAGGCGCGGGAGCCCGGCCGACGAACGGCCAAGCCCTCGACAGCCCGCGCGACGACGGCCTGCGGGCCTCATGAGCGTACCGGCTGACGTGGCGGTGAGTCCGCCGCGGGACCACGATGCTCGGGACGACCGTCGGAACGCTCTGACGACCCTCGAGGACCATCGTGAGCACGCAGGAGACCAGCGGAGCGGCGACCAGCGCGCCCGGCACCGCCCCGCACCGGGCCGTCACGCTCGGCGTCGGGACGCTGACGGCGATGGTCGTCGGTTCCATGGTCGGCGCCGGCGTCTTCTCCCTGCCGGCCACGTTCGCCGGCGAGACCGGCGTGCTCGGCGCGCTCCTCGCGTGGGCGATCGCCGGCACCGGGATGCTGCTGCTCGCCCTCGTCTTCCAGAGCCTCGCGCTGCGCAAGCCCGAGCTCGACGCCGGGGTCTACGCCTACGCCCGCGCCGGGTTCGGGCAGTACATCGGGTTCTTCTCGGCGATCGGCTACTGGGCCAGCGCGTGCGCCGGCAACGTCACGTACTGGATCCTCATCATGTCCACGGCCGGGGCCGTGGTCCCCGCGCTCGGCGAGGGGAGCACGCCCCTCGCGTTCGCGCTCTCGTCGGTCGGCGTGTGGGTGTTCTTCCTCCTGGTGCGCCGCGGCGTGAAGGAGGCCGCGGGCGTCAACCGCGTCGTCACGATCGCCAAGCTCGTGCCGATCCTCGTGTTCGTCGCGCTCGCGCTGACGGTCTTCGACCCCGCCGTCTTCGCCGGCAACCTGCACGGCACCGCCGACGCCGGGACGCTGTTCGAGCAGGTGCGCGGCACCATGCTCATCACGGTCTTCGTGTTCCTCGGCGTCGAGGGCGCGAGCGTCTACTCACGGCATGCGACCAAGCGGTCCGACGTCGGCCGCGCCACGATCCTCGGCTTCCTCAGCGTCCTCGCGATCTTCGCCTCCGTCACGATCGTCTCCTACGGCGTCATGCCACTCGAGGAGATCGCGGCCCTGCGCCAGCCGTCCATGGCGGGCGTGCTCGAGGCCGCCGTCGGCCCGTGGGGCACGGTCCTCGTGAGCGTCGGGCTCATCGTCTCGGTGCTCGGCGCGTACCTCGCTTGGTCGCTCATGGCGGCCGAGGTGCTCATGGTGGCGGCGAAGGACGGCGACATGCCGCGCTTCCTCGGCCGCACCAATGCGGCGGACGCCCCAGGACCGGCGCTGCTCATGTCCGCCGTCGCCGTGCAGCTGCTGCTCGTCGTGACCCTGTTCTCGTCCGACGCCTTTGACTTCGCGCTCGACCTCACCAGCGCGCTGAGCCTCGTGCCGTTCCTGCTCGCCGCCGGGTACGCGCTCAAGCTCGGCGTCACCGGCGAGACGTACGCCGGCCGCTCGTCGGTCCGCACGAGGCAGCTCGTTGTCGCAGGTCTCGCGACGCTCTACACGGCCTTCCTCATCTGGGCGGCCGGGCTCGGCTTCTTGCTCCTGTCCTTCGTGATCTACGCGCCCGCGACCGTCCTGTTCGCCATGGCGCGGCGCGAGCAGGGACGTCCGGTGCTCGTCGGCCGTGAGCGCGTGATCTTCGCCCTCTCGGTCCTGGGCGCCGTCGCCGGCGTCGTCTGCCTCGCCACCGGGGCCATCTCGCTCTGACGCACAGACCCTGCACCACCCCGCAGAGGCACTACCCCGCGGAACCACCGCGGACCAGACTCGAACCGCATCCCACGAGGAGAACCGTCATGACCACCCAGCCCCCCGCCCAGTCGGCCACCCAGTCCCCCGCCCAGTCCTACGGCGTCCACTCCGAGGTCGGCCGCCTGCGCAAGGTCCTCGTGTGCGAGCCGGGCCTCGCGCACCGCCGCCTGACGCCGTCGACCGCGGACGACCTGCTGTTCGACGACGTCATGTGGGTCGACAACGCCCGCCGCGACCACGCCGAGTTCGTCACGATGATGCAGGGGTCGGGCGTCGACGTCGTCGAGCTGCACGACCTGCTCGCTCAGACGCTCGCCGTGCCGGGTGCCCGGGACTGGGTGCTCGACCGCAAGGTCGTCGCGGACGACGTCGGCCTGGGCCTGGTCGAGCCGACGCGCCAGTTCCTCGAGGAGCAGGACCTCCGGACGCTCGCCGAGTTCCTCATCGGCGGCATGGCGACCGACGACCTGCCGGGAGGCGTCGGCACCGGCTACCGGGCGCTCGCGGAGTACGAGCCGTCGGCCCGCGAGTACCTGCTGCCGCCGCTGCCGAACACGCTCTACACGCGGGACACGACGTCGTGGCTGTACGGCGGCGTCACGCTCAACCCGCTCTACTGGCCGGCGCGGCACGACGAGACGCTGCTCATGAAGGCGATCTACGAGTTCCACCCCGACTTCGTGGGCGCGAACGTGTGGTGGGGCGACCCGGAGACGGACCAGGGCCACGCGACCTTCGAGGGCGGCGACATCATGCCGGTCGGCAACGGCACCGTCCTCATGGGCATGAGCGAGCGCACGTCGCGGCAGGCGATCACGCAGGTCGCCAAGGCGCTGTTCGACCGCGGCGCCGCGCAGCGGGTGGTCGTCGCCGGGATGCCGAAGCTGCGGGCCGCGATGCACCTCGACACGGTGTTCACGTTCGCGGACCGCGACGTCGTCAGCGTCCACCCCAAGATCGTCGACCGGATCCGCACGTTCACGCTGCGCCCCGACGAGGGTCCGGTGGGCGTGCACGTGACGGACGAGGGGCAGACGCCGTTCACGGACGTCGTCGCGCGCTCGCTCGGGCTGCCGGGGCTGCGCGTCGTCGAGACCGGCGGCGACACCTATGAGTCCGAGCGGCAGCAGTGGGACTCGGGCAACAACGCGTTCGCGCTCGAGCCCGGCGTCGTCTTCACCTACGACCGGAACACGACGACGAACGCCCGGCTGCGCGCCGCGGGCGTCGAGGTGATCCCGATCGTCGGTGCCGAGCTGGGCCGCGGCCGCGGCGGCGCCCACTGCATGACGAGCCCGATCATCCGCGACGCGATCACCTACTGACCCGGTTGGGACCCGTTCCCCTCCCTCCCCTCCCTTCCGTTCCTCCCCGATGTGCGGAGCGAAGTCGTGCGACACACCCGCGTGTCGACGCGACTTCGCTCCGCACGTTCCCGGGCTGAGGCGGGTGAGCGGGAGGGTGGCGTGGTTTCCGCGGCGAGGGGAGCAGGATGTCGAGGAACGCGGCGCTGCTCCGACACCCTGTCGAACGGCACCGCTCCCGGGGCCGGCAGACGAAGGAGATCCACGATGCGCTACATGATCATGATGGACTACGGCGGCGTCGAGTCGGACACCGAGCCCATGGACCGCTGGACGCCCGACGAGATCCGCGCCCACATCGCGTTCCAGCAGGCCCTCAACGCCGAGCTGGTCGAGCGCGGCGAGCTCGTCGGCGGCGAGGGCCTCGCGTCGCCGGACCGCGCGAAGTTCGTCGTGAGCGACGGGGTGAGCGCGCCGGTCGTGACGGACGGGCCCTACCCCGAGGGCAAGGAGCTGCTCGCGGGCTACTGGCTGGTCGACGTCGAGTCCGAGGACCGCGCGATCGAGATCGCCGCGAAGGCCTCGGCCGCGCCGGCCCAGGGCGGCAGGCCGATCAAGCAGCGCATCGAGGTGCGCGAGGTCATGGCGGCGCCGTCCCCGGACCAGTGACCGCCGGTCCGGGCGCACGCCGATGACCACGGACGTCGAGGGTCTGCTGCGCCGGTGCGCGCCGCAGGCCCTCGGCGCCGTCGCGCGCCGGCACCAGGACTTCGCCGCCGCCGAGGATGCGGTGCAGGAGTCGCTCCTCACCGCGGCCCAGACGTGGCCGCGCGACGGCGTGCCCGACAACCCGGTGGGCTGGCTGGTGCGGGTCGCCGTGCGGCGCCTCGCGGACGAGCACCGCGAGGTGACGGCCCGACGGCGCCGCGAGGAGGTCGCCTTCGCACGGGACCAGCGCCCAGCCGACGACGTCGAGAGCCACGACGACACGCTGCTGCTCATGCTGCTCTGCGCGCACCCGGCCCTCACGCCGGGTGCGGCGATCCCGCTGACGCTGCGCGCCGTCGGCGGCCTGACCACGCGCGAGATCGCCGCGGCGTTCCTCGTGCCCGAGGCGACGATGGCGCAGCGGATCAGCCGCGCCAAGGCGGCGCTGCGCGACGCCGACGCCCCCTTCGCGATGCCGCCCACGGAGGACCTGCCGCGCCGCCTGCGCGCCGTGCGGCACGTGCTGTACCTGATGTTCAACGAGGGCTACGCGACGAGCGCCGGCCCCGAGCTGCTGCGGGTCGACGTCACCGGTGAGGCGATCCGCCTTGCGCGCCTGCTCCATGCGGCCCTGCCCGACGACGCCGAGACCACCGGGCTGCTCGCGCTGCTGCTCCTCACGGAGGCGCGGCGGCCGGCCCGTACGGGACCGCACGGAGAGCTCGTCCCGCTCGCCGAGCAGGACCGCCGCCTCTGGGACCGCGCGCTGGTGCTCGAGGGGGTGCGGCTCGCGACGTCGGCCCTCGGCGCGGGCCGGGCGGCGGGAGGGCACGGAGCGGGCGAGTACACGCTCCAGGCGTGCATCGCCGCCGTGCACGACCAGGCGCCGAGCTCCGCCGCGACCGACTGGGGCCAGGTGCTCGCGCTCTACGACCGGCTGCACGCGCTCACCGACAACCCGGTCGTCGCGCTGCACCGCGCGGTCGCCGTAGCAATGGTGCACGGCCCCGCCCACGGGCTCGCGGCGCTCGACGGCCTCGGCGACCGCCTGGGCCGCGGTCACCGCCTGCCCGCGGTCCGGGCGCACCTGCTCGAGCTGGACGGCCGGCCGCGCGACGCCGTCGAGGCCTACCGCCAGGCTGCGGCCGCCGCGACCAACCTCCGCGAGCGCGAGTACCTCACGATGAAGGCGGCTCGCCTCGCCTAGCGCCCACCCGTCCGCACCGACTCCTGGAACGAAGGCGACGCCGCCGCGTCGTCCGCGTTCCAGAAGCGCATGCTCTGTCGGGGCTCGTTCCTACACTCGCGGCATGGGCATCGAGGTCCGGTCCGCGGTCGGCCGGTTCGAGGACTTCGCCACCGTCGTCGGCCCTCGGCGCGCGGGCGTCGCGGGCTGCTGGTGCATGGCCTACCGGGACAGCCGCGTGGCCACTGACGAGCGCCCCGGGTACATGCGCGCCGAGTGCTCGCGGGAGCCGGGACCGGGCGTGCTCGCGTACGTCGACGACGAGGTCGCCGGCTGGTGCTCGGTCGCGCCGCGCAGCACGTACCGGCGCCTCGTGCGGTCGCGCACCATCCCGGTCGTCGACGAGCGGGACCCGTGGAGCGTCGTGTGCTTCGTGGTCCGCCCGGGCTTCCGCAAGCGCGGCGTCATGCACCACCTGCTCGACGGCGCCGTCGCGCACGCCGCGGCGTCGGGCGCCGAGGTGGTCGAGGGCTACCCGGCCGAGGCCGGGGAGGAGCGGCTCGACGTCATCTCCGGCTACGTGGGCACCGTGCGGCTGTTCGAGCAGGCGGGGTTCGAGCGGGCGCTCGAGACCACGGGCGTCAGCGGCGGGCGACGACGCTGGGTGATGCGGCGGGAGCTCGGTCGAGACGAGCCCGCGTGATGCGAGTTCGGCCGGGACGGGCCCGCGTGATGCGAGCTCGGTCGGCAGGCGCCTTCGCGACAGCCGGCGTGAGTCGACACAGGCGTTGATCTAGGTTCGGTGCATGGTGCATCTCGATCGACGGCTCGCTCGGCCGACCGCTGAGATCGCGTACGCGGACACCGCGGTCGACGGCCCGGCCGTGGTCCTCACGCACGGCGCGGGCATGGACCACACCATGTTCGATGCGCAGGTCGACGCCCTCGCCGGACGCGGCTACCGCGTCGTCACGTGGGACCTGCGGGGCCATGGTGGCTCGGCGCTCGCGCCGGGGACGCGCTTCTCGGCGACCGACGCGCTCGACGACCTCGCGGCGCTGCTGAGCGAGTGCCGCATCGACCGGGCCGCGCTGGTCGGCCACTCGCTCGGGGGCAACCTGGGGCAGGCGTTCGTCCGTGCTCACCCTGACCGCGTGACCGGGCTCGTGGTGATGGATGCGACGTGGAACGCGGGACCGCTGTCCGGGCTCGAGCGGTTCGCGCTCCGGCTCGCGGCACCCGCGCTGGCGCTGATCCCGGCCGGCACGCTCCCCGGTCTCATGGCGCGGGCGTCGGCCGTCTCCCCGTCCGCGATCGCCCGGACGGAAGCGGTCTTCACGCGGATGCCCAAGCGCGCCTTCCTCGACGTGTGGCGAGCCACGGTGTCGTTCGTCGACCCGGACCCGAGCTACCGGTCACCCGTGCCGCTCGCCCTCGTCCGGGGAGCGCAGGACCGCACCGGGAACATCCGCGTCGCGATGCCGCGCTGGGCGCAGGCGGAGGACGTCAGGGAGCGCGTCGTCCCGGACGCCGGCCACGTCGTCACCTGGGACGCGCCGGACGCGGCCTCGCGCGTGCTGCTCGACGTCCTGCGGGAGTGGGACCTCGACGGTCCGGCTCGGCCCGGCCCATCCCGGCACGCCGGCGAGGACTGATCCCGGCGTCGCTCCCGGGGCCCCGGACCGAGCCGGCCGTCAGGACTGGGTCGGCAGGTCGTCGAGAGCGCCCAGGCCGAGGATCACCGCGGTCGTGATGAACCCCGCCACGAGCACCACCGAGCCCGCGATCGTGAGGAAGACGGGCCAGAAGCTGCGCGCCCGTGGCCGGACGATCACGTCGCTCGGGTCGTCGCGGTTCACCCAGACCCACCCCTGGAACTCGGGCGTCGCGCCGATGCCGCGGCGGATCGCGGAGAAGAGCACGGTGCGGCGCGGCTCGTTGTCCGGGCCGGGGAACTCGACCGTGAGCATGTAGCCCGAGATCACGTGCGTCTTCTCGACGAGGCGCGCGGGCAGCTGGATGCGCCGCACGCGGCTCTCCTTGCGGCTCAGCGCGACGGCCCCGGCGATCATCGCCGGCCCGATGAGCAGCGTCAGGCCCAGGACCACCCACCCCTCGGTACGCACGGCGAGCAGTCAACCAGCCCGCGGCCGCGTGCGTCGGCGCCGCCCAGGTCGACCGTCGCCACGGAGGTCGCACCTGCGCGGGTGCGTCCTTGCTGCCGGAGGTCGACGTCTGCGGGCATGCCGCAGGATGGTGGCCACGGCGGCGACCGCCTGGCCACGCCGCAACGACGAGGAGGCGCCATGAGCCCGGTCCTGACTGCCGTCCTGGGACGCGACCAGTTCGAGCGCGCGCTCGCGGCGGCGTCGGCCGTGGGCGGTCCGGGCGCTCCCGTCCGGGGGCTCGCGGTGCCGCTCGAGGTGACCTGGCGCGACCGCGTCGCCGAGGCCTGGCACGCGATCGCGGCCGCGCTGCGCGAGGCCTTCGAGCGCGGGCGTGACGTCACCGCCGAGCTCGTGGACGCCGCCGTCCGGGCCGCCGAGGACTGCGTGCGCGAGGCCGGCGAGCGCGCGCGGGACGTCCAGCAGGCGCTGCTCGAGCGGCTGCGCACCTACCTGGCCGGGCTCATCGACGAGGCGCTCACCCAGGTGCGGCCCGCCGTCGTGCTCGGCGACGTCACGCTGCCCCTGCAGTCCGTGCAGATCAGCCAGGAGATCGCGACGTCGGGCTCGCTCAAGGCGTCGATCACCGAGCTCGTGCAGGTGACGGCCGAGGGGCGGCTCGGCATCAGCGCCGTCTACGGCGCGGCCGGGGGCGGCCCCGCCCCCCAGGCGCACGACGAGGGCCTCACGCGCCGCTAGCCGCGCTGTGGTGAGGAGGGTGGCGCCTGGCCGGTAGGTGGAACGGCCTGGCTTCTCGCGGCCGGATGGGCGACGATCGTCCCATGACCGCCGCACGCGACTCCCGTCCCGGGACGCCCCTGCGCGCGTGGCCGACGGAGGACGTATGGCCGGGGTATCGACGAATGCGTTGTCGAACGCGCTGATCGCCCCGCCCCACCGGCCGCGCCGCGGCCGATCGTCCACTGCAGGAAGCACCGTCATGGCTCACAGCACCACCAGTCCGTCACGTACCCGCTCCGCGCACGCCCGCGAGCTGCGCGGGCACGAGACCCACGCGCACCGCGAGATGCCCGACGCGCCGCGCGGCCGGGGCGTCGCCGTGTACGTCGAGGTGCCGACGGGCGACGGCTTCCCCGACAGCGGCGAGCTGCTCGACCTCGCGGGCGCCCTCTACGAGCTCGCGCAGGACCTGGTGCCCGGCGCCACCACCCGCACCGAGGTGCGCCTGGTCGACGACGAGCCGGGGACGACGGCCTGACCCGCCCGGCCACGGCGCGCGTCGGCCGGTCTGCCCTCAGCCCGCCGCGAGCCCGGCGATGGACCCCACCGACAACGCGATGATCACCGTGTTGAAGACGAACGCGACGAGCGCCTGTCCCGTAACAGTGCGGCGCACGTCCGTGGAGGTGATCGTCACGTCGGTCGTGCCGAAGGTCGTGCCCACCGAGAGCGCGAAGTACAGGTAGTCGGCGAACGCCGGCGGCTCCGTGCCCGGGAACTCGAGGCCGCCGGAGCGCCGGTCGCGGCGCATGTAGTCGACCGCGTACGTCAGGACCATGGTCGCCCACGCGCCCGCGATGAGCGTCACGCTCAGGGCCACGAGCACCCCGGACGAGTACCGGCTCTCGAGCGTCGCGGCCTGCGGCAGGACGACGACGGCCGCCGTCATCGCCAGCAGGCCCACGCTGAGCGCCGCGCCCACGCCGGGGTCGGTGAAGGTGACCCACCGCCTCGTCCAGCTGCCGGGCGGCATGGCCCCGACGGCCCGGTCCGCGTCGTCGGCCGACGTCCGGTGGAGCGCGACGAGCGTCAGGACGACGTAGGTGAGCTCGTAGCCGGCCATGATGACCAGGAAGTCGTCGAGCAGCAGCGGGTTCGTCGTCCGCGGCACGGACGCCACGCGGAGCACCACCCCGAGGGCCGCTCCGACGGCCGCCGAGATCCACGCGCGCCTGCCCTCGGGGAAGAGCCACCGACGCGCCGATCGGGGTCTGCCGGCACCACCCCCGCTCGGCGTGGGGCGGGGGGACTCGGGCCGCTCGACCGTGGGCACGACGCAGAGCCTAGGGGCCCGGCCGGCCCTCAACCCGTGAGCGCCGCCGCGCGGGCCATGAGCAGCGATCGCTCGCGCTGGGTCGGGGCGAGACCGGCCGCACGCTCGAGCTCCTCGGCCGCCTCCGCGGTCCGGCCCAGGCGCGTGAGCGCATCCGCGCGGACGGCGCCGACGAGGTGGTACCGCGCCAGGCGCGGGTCGCCCGCGACGGCGTCGAGCGCGTCGAGCGCCGCCTGCGGACCGTCGGCGTGCAGCACCGCGACGGCGCGGTTGAGCTCGACGACGGGCGACGGCGCGAGGCGGCCGAGGGCCTCGTAGAGCAGGACGACGCGCTCCCAGTCGGTGTCCTCGAACCGCGGTGCGCGCGCATGGCACGCGGCGATCGCCGCCTGGAGCGTGTACGGGCCGAGCGGACGGCGCAGCCGCGTCGCACGCTCGAGCGCGCGGAGCCCGTGCGCGATGAGCGTGCGGTCCCAGCGCGAGCGGTCCTGGTCGGGCAGCAGCACGGGCTCGCCGTCGCGGGCCGTGCGTGCCGCGAAGCGCGACGCCTGGAGCTCCATGAGTGCGACGAGCCCGTGCACCTCCGGCTCGAGCGGAAGCAGGCCCTGGAGCACGCGGCCCAGGCGCATCGCCTCCTGGGCGAGGTCGCGGCGGATCCACGCGTCGCCCGTCGTCGCCGCGTAGCCCTCGTTGAACACGAGGTAGACGACCTCGAGCACGGCCGAGACCCGTGCCGGCAGCTCGTCCGCGCCGGGCAGCTCGAACGGCACCTTCGCCTCGGCGAGCGTCCGCTTCGCGCGCGAGATGCGCTGGCCGATCGTCGGCGACGGCACCAGGAACGCGCGGGCGATCTCGTCGGTGGTCAGCCCGCCGACGAGGCGGAGCGTGAGCGCGACGCGCGACTCGCGGGGCAGGACCGGGTGGCACGCGATGAAGACGAGCGAGAGCACGTCGTCGTCGACCGGCCGCTCGACGGCGGCGTCGGGCGCGGGGACCGTGTCCCCTCCCGACGCCGCCGCGAGGAGGCCGTACTTGTCGTCCAGCGAGCGCTCCCGCCGGATGAGGTCGATGCCCTTGTGCTTCGCGGTGGCCATGAGCCAGGCGGCCGGGTTGTCCGGCACGCCGCGCTCGGGCCACTGCTCGAGGGCCAGGACGAAGGCGTCCTGCGCGAGCTGCTCGGCGAGACCGACGTCGCGGACGAGCCGGGTCAGCGCGCCGATGAGGCGCGCCGACTCCATCCGCCAGACGGCCTCGACCGTGCGCCGCGCGTCCATGACGACTCCCCCCGCCCGCTCGCCTGCCGCTCCCGCCGGCCGCTCAGGCGTCCGGGTGCTGGGCCTTGATCTGGGCGGCGAGCTCCTCCTCCTTGGCGCGCAGCTCGGGCGTGAACGCCTCGCCGAAGTCCTCGGTCTCGAAGTAGGGCCGGATCTCGAGCACCTGGCGCACACCGAAGCTCGGGTCGGACGGGCACTTCTTGGCCCACTCGACGGCCTCCTCGAGCGAGCTGACCTCCCAGATCCAGTACCCGCCGACGATCTCCTTGGCCTCGGTGAACGGCCCGTCGACGACCGAGACGTCGCCGCCGTCGAACACGACCTTGGCGCCGTCCTTGCTCGGGCGCAGACCGTCGCCGCCGAGCATGATCCCCGCCTTGACGAGCTCCTCGTTGTACGCGCCCATCTGCGCGAACATCTCCTCGGTCGGGGCGATCTTGTCCTCGTCCGCACCGCTGCCCTTGATCATGACCAGAACCCGCATGACGTCCTCCTCGATGAGTGCCTCCGGCCCGGTGCCGGGGTGGCCGTTCGCCCCTACGTCGAACGGCGGCGGCCGGTTTTCGACACGGTAGAGGAAAGATCTTGGAACGGGTTCGCGCCGAGCCCCGAACCGCGATCCCCGATCCCCGATCGATCACAGAGGATCGGGCGAAGCTGTCGAACGGGGCGCATGCCGATCGACGACAGGGTGAGAGCCCGCACCGCGCGGGACCACGGAGAGGTGAGGACATGCTGCTCACGGTGACGCAGTTCATGACGCTCGACGGAGTCGTGCAGAGCCCGGCCACGCCGGACGAGGACACGCGCGACGGCTTCGACCTCGGTGGCTGGCTGCCGCCGCACTTCGACGCGGACGTGGCGGCGGCCGTGTCGAGCATCTTCGACGTCGCCGACGGGTTCCTGCTCGGCCGCCGGACCTATGACGAGATGGCGGCGTACTGGCCGTCGCAGCGCCCTGCCGAAGGCCGCGACCGCGTCGAGCTCAACGAGCTGCCGAAGTTCGTGGCGACGAGCCGCGACGACGCGCTGACGTGGGCCGGGTCCGAGCGCCTGCACGGCGACCTGGCCTCGGCGGTGTCCGAGCTCAAGCGCCGCCCGGGCCGCGAGCTCCAGGTCCACGGCAGCGCGAGCCTGGTCCGGTCCCTGGCCGCCGCGTCCCTCGTCGACACCTACCGGCTGGTCGTGGCCCCCGTGGTGCTGGGGCGTGGCCGGAGGCTGTTCGACGGCGCGCCGCCGCACAGCCTCCGGCTGACCGCCACCCGCACCTCGGGCAGCGGCGTCGCGATGCTCACCTACGACGTCGCTCGCGGCTGAGCCCGCCGGACGAGGCCCGCTCCCGCGGCCACGAGCAGCGCGCCGAGCGCCGCGAGGAGCGCCACGTCCGCACCCGTCGTCGCGAGCCCGGCGCGCGGTCCCGGCGGTCCCGCGGTCGAACCACCGGTCGAGCCACCCGGCACGACGGCGCCACCGGTCCCGGTGCCGCCCGGCGCCGGCGCGTCCTGGGCGAGCACCGCGCGCCCGACGGCGGGCGGGGAGACGACGCCCGTCGCCTCGAAGTAGGCGACGGATGCGGCGAGGTCCACCTGCCCCGTGTCCGCGCTGCGAGCCCCCTGCGTGAACGTCGTGTAGCCGTCACCGCCCGAGGCGAGGAACGAGTTCACGACCACGCGGTAGGTGGCGGCCGACGCGACGGGTGCGCCGTCGAGCGTCAGGGCGCTGACCCGGGCGCCGAGCGGTGCCCGCGGGTCGAACGTGTACGACAGGCCCTCGGAGACCGCGAGGTGGAGCCGGGACTCCGCACCGTCCGAGACGCGCCACTGCTGCTCCAGGACCGCGTCGAGCTGCGCGCCCGTGAGGTCCATGGTGACGAGCGTGTTCGCGAACGGCTGGACGCTCGCGACGTCGGCGAACGTCACGGACCCGTCGCCGGTGCGGATGAGGTCGGCGCGCACACCGCCCGCGTTCATGAACGCGATCTGCGCGGGCTCGCCGGCGAAGTCAGGGTTGCTCGTCGCCCAGAGCTGCATGTCCGCGACCAGGTTGCCGAGGCTCGACTCCGCGGTCCGGTCCTCGGCGCCGGCGGCGTTGCGGGCCCGCGTGATGTCAGCCGTGATGCGCCCGACGACGACCGAGCCGACCTCCTCGGCCTCCTCGACCGCTGCCGAGACGATCGCGGACACGGCCGGGTCCGCCGGGTACAGCGGCGCCGTGCCGTCGTGCAGCGGCAGCACGTCCGACGTCGCCGCGACGACGGCGTTCGTCGCCCGGTCCACCGTGAGCTGCACGCGCCCGAGGTGCGTGCCGTACTGGCCCGACTGGACCACCGGTCGCTCGACGCCCGCGGGCCAGCCGGCGACCGGGTAGGCGCAGTCGTACGTGCGGTGCGTGTGCGCGCTGAAGATCGCGTCGATCCGCTCGCTCGCGCCGCGGACCAGCTCGCCGAACGGGTCGTCCGCCGCGGCGATCGCGGCGCAGTCGTCGGTCGCGCCGCCCTCGTGCGCGAGGAGCACGACGACGTCGGCCTCACCGTTGGCGGTGTCGCCGTCCTGCAGGTCCTCGGCGACGCGGTTCGCCGCGGCCAGCGCGTCGCCGAACTCGAGGCCCGCGATGCCGCCGGGCGTGACGAGCGTCGCGGTCGACGCCGTGACCACCCCGACGAAGCCGACGTCGACGCCGCCGACCGTCGTGACCCACGACTCCGGCAGCGCGGGCGTCGTCGTGCCGGCGAGGTACACGTTGGCGCCGAGCTGGGGGAAGCCGCCGCGCGGGACGACGCGATCCACGAGGTCGTCGTAGCCGCGGTCGAACTCGTGGTTGCCGACCGCCGAGATCTGCAGCCCCGCCGCGGCGAGCGCGTCGAGCGTCGGGGAGTCCTGCTGCGAGAAGGACGTGAACGTCGACGCCCCGATGTTGTCCCCGGCGGAGACGAAGACCGTGCTGGGGTTCTCGGCCCGCAGCTGCGCGACGGCGCCCGCCAGCACGGCCGCGCCGGCCTCGCGGTTGCGGGCGTTCTCCTCGAGCCGCCCGTGGAAGTCGTTGATGCCCAGGATCTGGAGGTCGACGGTCGGCGCGAGGGCCGGCTCGACCGCGAAGAGCGTCGTCGTGCCCGAGACCTCGTTGCCGACGGCGACGAGCGGCTCGCCGGTCGGCGACGCGGCGGCCGGGATGAAGGCGACGCCCTCGGGGCCGAGGTCGCCGGCGCCCGCGAGCGCGGCGGCCGGGTCCGCGGCGTCCTCGACGGAGACCGAGAAGTCGCGGTTGTTGACGTAGGTGACGAAGGCGGCCGCCGTCGGCGTCGTGATGTCGTAGACCGCGATGCCGCCGACCCGCTCCAGCCCGACGAACGCGTAGGTGCGGCCGTCGATCTCACCGAGCGCGAGGTTCTCGGGCTCGGGGCCCTTGTCGTCGCTGCGGCCCTCGAGGTTCGACTCGCTGTGGTTCGAGTTGGCGAACGCCGGAGCGGCGAGCGCGGTGACCTCCTCGAGCGAGGAGCCGGAGTCGAAGACGAGCTCGCCGTCGGTCGTCCAGACGGAGAAGGAGCGGCCGCCGAACGCGTAGAGCTCCTCGTAGCAGGAGCCGTCGTCCGACAGGCCGTCGGCGGTCGTCACGTTGAGGCGCCCGAGGTCCGACGACGCCGTGCGGCCTGCGAGCGGGTGATCGGCGCAGACCGGCGCCAGGCCGTCGTCGCCCAGGTCCGCGAGCCGCGCCGGCTCGGCGTAGTCGCCCCACTCGCGGGCGTCGCCCTCGTTCGCGGTGACGAGATACGTCCGACCGTCCGCGACGTAGGACTCGATGCCGTCCGGCAGGTACAGCCCGCGCAGCCCGGGCACGGTGCGCAGCGAGAAGCCGCCGTCGCGGTCGGACGGGTCGAGCGCGTTGGCGGCGTGGCCGTGGTCCTTCCAGCCGAGCGGCAGGACCTCCGTGACGGTCGCGGACTCCAGGTCGACGACCGCCGTGGCGTTCGCCTCCTGGAGCGTGACGTATGCCGTGGCGCCGTCGACCGTCACGTACTCGGGCTCGAGGTTCTCCGAGACGGGGTTCGGCCCGGGCGTCGCGAGGCCCGCGAAGACGCGGACGCCGTCGGGCAGGGACGCAGTGCCGCCGACCTCGTACTCGTGGAACGTCGCGGTGCGGACCGCCTCCTGGGCGGGCACCGCGACCGCGGTCGGGAGCGAGACGACGGAGACCGAGCCCTCCGGGTCGACCGTGTAGTCGTCGTCCGGCTCGCCCTCGTTCGCGACGACCGCGTACGCGCCGTCGTCGGACAGCGCCACCATGTCGGGGAGCGCGCCGACGCGGACCGCTCCGAGCGGCGTGCCCGTGCCCGCGGCGTCGAAGAAGACCAGCCAGCCGTCGTCCGTCTTCGGGTCGGACTCCACGGCGACGACGACCAGCCCGTCCGCCCGGACGGCGACCGAGTTGGCGACCGCGCCCGCGGGCACCGTCGACCCGTCCCGGGCCACGACGCCGACCGTCGTCAGGTCGAGCACGTGCGCGGGAGCCGTGACGTCGGCCCCGTCGAGCACCTCGACGGTCGCGGCGTGCGCGTTGACCACGAACAGGCGCTGCGTGCCCGCGTGGAACGCCACGATCTCGGCCGCCGAGGCGTCGAAGACCCCGGACTCGTAGGTCCCGACCGGGGTGAGCCGGAACGGCGCGTCCGGCGCCGAGTGGCGAGGCGGCTCGGGCACGACGGCGGCCGCGGCCGGTGGGGCGGCCGTCGTCGCGGCCGCGAGGGCGGCGGAGGTCGCGAGCGCCAGGGCGAGCGTGGCCGTCAGCGGCCTCGCGGCTCGGCCGGCGGGTGAGGGCAGGGGAAGGGGCACGGGAGGGTCCGTTTCGTCGCGCGGGGGGAGCGCTCCGGAACGTAGGGGGCCGGCATGATCACGAGCCGAACGGCAGGTGAACGGATCGCGGACCCGGGCTGGGCGCCACCTCGACGGCGGCCGGCTCGGTCAGCCGAGCGCGAGGACGAGGCCCACGGCCACGAGCAGCGCCGCCGTCGACCCGTGCACGCCGAGCGCGACCCCGGGCTTCCCGCCGCGCGCCAGCACAATGATCGCGTCGGCGATCGGCGTGAGGGCGGCCGCGACCAGCGACCAGCCGAAGACGGTCGGGCCGGCGACCGCCCAGACCACGAGCGGCACCAGGCCGGAGGTGATGTCCCGGACGCCCTTGATGCCGGTCAGGGCGCGCACGTCGTCCGCGGGGACGCCGAAGTCGAGCGTCGCTCGGCGCGGCAGGAGGAGGAACCGGGTCCCGATCGCGACGATGGCGGCGCAGCCGAGGAGTGCGAGGACGAGTGCGGCGAGATGCACGGTGAGGCCTTCCGGTGTTAGCGGGCAACGTTAGATAACGATGCTAACCTATTGGCATGGCTCCTCGACCCGCACCTGACCTCGACCTGCGCCGCGAGCAGGTCCTCCGTACCGCTCGAGCCCTCGCCGAGTCGGAGGGCTGGGCTGCCGTGACGATCCGCCGGCTGGCCGCCGAGCTGGGCGTCACGCAGCCCGTCCTCTACTCGGCGTTCGACGGCCGGCAGGCGATCGTCGACGCCGTGGCGCTCGCCGGCTTCGCCGAGGCCGCCGCGGCGCTGGCGGCGGTCGAGCCCTCACCTCGCGCGCGGATGCGCGCCTACCTCGACTTCGCGGCGGCGAACCCGCGCGTCTACGAGGCGATGTTCTCGATGCCCTCGGGGTTGACGTTCGCCGCGGCGGACGTGCCCGCACCGCTCGCCGACGCGTTCGCGGGCATCCGCGCCGCGTTCCCGGACGACGACGGCACGCGGGCCGAGGTCGCCTGGGCGGCGCTGCACGGGCTGGCCACGCTCGAGGCCGCCGGACGCCTGGCCGCGGGCCAGGAGCAGGCCCGGTTCGACGTCCTGCACCGCCTCCTCACCGGGCAGGCCGCGGGCTCCTGACCCGCGTGAGCGTGGTCCCGGCCTCGACGCCGGCCTCAGCCCGGGTCACCGCGGGCTGCGTCAGACGTCGTCGGCCGCCTGCAGCTCGAGCGTGAAGCCACCGACGTCCGGAACCGTCACGACGCCGTCGTCCACCGGGACCTCGACGCCGCCGAGGCTCGCGCGCAGCGGGCCGGCACCGTGCAGCACGACCCGGAACGCCGTCCTGCGGTGCTCGGGGAAGCCGTTGCCGGTCACGATCGCGCGGAGGGTCACCGTGCCGCCGTCGCGCGCCACCTCGAACGACGTCCGCACGAAGGCGCCGTCGCGCGCGGCGACCGTGAGGCCGTCGTCCTCCTGGAGCATCGACGCGACGACGCCGTCCTGCCGCGGCACGTGCACGTGCAGGTCCATGATTTCGGGCGCAGGTTCGGCGGTCGATGACGGCGCGTGCTCCCACATGGGGACGACGCCGCCCGCACGCACGTAGATCGGGATGCGGTCCATGGGCGTCGCGGCGAGCACGAACTGCGGCCCGACGAAGCGCTCCCCCGTGTGCCAGTCGGCCCACTCGCCCGCGGGGAGGTAGACCTGCCGGTGCGTCGTCCCGGCCTCGATGACCGGGGCGACGAGCAGGTGCGGCCCGAGCAGGAACTCGTCGTCGACGTCGCGGACGACGGCGTCGTCCTGGTGGTCGAGCACGAGCGGCCGCTGCACGGGCCTCCCCGTCTCGGACGCCGTCACGAAGCACGAGTAGAGGTACGGCAGGAGGCGGTATCGCAGGCGGATCGCCTCGCGGACGCCGTCGAGCACCGCCTCGCCGAACGCCCACGCGTACTGGTCGACGTTGCCCATGGCCGAGTGGTTGCGGAAGAAGGGCGTGAGCGCCCCGTACTGCGTCCACCGCAGGAAGAGCTCGCCGTTCGTGCTGCCGAAGAAGCCCCCGACGTCGGCCCCGACGAACGCCTGACCGGAGACGCCGAAGCCGTTGGCCATCGGGATGCTGAGCCACAGGTGGTCCCAGCGGGACTGGTTGTCGCCCATCCAGTGCGCCGCGTACCGCTGGATGCCGGCCGAGCCCGCGCGCGTGAGCACGAACGTGCGTAGGTCCGGCATCGCCTCCTGAAGGCCCTCGACCGTGCCCATCGCCATGAGCAGCGCGTACTGGTTGTGGAACCGCTCGTGCGACCAGCGCCCGCGGCCGAAGCGCATGCGCAGCGGGTCGACGTCGCCCGTGGCCGGCTCGTTCATGTCGTTCCAGATGCCCGCGAGGCCCGAGCGGACGTGCTCGGCGTTCAGGCGGCCCCACCACGCGCGCGCCTCCTCGGTGACGAAGTCGGGGAACGTCGTCCGGCCGGGCCACACCTGGCCGACGTAGACGTCGCCGCCCTCGGTGCGGCACAGCAGGTCCTTCTCGAGGGCCTCGTCGAACACGGCGTAGCCGGGGTCGTGCTTCACGCCCGGGTCGATGATCGTGATGACGCGGTAGCCGTCGTCGCGCAGGCGCGCGAGCATGCCGGGCGGGTCCGGGAAGCGCTCGCGGTCCCACGTGAACACGCGGTAGCCGTCCATGTACTCGATGTCGAGCCACAGCGCGTCGCAGGGCACGTCGAGCTCCCGGTGCCGCCGCGCCAGCTCCTCGACCGCGTCCTGGTGGTAGGCGTGCCACCGCGACTGGTGGAAACCGAGCGACCACAGCGGCGGGAGCGCGGTGCGGCCCGTCAGCCACGTGTACGCCTCGAGGATGTCGGGCATGCGAGGCCCGGCGAAGACGTACTCGCACCACGCGCCTCCCGCCGCGCTGATCGTGTACTCGTGCGGCGCCGTGAAGTCGTAGGCCACCCGGTACCCGTTGTCGAGGAAGGACCCCGCCATCGCCCCACCCGGCCAGGTGTGGTGGTAGAAGAACGGGATCGAGACGTAGTACGGGTCGAACTCGGTGCTCGCGCTGTCCGCGCGCGGGTCGCCCTCGCGCAGCGTCGCGGCGATGGCGCCGACGGCGTCCGGGGCCAGCACGTCGGTGTTCCAGAGCGTGAAGTCGCGCCCGCGGCGGTTGTGCCGACCGGTCTTCTCGCCGAGCCCGTAGATCGCGTCCTCGGGCCGGCACCGGCGGCGCAGCACGAACGCGTCGTTGAGCGTCGCGTACGTGCCGTACGTGCCGTCGTCGTCGGGGGCGGTCTCGATCACGGGGCTGCCGTCGGTGCGGTGCACGTCGACGCGGAACGGGTCCAGCCACAGCGAGACGACGAGCGCCGAGGTGCGCAGCCGGACGACGTCGGCCTCCCGCTCGACGTCGAACGCGACGTCGTGCTCGAACGGGTCCACGCACAGCGCGAAGGTCGGCTTCTCGTCGAACGCGCCGCCGCGGCTCATCATGAGGCGCACGACGTCGTCCCGGACGACGTCGACCCGCAGGCGCTCGCCGTGCAGGGCGGCCACCAGGCCGCGCGGGGCGTCGTCGACCGCGTCGACGCGGTCGAAGGCCAGGTAGCTGTCCGTGCGCGGGATCATCCCCACCCTCTCGTCGGGCCTCTGTCGGCGTCGTCGGCGTCTGCCGGCCTCTGCCCTCCCCAGCCTGCCGAGGGGGTGTGACAGACGCCACCGGCCGACGGCGCCCGGGTCCACTTGAGTTCTGCGCCGGAGTGCCGACGCAGAAGGTGAGGCCTGCACCGCGCCGGGTGCGCCGCCCGCCGAGGAGACACCATGACCGCGACCCTGACCGACCCGCAGACCGCCACCCCGACCGACCTGCCGACCTGGCCCGTGACCGTGTTCGGGACCGACCCCCGCACCGGGCACCCGGGCACCTGGCACATCGAGCGCAACGAGGCGTCGGGCGGCTACGAGGTGCAGTGGGCGTTCGGCCACCTGACCAACCCGGCTGTGTGGATGCAGGCGTCGAAGGTCACGACCATGACCGACGAGGCCCACGCGCTCGAGCTGCTGCGGCGGATCGAGGGCTGACGCCTTCGGGCGCATCGCCGGTCGGCGGCGGCGCGCTGTGCGTACCGCTCACCTCGAGGACGTCGCCGGGCTGGCACTGGAGGACGTCGCAGATCGCGGTGAGCGTGCTGAAGCGGATCGCCCTGGCGCGTCCGTTCTTCAGGACCGACAGGTTCGCGACGGTGATGCCGCTCGCTGCGGCGAGCTGGACGAGGGTCATGCCGCGGTCCTCGAGCAGCGTGCCGAGGTGCGAGACCACCCTGTGCTGACCGCCGTCCTCTGACGTCACACCAGCCCCTCGGTGTCGGACGCGAGGCGGGCGCCGCGACGGGTGGCCGCCGCGAGCGCCAGCAGCATCGAGGCGACGAGCGCGGGCCACCAGGTGATGTGGAGCGCGGGAGCCAGCCAGCCGACGGGCATGTCGAAGGCGCCGGTCGGCGAGTACCGGGGAGCCGCTTCGAGCGCGGCGACGATGCGGCCCGCCGCCACGTAGTCACCGATCGTGGCGAGGAGCCATGCGCCGCCGACGACGGCGGCCGCGGCGAGGAGGCGTCGGGCGTTGCCGGCGGCGAACGGTCGGCCCGATGCGGTGCTGCGCAGAGCCGGCACGAGGAGCAGCCCGACCAGCCCGGCGGCGGCGAGGCCTGCCCACAGCGAGGCCGTGGCCAGCAGGGACGTCAGCGGGTCGCCGGCGCCCTCGGGGTCGAGCGGCGGCGCCGCGAGCAGGTCACCGCCGCGCCGGACGGGAAGCGGTTCGCCGCCGGGCCACTCGTCGGGCAAGGCCGCCGGCGCGCAGCTCGAGCCGTCCATCGACCAGCCCTCGACGCACGGCAGCGTCAGCTCGGTGTAGCCGACGGGCGCGGTCAGGCGGACCGGCGCCTCGGGGCTCGTGCCCTTGCCCATCGCGGCCATGGCGGCGTAGGAGAGCCCGGCGGCGACCGCGAGCCACGCCGCCACGACCAGCGCGCCGACGAGGACTGCGGGTGCCAGCGGACGGGTCGTCCGGGCCTGGTCGACGGCTGCGCTCATCGGTGTGCCCCATCTCGATAGTCGATATGCGTTCCGGGAACGTATCGACAATCGGCATGGCGGCGTGAGCGCGGTCACCCGTTCGCCGCGGGTGGGCTTGCGGTCGCGCCCGGCCCTTGTCCGGAGTGCCCCGAATCCGTAGACTTCGAACAGGTGTTCGAACACCATGTGCGAACGGAGGGCGACAGATGGCGGTGCTGGCGGCGGTCGAGCCATCGCCTGCCGGCGTGCGAGCGACACGAGTCGCCGCCGCTACCCCTGCTGCGCAGATCGGGGCCGCCGCCGACGACGTCGTGGCGGACGTCGCGCGCCTGGTCGCTCGCGTCCGCGGCGCAGGCGGTGCGGCGGGCGACTGGACACCGGTGCAGCGGCGGGCCGTGCTCTCGGCGCTCGACGGCGCCATCGGTGCACTGACTGTGGTGCGCGGGGACGTGCTGGTCGCCGAGCGCGACAGCGGTACCTGGCGGGCGTCGGGCGACCCGTCCTTCGAGGCCTGGCGCGGTCGGACGTCGCGAGCCGGGACCCGGGCCGCTCTCACCCAGGTACGGCAGGCCGAGACCGCCACCCAGCTGCCGCGTCTCGGCGACGCCGTGCGCGACGGTGCGCTGCCTGTCCAGCACATGGAGGTGCTGAGCCGGGTGGTCGCGGCCGCACCGGCGCCCGTGCGCGCTGCGCTCGCGAGCGAGGACCACCAGGCCGAGCTGCTCGGCGTGGCCCGTCGCGTCGACGCCGGCACGTTCGCCAAGGCGGCCCAGCGACTGGCGGCGCGGCTGGACCCGCGCGCCCACGAACGCGGTCACCAGGCGCAGCGCGCCGCCCGCTATTTGCACCTGAGCGACGCCGTCGACGGCACCAGGATCAGCGGTCTCGTCGACCACATGGCCGGCCACCGCCTGCGCCTGGCGCTGGAGGCCGTGACGCCCCGGCCGACGCAGGACGACGAGCGCACCAACGAGCAGCGTCGCGCCGACGCCCTGGACACCCTCGCCGAGAAGGTCCTGTCACTGCCGCAGACAGGCAGCGGCGCGGCCGTCCGACCTCACGTCTCGTTCCTCATGGACGCCGACACCTGGGCGGCTCTGCGCGCCCAGCGCCAGGCGGAGGTCGACGCGGCCGCACGCGCCCGGTCCGACGCGCAGTCCGAAGCGATGGTGTCCGACGCGCAGTCCGAGGCGGCGGAGGTCGACTCCACGCAGTCCGGGTCCACGGGGTCCGAGTCGACGGGCTCCGAGTCGACGCCGCCCGACCTGGCGCGCGGGTTCGAGCCGGTGACGCTCGAGGACGGCACGCCCGTCCCGCTCAGCGAGGTGGCCCGCGCCCTGTGCGACTGCGAGCTGACCCGGATCGTGCTGGACGCCGACGGGGTGCCGCTGGACATCGGACGCTCGCGCCGCACGTACACCGGCGCTCAGCGCCGCGCCGTCATCGCGCGGGACCGCACGTGCGTCTGGCCCGACTGCACGGGCGACGCCCGGTGGGGCGAGGTCCACCACATCCGCTGGTGGGACCGGGATGACGGCCCCACCTCCCTCGAGAACGCGGCCCTCCTGTGCTCGTTCCACCACCACGAGGTGCATCGCCGCGACCTCAGCATCACGAGACATCCCCCACCGCCTCGACCGCCCGGACGAGCCAGGGAGACCAAGCCTGCCGGCGGGCGGGCCGGGAAGACCGAGCCCGCACCGCAGGCCGGGAGCGCCGGGCGGTCGCACCGCAACAGACGGTCCCGGACTCGACCCCTCTACTCCTTCCACGACCCCCGCGGGCGACCCGTCGCCATACCGAGGACCGTCGACGAGGCGACCCCGGACGCCGGAGCCGCGCTGCTGCCCTGACACGACGAACGGCACGGAAGCGCGGTGGCGCATCCGTGCCGTTCTCGGTCGGTGGTCGACGGGTTGCCGTCCGTCGCAGAGGGCCGTCAGTCGCAGAGGGCGACGTCCACGAGGTCCTCGACGTGCTGGTTGATCTCGAGGTCGGGCGTCAGCGACGTGACCGCGATCGCGACGGCCTCGCCGTCGGCCGTGGCGCCGCCACGCGTCGAGTAGCCCGGGATGTCGCCACCGTGGCCGTAGACCACCTCGCCGCAGCTGAGCTCGGTCGTCATGAGGCCCAGGCCGTAGCCGTCGCCCGGGTAGCCCTCGGGCAGCGGCACCGTGGTCGTCATCTCCGCCCACAGCTCCGGGCTCAGCAGCTCGCCGCCCGGGAGCGCGCTGAAGAAGGTGTTGAGGTCACGCGTCGTCGAGACCATGTCACCGGCTGCGCCGCCCCAGGACGGGTCCATCACGGTGATGTCGCCCATCGTCCCGTCCGGCAGGGGGTGGTAGCCGCGCGGGTGACGCTCGCGGATCTCCCGCTCGCCCGGGAGCGGCACGTAGGTGCCCTCGAGGTCGAGCGGCTCGACGATGCGCTCGGTGATCTGCTCGGCGAGGGGACGTGCGGTCACCCGCTCGATGAGGAGACCCAGCAGCGTGTAGTTGGTGTTGCTGTACGCCCACTGCTCGCCGGGCTGGAAGTCGGCCGGGTGCGCCAGGGCGAGCGCGAGGTTGTCGTGCGGGTGCACGAACTGGTCGCGGGTCGCGAAGAAGTCCAGGCTGATGTGCGCGGTGTAGTTGGGCAGGCCGCTCGTGTGCTGCAGGAGGTTGCGCACCGTGATGCGGTGCGCGTCGATGCCCTCGCCGCGCACGAGGCCCGGCAGGTAGGTCTCGATCGGCGCGTCGAGGTCGACCAGACCCTCGTCGACCAGCTGGAGCACGACGGTCGCCGTGAACGTCTTGGTGTTGCTGCCGATGCGCACCTGCCCGTCCGCCGGCACGCGACGTCCCGTGTCGATGTTGCCGACGCCCGCGGTGTAGTCGCGGCTGCGCCCCCGCTCGTCGACGACGTTCGCCAGCACGCCCGGGAAGCCGTCCTCCTCGACGAGCCGCTCGAGGCCGTCCTGCAGCTCACGGTTCCCGCGGCCACGATCGGCGGGAGCGCCCGCGACGCCGCCGGACGACGGCGAGATCCAGCTGGTCACCGCGCCGTCGAGCGCTGCCGCCTGCTCCGTGCCGTTCCACACCTGGCCGCCGCCGACGAGGGCGGCGATCCCCAGGAACGCCGCGGCGCCACGCGCCTTCCGCCGGCGTGACGTCGCCCGGAGCCCGCCGGGCGCGTGCTCCTGGCCGGGGTGCTGGCGGGGGTGCTGGTCGGTGCTCTTCTCGGTGCTCATCTCGACTCCTCAGTGGCTCTCGATCGGATGTCTCCACCCTCGCCGTCGCAGGTCGGCCGCTGAATCCCGCACGCTGGCCGATCCGAGGTGGTGCAGGCCCTACCCACGCGGTGGCGGCCGCGCCACCGAGGGCCACGCCCCCAGGCGCCCCGCCGCCGAGACGCCCAGACGCCGCCACCCCGATGCCGCGCCACCCAGGGGCCGCGCCATTCAGAGGCCGCGCCAATTAGTGGGAGCGCGCGACCGAGAGGCGGCTTGCGACCGAGAGGCGGCGACACCGAGGGGCCGCGCCGCCGCGACGCCCGTCGGGGCTGCGTGCGACCATCGGGCCATGTCGTCGCCGCACGAGAGCTCCTGGAGAAGCCCCGCCGACCCGCAGCCGCCGACCGGCACGGGCACCGATGCCGTGCGGGCCACGCACCCGACGGCCGCTGGACCGGGGAGCGAGGTCGTCGTCGGCGGCGTCACGGGTGTCCCGTTCGTCGACGACCTCATCGACAAGGCGGTCGGCATCCCGTCGTCGGCGATCCACGCGCACGTCGACCGGCTGCGGCGACGGAACCCCTACGCCTCACCGGCCCAGATCATCGCGCTGCTGGAGAAGCAGTACCTGCTCGCCGTCTCGACGTCGGGCGGGGCGGTCGGCGCCGCCGCCGCGATGCCCGCGATCGGCACGGGTGTCGGCATGGCCCTCACGACGACGGAGGTCGGCACCTTCTTCGCCGCGTCGGCCGCGTTCTCGCTCGCGGTCGCTGACGTGCACGGCATCGGCGTCGAGGAGACGGCACGCCGTCGTGCGCTGCTCATGGCGACGGTCCTCGGCGAGCAGGGGTCGACGACGGTCGGCGCCGAGGCCGGCATCGACGCACGCGGGTGGGCCAAGACACTGCTCGTGAACATGCCGACGCAGACCATCCGGCGCGTCAACAACGCGCTGACGCGGCGCCTCATCCGGCGCCAGGCCGGCAAGCAGGGCGCGCTCGCCCTCGGGCGTCTCGCACCGTTCGGGATCGGCGCCGTCGTCGGCGCCACGGGCGCACGCGCCATGGGGCGGACCGTGATCCAGGGCGCGCACAAGGCGTTCGGGCCGCCGCCCGCGGCGTTCCCGCGTGAGATCGAGCTCGCCGTCTCGGGGCCGGACGAGTCCGCCAAGCCACTGCGGCTCGTCGAGCAGCGCGGCACGGCGCTCGACACCGTCCAGGAGACCGACGGCGCGTCGGCCGCCACGGCGCCGCAGGATGACACGCGTCGCGGCCGCTGGCGCCGCCGCTGAGCCCCGTCCCCGCGCCGGCGGCCGCTGACGTTCTTCCGCCGCACGGGCACGCTGGTGCCCGCCCGCGGTCCGGCGGCTGCTGGTGTTCGTCCCCGCGCCGGCGGCTGACGTTCGTCCGCGCGTCGGCGACTGACGTCGGCCCGAGCACCGACGACGGCTCGCTCCGCCGCTGAAGCCCGTCCGCGCGCCGGGTCAGGCGCCGGCGGGCACCGCGTCGTCGTGCGGCATCGTGGCCCGGCGGAACGGAGACCACGTGAGGATCGCCGCGGCGGTCGCCATCCCGATCGCGCCGGCGGCGATCACCGGGCGGTTGCCCCACTCCAGCGCGGCCCAGCCCGCGAGCGGCGCGGAGACGGCGATCGAGCCCCAGTTGAACGAGCGGATGGTGGCGTTCATGCGAGCGCGGAGGCGGTCGGGCGTCACGGCGTTGCGGTAGCTCAGCTCGAGCGGACCCTTGAGCCCCCCGCCGAGCCCGTAGACGAGCTGCCCGACCACGAGCCACACGAGCGGCGCCGGTCCGTCGGGACGCGCGAGAAGCACCGCCCCGAAACCGAGGGCCGTCAGCCAGTCGCCCGCCGCGCACACCCGGCCGACTCCCCACCGCTCCCCCGCGCGCGGCGCGAGCCCCGCGCCCAGCAGGCCCGAGATGCCGGCGCACGCGAGCGCCGCGCCCACGGCCAGCGCGTCGAGCCGGAGGCCGTTCACCGCATGGATCACGTAGACCGTCATGACCGACGACACCCCGAGGAACCACAGGTGCAGCGCGAGCGCGTAGGGCGCGAGCGTCCGGTGCCGGTAGACCCATCGGGCACCCTCGCGCAGCTCGCGGCCCAGGTGCCGGTCGGCCCGGGGGGACGGCGGCGGCTCGTCGACCTTGACGGTCAGCAGCACGACAGCCGACACCACGTGGCTGACGGCGTTGACGGCGAGCGCGACGGGCGCGGAGAAGAACCGCACGAGCGCCCCGGCGAGGAGCGGGCCGACCGACTCCGCAGCCGTCATCGACTGGTCGAGCCGAGCGTTGGCGACGGGCAGCGCGGCCACCGGCACGAGGCGCGGCACGAACGACTGGTGCGCGGCCATGAACGCGACCGAGGCGGTGCCCACGCCGAACACGAGCACCGCGAGGACCGGGACGGTCAGCGAGCCGGTCATCGCGAGCGCGACGATCAGACCGAGCACCACAGCGCTCAGCGTGTCCGCCGCCACGAGGACGGGCCGCCGCCGCACCCGGTCGACGAGCACGCCGGCGACCATCCCGAACAGCAGCGACGGCAGCCACTGGGCTGCGCGCACGACGCCGATCGCGCCCTGGTCGGCGCCGAGCGTCTCGATGAGCAGCAGCTGCAGCGCGAGGTTCGACGTGAACGTGCCGAACCACCGGACGGTGTCGGCGACCCAGACCCGGACGAACGCCGGGTACGCGAGCACGCCGGTCGTCGCCACGCGCCCAGTCAATCAGCGCCCGGATGATCAGCGCCCGGTCAAGCGCCCGGTCGATCAGCGCCCGGTCGATCAACGCCGGGCCGATCAGCGCCCGGCCAATCGGCGGCCGGACCGACAGCGCTCAGGTACCGCAGAGCTCCGACCGCCAGCGCCCGGCCCGACAGTACTGGGCCGGGCAGCGCAGCCGGCCGCACAGCGTGACGGTCACCAGCGGCCGTGCACGTGCTCCCGGATGCGCTCGTCGTAGACCTGCTCGAGCGCGGCGAGCGTCGCGGCGTCGAGCGGCGCGAGCTCCGCGGCGGCCGCGTTGTTGCGGGCCTGCTCCGGCCGGCTGGCACCGGGGATGACCGTGGAGACGCCGGGCTGGTCGATGATCCAGCGGAGCGCGAGCTGCGCCGTCGTCGCGCGGTCGGGGGTGAGGCGCGCGACCTCGCGGGCCGCCTCGAGGCCCACCTCGTACGGCACTCCCGCGAAGGTCTCGCCGACGTCGAACGCCTCGCCGTTGCGGTTGAAGCTGCGGTGGTCGTCCGCGCCGAACGTCGTCGACTCGTCGTACTTGCCGGTCAGCAGGCCGCTCGCGAGCGGCACCCGCGCCAGGATGCCGACCCCGGCCTCCTGGGCAGCGGGCAGCACCTCCTCGAGCGGCTTGCGGCGGAAGATGTTGAGGATGATCTGGACCGTCGCGACACCGGGCCGCGCGATGGCCGTGAGCGCCTCGTCGACCGTCTCGACCGAGACGCCGTAGCTCGCGACGCGCCCCTCCTGCACCAGCGTGTCGAGCGCGTCGTAGACCTCGTCGCGGCTGTAGACCTCGGTCGGCGGGCAGTGCAGCTGGACGAGGTCCAGCGTCTCGACGCCGAGGTTCTCGCGCGACCGGTCCGTCCACGCGCGGAACGCGTCGAGCGTGTAGGCGTCGGCGACGTGCGGGTCCGCGCGGCGGCCCATCTTCGTGGCGACCGTGAGGCCGGCGTCGGGCCGGCGCCGCAGCAGCGTGCCGACGAGGCGCTCCGAGCGGCCGTCGCCGTAGACGTCCGCCGTGTCGAGCAGCGTGACGCCCGAGTCGACGGCCGTCTCGAGGATCGCGAGCGCCTGCTGCTCGCTCACCTCGCCCCAGTCCGCCCCGAGCTGCCAGCAGCCGAGGCCGACCACGCCGACCTGCCGTCCCGTCCGTCCGAGCACACGCTTCTCCATGGCCGCGACGCTACCGTGGACGACGTCGCAGGCTCACCTCGAGCCGACCTGACCAGGGAGCACACCGTGGCGCACCCCCGCATGTACGACGACGCCGACCCGCTGCTCGACCGCCTGCGCCGGCTGTGCGGGGCGCTGCCCGAGTCGGTCGAGAAGGAGTCGTGGGGCCGGCCCACGTTCCGCGCCCCGAAGATCTACGCGGTGTACGGCAGCGGCAGCGCCGCGGGCCAGGAGGCGCACCCGCAGGCGTTGATCTTCAAGCCCGACGACGACGAGCGTCCCGCCCTCCTCGAGGACCCGCGGTTCTGGGCGCCGCCCTACTACGGACCCTCCGGGTGGCTCGCGCTCGACCTCGACGAGGGCACGGACTGGGACGAGGTCGGCGAGCTGCTGGCGTCGTCGTACCGACAGATGGCACCCCGGCGTCTGGTCGCGCAGCTCGACGCCGCGCGGGCCGCGCGGTGAGGCCGACGTCGGCCGCCGCGCGTCCCGGCTCGCGCCCCGCTCGCGGCGAGGGGTGGCGGTGAGCGTCCGCGAGGTGTCCGCGAGCCGCGTGGTCGCCGCACCGGCCGACGTCGTCTGGGGCCTGGTCACCGACGTGCGCAACCACGCGCGGTGGATCCCGCTGACGCGCGTCGACACGTTGCGGGGGCAGCCGGGCGTACCGGCGGCGGGCGACCGGTTCGCCGGCGTGACCGGACCGACCGCGCTGCGCGGCGGCCGCGGCCTCGCGGACACGATGGTCGTGGAGCGGCTCGACCCGCCGCGGCCCGCGCACGGC
>NZ_JACVQL010000049.1 GCF_019733465.1 Actinotalea ferrariae | reverse complement strand
CGACGGGAGGACCGCCGGGCGCGCCCGTGCCCGCCGGCCGCGCGTGCGGCGGGGCGGGTGGTGGCGCGGGGGTCGGCATCGGGCCGCCGACGGGGGTCCAGGACACGGGCGTCAGCGGCTCAGGGGGTCGGCACCGCGTCGAAGACCGCGTCCACGAGCTGCTCGGCGGGCACGTCGTCGGCCAGCGCGTCGAACGTCCGCACGATGCGGTGGCGCAGCACGGGGTGGCGCATCGCCTTGATGTCCTCGGGCGTGACGTACCCGCGCCCGGCCTGGAGCGCGAGGGCCTGGCCGATGCGCATGAGCGCGATCGACCCGCGCGGGCTCGCGCCGACGCGGATCATCCGGTCGATCCCCGGGATGGGCCGCGGCCCGCGACCACGGGTGGTCGCGACGAGGTCGACGACGTAGCGCTTGATCGCGGCGTCGACGTAGACGCGGCTCACCAGGGCCTGCAGCCGCTCGACGTCGCCGAGCGTGATCGGCTGGCCCACGATGGGCGCCGTCTGGCGGCCGCTCGAGATCCGCTCGAGGATCTCGACCTCCTCGCCGCCCTCGGGGTAGGTGAGGACCTCCTTGACGAGGAACCGGTCCATCTGGGCCTCGGGCAGCACGTAGGTGCCCTCCTCCTCGATGGGGTTCTGCGTCGCGAGCACCATGAACGGGCTCGGCAGGCGGTAGACCTCGCCGCCGATCGAGGTCTGCTTCTCCTGCATCGCCTCGAGCATCGCGGACTGCGTCTTGGCGCTCGACCGGTTGATCTCGTCGAGCAGCACGAGGTTGGCGTGCACCGGGCCGAGCTGCGTCGTGAACGAGCCGGTGGCGTAGTTGAAGATCTGGGTGCCGACGATGTCGTTCGGCATGAGGTCCGGCGTGCACTGGATCCGGTGGAAGGACCCCGAGACCGCGGCAGCGAGCGTCTGCGCGGCCGTCGTCTTCGCGAGCCCCGGGACGCTCTCGAGCAGGATGTGCCCGCCGGCGAGCAGGGTGCTGACGAGCGCGACGCGCAGGTTGTCCTGGCCGACGACGCGCTGGGCGAACACCGCGTCGATCCGGTCGAGCAGCTGGCGCGCCTGGGCGTGGTCGCTGTCGGTGATCGCCTCGGTCAGCATGCGGGGTCCCCCTGGTGGGCCGGTCGTGGCCGCACTCGTGCCCACGGCGGCTCGGGGGAGCGTCGCGGGGTGCGGCAGACGGCGAGTATGCCAGCCGGGGCTGCGCCCGCCCGTCGCGGACCGGGTGGCTGGGGACGACGCGCCTGGCCGAGCCGCCGAGATCACCCGATCGTGGGGCCGCTGGGGTCTCGCAGGAGCGCCGGGTTCCGCGGCACCTGGCTCTCCGGACCGTGGGCGCCGTCGACCGCGTCCGCCCGGACGGCGTCCGCGCCGACCCCCTGCTCGGCGCCCGCGACCGCGGCCGCCGTCGTCCCGGCGGCGTCCGGCGCGGTCGCGTCCGCGGCGTCGAGGCGGCTCTGGATCCCGGAGACCTGCCGCAGCGGGATCTCCGGCAGCAGGAACGCGAGCACCACCGACACCGCGATCACGGCCGCCGCGATGAGCAGCACGAGCGAGGTGCTGCGGGCGAAGCCGTCGAGGAACGGGGCCGCCAGGCGCGGGTCCATGGCGGAGATGAACGACGAGTCGTCGAGCGACGGCAGCGCCCCCGTCCCCTGGACGACGCCGACCACGGGCGCGTTCGCCGGGTCCTCGAGGACCGCGGGGTCGGCGAGCGCCGCGCGGAAGGCCGTCGTCCGGCTCGCCTCGGCGAACGCGTCCCTGATGTTGCCGCCCACGGTCGAGAAGAGGATCGAGAGGAACACGGCGGTGCCGAGCGTGCCGCCCATCTGCCGGAAGAACAGCGACGACGACGTCGCGACGCCCATGTCCTTCGGCGGGACGGCGTTCTGCACGGCCAGCACGAGCGGCTGGAAGCAGAAGCCCAGGCCGAACCCGAAGATCGCGGAACGCCACGCGACCTCGACCATCGACGAGTCGGGCACGAGGCGGGACATGAGCAGGGCGCCGGCCGTCAGGCAGATCGTCCCGAGGATCGGGAAGATCCGGTAGCGGCCCGTGCGGGCGACGGTCTGGCCCGCGACCACGGATGTCGTCATGATCCCCAGCGTCAGCGGCAGCAGCGCGAGGCCGGCCGCCGTCGGCGTCATCCCCTTGGCGATCTGCAGGTAGAGCGGCAGCGTCGCGAGGCCGCCGAACATGCCCATGCCGATGACGAGGTTGATGAGCGCCGAGACGCCGAACGTCCGGTTCCGGAACAGGTGCAGCGGCAGGAGCGCGTCGTCACCCGCACGCCGCTCGGCGAGCAGGAACGCGGCGATCCCGACGACGCCGAGCGCGTAGCAGGTCAGCGCGACGGGCGAGCCCCAGCCCCACTCGCGTCCCTGCTCGGCCACGAGGAGCAGCGGGACCAGGCCGCCCGCGAGCGCGAGGCCACCCGGCCAGTCGATGCGGTGGAAGACCTTCGCGAGCGGAGGCAGGTGCAGCACGCGCGTGATGACGACCATGCCGAGGATCCCGAACGGCACGTTGACCAGGAAGATCCAGCGCCAGCCGGTGATGCCCAGCACGTCGTCCGCGCCCGCGAAGAAGCCCCCGATGATCGGTCCGAGCACCGACGACGTGCCGAACACCGCGAGGAAGTACGCCTGGTACTTGGCACGCTCACGCGGGCTCAGCAGGTCGCCGAGGATCGTGATCGCGAGCGACATCAGCCCGCCCCCGCCGAGCCCCTGGACCGCGCGGTAGGCGGCGAGCTGGTACATCGACGTCGCGGTGCCGCACAGGAGCGACCCCACGAGGAAGATCGCGATCGCGACGAGGTACAGCGGCTTGCGGCCGTAGATGTCCGAGAGCTTGCCGTAGAGCGGCGTCGCGATCGTCGAGGTGATGAGGTACGCCGTCGTCACCCAGGCCTGCAGGGAGAGCCCGTTGAGGTCGTCGCCGATCGTGCGGATCGCCGTCGCGACGATCGTCTGGTCGAGCGCGGCGAGGAACATGCCCATCATCAGCCCGCCGAGGATCACGAGGATCTGCCGGTGACCGAGGGGGGTGAAGGGGACGGCCTGCTGGGGCGTCGCGCGCGACGCGTCGGGGCTCACCACGGAAGCGTAGGTCCCGCCCCGCATGCGCGCCGGACGGGGTCTGGGCGGCTGGGCACGCGCTCGTTAGGGTGCTCGCGTGACCGCCTTCCACGACCCCGACGCCGCCCTCGCGAAGATCCAGCGCGACATCCAGGCGGCGCAGGACCGCGCCGTGCGCGCCGAGCAGGTCAAGGCCGAGATCGACGCCGTGCGGGGCCGCGGCCGGTCGCCGCGCGGCGAGGTCGTCGTCGAGGTCGACGCGTCCGGTCAGCTGCGCGACGTCGTCCTCACGGACGCGGCGATGGCGCTGCGGCACGACGAGCTCTCGCGGTACATCCTCGACGCGGCTCGCGCCGCGCAGCGCGAGGCGGGCGGACGAGCGGTCGCCGTCATGGGCGAGGCGTTCGGCGAGGACTCGCCGCTGACCGAGCACCTGCGCACCGAGGTCGAGCAGCGCTACGCCTGAGACGTCGTCGCCCGACAGCCCGCCGTAGGCTGACGCGGTGACTGCCCCGACCACGACCGCCCGCCGCCTGCCGGCCGCGGGCGTGGCGGCGGGGCTCCTCGTGGCGCTCGCCGCCGTCGTGCTCGGCATGGCCTTCTCGGGGGCCGCCGACGCCGCGCTGCTCGACCCGGGCGCCGTCGTGCGCTGGGGTCTGCCGCTCTCCACGGTGGTGACCGAGCTCGCGGCCTCCGTGACCCTGGGCGGGCTCGTGCTCGCGGCGTTCGTCCTCCCGCGCGCCGAGGGGAGGACGCCCGGCGACGGCCGCGCCTGGCCGGCCGCGGCCGTGGTCGCGTCCGTCGGTGCCGGCGTCTGGGCCGTCGCGAGCGTCGTCCAGCTGGTCCTGACGTACGCGTCGATCACCGGTCGGCCGGTCGGCGGGCCGGGGTTCGGCGCCGAGCTCGGCCTGTTCGTCACGTCCGTGTCGCTGGGCCGGACGCTCCTGGGCATCACCGTGGTCGCGGCGCTCACGTGCGTCGTCGCGCTCCTGGTCACGCGCCCCGTCGGCGCGCTCCTCGCCGCGCTCCTGGCCACGTCCGCGCTCGTCATGCTCTCGACGAGCGGCCACACCGTCGGCGCGACGAACCACGAGCTCGCGATCTCCTCGCTCTTCCTGCACCTCGCCGGCGCCGCGGTGTGGATCGGCGCGCTCGCGGTCCTCGCCCTGCTGAGCGGTCGGCTCGGCCGCGACCTCGCACCTGCCGTCGCCCGGTTCTCGGCCGTGGCCGCCTGGTGCTTCGTCGCGGTCGCCGTCTCGGGCACCGTCAACGCGCTGCAGCGGCTCGACGAGCCGGCCGACCTGGGCACCCCCTACGGGCTGCTCCTCGTCGCCAAGGTGGTCCTGTTCGCGGTGCTCGGGCTGCTCGGGTGGCTGCACCGGCGCGCCGTCGTGCGCCGCCTCGGCGAGCCGCGGGCGGCCGGCGCGACCCGGGCGCCCGCCGTCTTCTGGCGCCTCGTCGCGGTCGAGCTCGCCGTCATGGGCGCCGTCTCGGGCGTCGCCGTCGCGCTCGGCTCGACGGCGCCGCCGGCCGACCTGGAGCCGCCCACCTCACCGACGCCCGCCGAGACCGTCACCGGCCACCCGCTGCCGCCGGCGCCCACCTTCGAGCTCTGGCTGACGAGCTTCCGCTGGGACCTCGTGCCCGCGCTCGGGTGCCTCGCCGCGGTGGTCGTCTACACGCGGTGGGTGCGGCGCCTGCGCCGGCGCGGCGACGCCTGGCCGGCGCACCGCACCGTGAGCCTCGTCGCGGGGATGGTGCTGCTCGCGTGGACGACGTCGGGCGGACCTTCGGTGTACGGCCACGTGCTGTTCAGCGCCCACATGCTCCAGCACATGATCCTCGTGATGGTCGTGCCGATCCTCGTGGTGCTCAGCGCACCCGTGACGCTCCTCGCGCGCGCCGTCCCGCCGCGCGCCGACGGCTCGTGGGGTCCGCGCGAGTGGGTGCTCGGCCTCGTGCACTCGCGGTGGGCGCAGGTCTTCGCGCACCCCGTCGTGGCCGCCGTGAACTTCGCCGGGTCGATGTTCGTCTTCTACTTCACCGACGCGTTCGAGCTGGCCCTCACGACGTACCTCGGGCACCTGGCGATGATCGCCCACTTCACGCTCGCCGGATACCTGTTCGCCAACGCGCTCATCGGCGTCGACCCGGGCCCGAAGCGGCCCGGCTACGCGCTCCGGCTGCTGCTGCTCTTCGCGACCATGGCGTTCCACGCGTTCTTCGGCCTCGCGATCGTGAGCTCGGAGGCCCTGCTCGTGCCGCGCTGGTTCGGGCTGCTCGGCCGGCCCTGGGGGCCCTCGGCGCTCGCCGACCAGCACACGGGCGGCGCGATCGCGTGGGGCATCAGCGAGCTGCCCATGCTCGTGCTCGCGATCACGGTGGCGATCGCGTGGACGCGGGACGACGAGCGCACCGCCCGCCGTCGGGACCGGGCGGCGGACCGCGACGGCGACGCCGAGCTCGCCGAGTACAACGCGATGCTCGAGCGCCTCGCGAGCCGCTCGGGTCCGCAGTCGGGTGAGCGGTCGGGTCAGGCCTCGGGCTCGGAGCCGCGCTCGACGACGTAGGAGCGCCCGTCCGGGCCGACGACGCGCTCGAGCGTGGTGCGCAACGTCGCCTCGCGCTCGCGGTCCTGCTCGGAGGCCGCGTTGCCACGCGACGTGTCGCCCACCTGCGCGGGCCCGAGGAACGGCAGCAGGACGCGCTCGGTGAAGCGGATCCCGAACGGTCGGCGGGCGGGCGGCGTGGCCATGGCTCCTCGTCTCCGGTGCTGCGCGCGACGGACGCCGGCGCACGGACGGACACCGCCAGCCTACGTCGCCCGGACGGGTGGCTCCCGCCGCTTCACCCCGTCTCGACGCGCGGAGGCAGGGCGGCTCCGCCATGCTCGTGATCGAACCGGTCGGCCCCCCGACCGCCGAGGAAAGGTACGACCATGGGAATCGGAAGCGGGATCTTCCTGATCGTCGTCGGTGCGATCCTCGCGTTCGCCATCGCCCCCGACACGTGGGACGTGGTGAACCTCAACATGGTGGGCTACATCATGATCGCGGCGGGCATCATCGCCCTGATCATGGGCATGGTCTACAACAAGCAGCGCGCGAACACGAGCCACCGCGAGGTCGTCGAGCGCTACGACACGCGCACGCCGCCGCCGGCCGGCCCGGCCGTCTGAGCCGGTCCGCCGCAGCAGCCGCCACCGCCCGCGCCCCCGAGGGGTCGCGGGCGGTGCTGCGTCCCGGCTCTGTCAGGGCCGCGTCCGGCCGGGCTGCGGCTCAGGCGCCGAGGATGCCGCGGACCACGCTGTCGCCCGAGTGCGCCGGGTCGCCGTCGAACGGCTCCTCCGAGACGTCGACGACGGCGAAGTCGTCGAGGTCGAGGCCGTCGGGCACGGTGAACCTGCCCTCGGACCCGCGCAGCACGCCGAGGCTCACGAGTCGCGTGACCTCGCGGTCGATCAGCCAGACCTCGCGGTAGCCGTCCTCACCGTCCTGCTCGTCGACGGTCAGCACGAGCTCGCGCGACCCGTCCGCGGCCACCTCGACGACGGCCTGACCGGTCGCCTCCCAGCCCGGCAGCGGGTCGAGCTGCGCCTCGGCGAGCACCTCCGCCTCGTCGGGTCCGGCGTCGAGCCACCGCGGCACGAGCGTCGCGCCGGCGCCGCCGACGACGACTCCCGCGGCTGCGGCGAGCGCGATCCACGCCGTGCGCGGGCGCCGGCGTTCGGGCCGCACGAGCGGGCTGACT
>NZ_JACVQL010000048.1:2219-6332 GCF_019733465.1 Actinotalea ferrariae | reverse complement strand
CACCACCACCGCCCGCCGGCCGTCCGCGGCGAGCTGCTCCTGCGCCTCGGCCGGCGCGAGGAGGCCGCGCAGGCCTTCGCCCGCGCGCTCGAGCTCGTGCGCAGCGACGTCGAGCGCCGCCACCTGGAGGCCCGCGTCGCCGCCGCGCTCGCCGACGACGACGGCGCCTGACGGGCCGCGGCGCGCGCGTGTCGGGGGTCGGTGGGACGGTGCTCGCATGCGCTACTGCGTGACGGTCGCGAACTTCGGCCCCGGGGTCGACGCCGGCGTGCTCGCGGGCTGGGCGGCCGATGCCGAGGCGGCCGGGTGGGACGGGTTCTTCGTCTGGGACCACCTGTTCGCGTTCGACGACGGCCCGATCGACGTCGTCGACCCGTGGATGGCGCTCGCGGTCGCGGCCGACCGGACCTCACGGATCCGCCTCGGGACGCTGGTCACGCCGCTGCCCCGGCGTCGTCCGGTCAAGCTCGCGCGCGAGACGGTGACGCTCGACCGGCTGAGCGGCGGGCGCGCGGTGCTCGGCGTCGGGATGGGGGGCTTCCCGTTCGAGTGGGACTACCTGGGCGAGGAGCCGGACCTGCCGGCGCGCGGGCGCATGCTCGACGAGCACCTCGAGCTCCTCGCACGGCTGTGGACCGGCGAGCCGGTGGTGCACCGCGGCGAGCACTACCGGGTCGGGCCGGACGAGGGTGCTCCACCGTGGGCGGCCGTCGCGTACCCGCCGCCGGTGCAGCGACCGCGCATCCCGGTGTGGGTCGCCGGGACGTGGCCCGGGACGCGCCCGTTCCGGCGGGCGGCGCGGTGGGACGGTGTCGTGCCCATGCGTGTCGAGGGGGCGTGGACGCCCCGGGACACGCGCGACGTGCACGCGTACGTCGCGCGGCACCGGGAGCCGTCGGCCGGACCGTTCGACCTCGTCGTGCCCGGGGAGAGCCCGCCGGGCGGCGCGGTGGACGCCGCCGCCCCGCACGCCGAGGCGGGCGGCACCTGGTGGCAGGAGAACGTCATCCCCTGGCGCTACGGCTGGTCGGCGGGCGACCCGCTGCCTGCCGCGCGCATGCGCGAGCGGATCCTCGCGGGGCCCTAGTGCCGGCTCGCGTCCCCCGTGCCGGCGCTCGCGCCCTCGCTCGCGTCGGCGCCGTCCGCGTGGTCGGCCTCCTCGGGGCCCGACCACCACGCCGTCCAGCGCCGCTCGACCTCCGCGAGCCGCTCCTCGTCGACGTCGTAGACGCTCAGCACGAGCATGACCTCGCCGTCCGGCGGCGCGGCCGACGGCGGCGTGCGCGCGACGACGAGCAGCGCGTCGCCCTCGTCGGCCACGGTGAGCCCGATCTGCAGGTCCGTCTGGAAGAACACCTCGCCCGTGAACGTCGACCCGTCCGCGCGCTGCACCTCGTACGCGTTGCCGACCGGGTCGTCGCCGAGCATCCGCAGGCCCAGCTCGCTGAGCAGCGGCGCCTCATGCGGCCCGAGGCCGAGACCGTGCACGGAGACCGTCCGCCGCTCCTGACCGGGGTGGCGCTCCAGGGCGAACCGCAGCTGCTGGGCGAACGTGATCCAGCCCTCGTCCACCGGGTCGTACGCGCCGTCGAACTCGTCGTGGTGCGTACGCGCGACGCGCAGCCGGGTGCCGTCGCCCTCGGCCTCGAGCTCGAAGCGGTCGCCGTCGGGCCAGGAGAGCGTGCGAGCGGCGTCGTCGGCCGTCACGGCGTCGCCGAAGATCAGCCGGATCTCCGCGTCGAGCCCCTCGTAGTCCCAGCCGAACCAGCGCCCGACGACCTCCGGGTCGCGCAGCGCGGTCCACACGTCGTCCGGGGCGGCCGCGATCAGCATGTCGACGAGCACGCGCTGCCTTGCCATGGGTCCTCCACGCTCGTGCGGGGCGACGCCGTCCGGGCGCCTGGTCGAGCATGGCACCGCCGCGCGAGGCGTGCACGCGTCGTTCATCCCGCGCGACGGCCGTGCGACGACGGCCCCGGACGGCGCGCAGGACGCGTCGCGGGTCCGGAAAAGCCGTGCACGCCGCGGCGCGGCGGAGGACGGTGAGGTGATGCACCGCCGCACAGGAGCAGGGGCGACGACGGTCGCCGACGACGTCTGGACGGTCCACCGCGTGCCCGTCCCCGAGTCCCTCGACGCCGCGGACGCCTGGGGGGTCCGCGCCGTCGCCGACATCTCGACGCAGGTCGAGCGCGACCACTGGGGCTACGACGACCTCGCCTACACGCCGCAGCACTGCCTGACCTACCTGCGCAACCAGCAGTTCTCGACCCGCATCGAGCTCGCCGTCGTGCGCGGCACCGCCGTGCCGACCTCGCCCGACGACGTCGCAGGCACCGCCGCGATCTCGATGCCCCGCGAGGGCACGACGGGCACGGCCTTCCTCGAGGTCCTCGTCCGGCCGGCCGAGCGCCGCCACGGCGCCGGGTCCGCCCTCGTCGCGGCCGCGGAGCAGCTGGCCCTCGAGCACGGCCGGCGGACGGCGATCGTCTACACGGACCACACCGGCGAGCCGCCCGCCGGCGCCGCGGCCCTCGAGCCCCCGACCGGGAGCGGCCGCATCGCCGCCGACGACCCTGCGGCGACCTTCGCGCTGCGCCGCGGGTACGTGCTCGAGCAGGCCGAGCGCTACAGCGTGCTCGAGCTGCCCGTGGAGCCGGGGCTGCTCGAGCGCCTCGAGTCCGAGGCCCGCGAGCGCGCCGGCGCCGACTACCGGCGGCACGTGTGGACCGACCGCACGCCGGACGCGTGGCTGGACCAGGTCGCGCACCTCTACACACGCATGAGCACCGACGTCCCCGTGGCCGGCCTCGAGATCGACGAGGACCCGTGGTCGCCCGAGCGCGTGCGGTCGTTCGAGGCGGACAACGCGGCCGCGCGCTTCGGCGCGGTCACCATCGCCGCCGAGCACGTGCCGACGGGGACGCTCGCCGGGTTCACGCTCGTCAAGCTCCCGCTCGACCAGCGCGACGTCGTCCACCAGGAGGACACGCTCGTGCTGCGGGAGCACCGCGGCCGGCGCCTGGGCATGGTCATGAAGGTCGCGATGCTGCGGCACCTCGCGGACCACCGGCCGACGGCGCGGCGCGTGCACACGTGGAACGCCGAGGAGAACGCCTTCATGCTCGGCATCAACGTGGCGCTCGGCTTCCGGCGACGCGGCGTCAACGCGGGCTGGCAGCGCCGGCTGGCCTGAGCGCTCGACGTCGGGTCCGCGCACAAGGCCCGCCGGGCCCGGTCACGGGGACGTCCGTAGGCTCGACGCATGGGGACCGGGCCGCGCGCGGGGCACGAGGGGGACGCCCTGCGGCGAGGCCTGACGTACACCGAGGTCGGCGCCTCGCTCGCGGAGACGATGCCCGCCGGCTACCACCACACGCGTGAGCGCCTCCGGCTCGGGACCGGGCGCGAGCTGTTCGAGCGGCACGCGGAGGCCGTCCTGACGTTCGAGATGCACCGGCGTGCCGGTCTCGTGGTCACGACCGACGCGCCGCGTGCGGCGCCCGGCGTCGACGTCGAGGTCGCGCTGCCGATCGGGCCGCTGCTGGTCCGGGCGCCGGACCGGGTCGTGGCCGTCGTCGACGAGCCGGACCGCCGCGGCTTCGCCTACGGGACCCGCGCCGGCCACCCCGAGCGGGGCGAGGAGTCGTTCGTCGTGAGCATCGAGCCGGACGGGGGCGTCTGGTTCGAGGTCCGCGCCTTCTGGCGCTCGGTCCGCTGGTACTCGGTGCTGGGCGGCCCGGTCACCGTCGCCGTCCAGCGCGCGATCACCCGCCGCTACCTCGCCGTCCGCGTGCCCTGACCGCACCAGCCCTCGACCACCCGACCGCACGCCGGCCCGACCGCACCCCGGGACGTGCGGCGCACGGGACCGGTGAGGACGGTGGGGACGGCGGGACGTCACAGGACCACCACCGGTCACAGCAGCACCGCGCGCCGCACATCCTGGGGTGCACCGGCGGCACATGCCACGGCGCCCGCGAGCCCGATCCACCAGCGACTCCGGCACGGGCGCCCGCATGGGAACGCGAGGAGCACCAGCCTGCACCCCAAGATGTGCGGCGCACGTGACCGGTGAGGCCGGTGGGGACGGCGGGACGTCACAGGACCACC
>NZ_JACVQL010000048.1:0-2168 GCF_019733465.1 Actinotalea ferrariae | reverse complement strand
CCGGTCACAGCAGCACCGCGCGCCGCACATCCCGGGGTGCTCGAGCGCGACGGGGCGGGCCGGCCGGGTCGGGGACGCGACGGCGAACGCGACCGGCCTGCCGGGTCGGGGCAACGGCAACGGCAACGGCAACGGCGACACGTGACCGGCCGACCCCGGTCAGGGGACGACGGCGATCGCGTCCGGCACGGGACGCAGGCGTGCGGACCGGCCCGCCGGGGGCAGGCCGCGTGCCGCGCTGGCCAGCGAGCTCGGCTCGACGACGGTCACGAGGCCGACACCGTCGACGTCGACCAGGACCTCCGTCACGCCGCGGCCGAAGCCCGCGCTCACGACGCGGCCGGTGAGCGGTCCGTCGTCGGCCCGCTCGACCGACCCGGGCCCGAGCGCGAAGGTCCCGCCGCCCGACGCCGGCGCTCCGCCCGCGCCCTCGCCCGGGGAGATGGCGCTCGTCGGGCCGTCCGCCATCGCCTCCGCCAGCACTCGCCCCGCCGCCGAGTCGGCGGCCACGAACGCCTCGTAGCCCAGGAACTCGGCGACCCGGCGGCTCGCGGGCCGGTGCCAGAGCACCACGGGCTCGGCGACCTGCAGCAGACGCCCGGCGTCCATGACGGCGATCCGGTCCGCCACGGCGAACGCCTCGTCGTGGTCGTGGGTCACGAACACCGCGGTCGTCCCCGTCGCCGTGAGGGCGGCCCGCACCTCGGTCGCGAGCCGCTCGCGCAGCGACCGGTCGAGCGCCGAGAGCGGCTCGTCGAGCAGCAGCAGGCGGGGTCGCGGCGCGAGCGACCGGGCCAGCGCGACGCGCTGCCGCTCACCGCCCGAGAGGGTGGTCACCTCCCGGCGGTCGAACCCGGCCAGGCCCACGAGCTCGAGCAGCTCGCGGACCCGCGCCTGCCGCTCCGCGCGTGACGCGCCCGCCATCTCGAGCCCGAAGGCGACGTTGCGCGCGACGTCGCGGTGGGGGAACAGCTGCCCGTCCTGGAACATCAGCCCGAAGCCGCGCCGGTGCACGGGCACGCCGGCGAGGTCGGCGCCGCCCCAGCGGATGGTCCCCGCGGACACCGGCTCGAGCCCCGCGATCGCCCGCAGGAGGCTCGACTTCCCGCTCCCCGACGGTCCCAGCAGGGCGAGCACCTCGCCCGGCGCGACGTCGACGTCGAGGTGGTCGACCGCGGTCGCGACCGAGCCGTCGTCGTCCCGGTAGTGCACGACGACGTCGCGCACCTCGAGGCCCTCGCCCGCCCCGCGGGTCGCGGCAGCAGCCGCGTCACCCACGCCACCCGCGCCACCCGCGTCGCGTACGCTCACAGCTCGCCCTCCCCGCCGGGCCGCAGCCGCTCGGCGAGACCCATGACCGCCGCCGTCATGAGGCCGAGCAGCACCGCGGCCGCGAGCGCCATGCCCAGGTTCTCGGCGCCCGGGCGCCCGATGAGCCGGAAGATCACCACGGGCAGCGTCGACCGCTCGGGTCGCGCGAGGAACGACGTCGCCCCGAACTCGCCGAGGCTCACGGCGAAGGCGAACCCGATCGCGACGCCGAGCGAGCGCGCCGCGATCGGCCAGTCGACGTGCCGCAGCACCGCCGTCGGCGCGGCGCCGAGCACGCCCGCGGCCTCGTGGAGCCGGGTGTCGATGGCGCGCAGCACGGGGAGCACGGTACGCACCACGAGCGGCGTCGCGACGACCGCCTGCGCCACCGGGATCAGCGCGGCGGACCCGCGCAGGTCGACGTCGAGCCCCCACGGCCGGTCGAGCGCGACGAGGAACCCGAAGCCCACCGTCACGGCCGAGACGCCGAGCGGCAGCATGAACAGCGCGTCGAGCACGCGCACGGCGCGGCGCGTGCCGGGCGCGCGCGGTCGGCGCGACGCGACCAGCGCCACGAGACCCCCGACGACGACGGCGATCACGGTCGCGTCGAGCGCGATCCGGACCGACGTCACGGCGGCCTCCCACACGGTCACGCTCAGCGCGTTGGGACCGCCCGTCGTCCCGAGCGCGACGTAGTTCCCCAGGCCCCAGCCCTCGCGCGTGCGCAGCGAGCGCACGACGACCGTCGCGAGCGGCAGCACGAGCAGCACGCCGACGACGAGCGCCGTGACCGCCACCGCGACGACGTCGCCCGCGCTCCGGTCGGGCCCGCGCAGCGCCGGCCGCGGCAGGGC
>NZ_JACVQL010000047.1 GCF_019733465.1 Actinotalea ferrariae | reverse complement strand
GCCCGGGTGCGGCTGCGAGGCGCCCCACGGCGCCTCGCGGGCCTCGTCGGGGCCCGCGCCGGTGGCACTGGCGGGCGCGGCGGCGCCGCACGCCAGGGCGAGGCCCACGACGGCAGCGGTGACGGGGACGAGGCGGTTGCTCACGTGGCTCCTGCGGTTCTCCGGGGCAGGCTGACCCGGGCCCCCGCGCTGATCATCGGCCGCCGCGCGCCCGACCTTGAGGGACCGAGGGCCCGTGTCTGCGCGTCGACCGGGCACGACCGCCGTCGAGGCCCTGAGCGCGCTCAGGCCGAGCGGGGCAGGCGGTACACCGAGACGTGCGACCGCGAGTCGGCCGTGAACGGCGCGCCGGTCCAGTCCGCGTGCCGGCTCTCGAGCTCGAACCCGGCGAGCTGCGCCATGAGGTCGAGCTCGGCGGGCCACACGTACCGGTGCGGGCTCCGGAACACCTGCGCGTCCGGCCCGTCCCCGAACCGCACGTGGTGGGAGACGACGCGCTGGTCGAGCACGTCGTAGGTGTCGATGCCGAGGTAGCCGGGCTGGTGGTGCCACACCGTCGCCTCGCGCCCGGGCGGCAGGGCGCGCAGCTCGGGCACCCACAGCTCGACGACGAACCGACCGCCCGGCACCAGGTGCCGGGCCGCGTTGCGGAAGCACGCGACCTGCTCGGCCTGGGTGAGCAGGTTGGAGATGGTGTTGTACACGAGGAGCACGAGCGAGAACTCCCCCGGGGCCGTCGCCGTGGCCATGTCGCCGAGCACCACCGGGATCGTCGCCTCGTCCACCTTGGTCCGGAGCCGGTCCACCATGTGCTGCGAGAGCTCGATGCCGACGACCGGGACTCCGCGCTCCGCCAGCGGGACGGCGACGCGTCCGGTGCCGATCGCGAGCTCGAGGGCGCGCCCGCCGGCAGCGAGCCCGACCAGCCGGTCGACCGTCGGGCCGAGGACGTCGGGGGCGAACATGCCCGTCCCCGGGGTGTCGTAGGACTGGGCCGCGTCGCGGTCCCACACGTCGCCTGGCTGCACGGCGCGACCGTCCCACGCGGGGGGCGGGCGGACCAGGGGATTTCGTGCCGGACCTGACGCGGCACCCGCTCGGGGTGCCCCGCGCCGCGCGCACGGCGTGCGAGGATGCCGCCCACCGCGAGGACGGCACGTCCGCCAGGCCACGGCACCCGCGGCGGCACGCACCCGAGGAGCGTCCATGACCGCGGTCCGCCTGATGCGCAGGCGTGCACGCGCGCACCGTGGGCTCCTCGCGCTCGTCGTCCTCCAGGTCGCGCTCACGACGGCGGCGGTGGCGGGCATCACCGGGTACGTGTCGGTCGCCGAGCGCGCCAGCGTGCTCGCCACCCTGGCGGCGGCGCCGCCCGGCGACGCGTCCCTGCACCTGCAGGTGCAGCTCGGGGACGACCGGGCCGCGCAGCGCGCCGCCGCCGAGGCCCTCCTCGAGGCGCACCTGGACGACGAGCCCGTGGTCGTGCACACCTCGCTCGCCTCGGGCTCCGTGCCGGCGACCGCCCCGGGTGCCGCGGGCCCGGTGGAGGTCGGCGACGTCGTGCTGTGGTCGGACGACGCGTTCGGCACCGTCGCGGAGCTCACGTCGGGCAGCTGGCCCGACGCGGACGCTGACGCCGCCGACGCTGAGGGCGGGGCCGCGGCCGGGACGTCCGGCAGCCCGGTCCCGGCGACGCTCGAGGCGGGTGCGGCCGCCCGGCTGGGGGTCGGCCCCGGCGACGTGCTGACGCTCGTCCTCGACGACGCGAGCACCGCGCTCGTCGAGGTCACCGGGACCTGGCGCGCACCCACCGACCCGAGGTGGACCGGCGACCCGCTCGTGACCGGCCCCGCCGACGGCGACGACCCGTCCGGCCTGCTGGTCCCCGCGGGCGCGCTCGCGGCGCTCGGCGAGCGCGGCGAGGCGCTGCACGACCGCTGGAACGTGACGCCCGACGGCGACCGCCTGCTGCCCGGCGACCTGCCGGGGCTGGGCGTCGCGCTCGCGGCCGTCGCGGAGGCGTTCGAGGACGACGACGCCGTCGACGTCGGCGGCGTCCGGGCCGACGGCGACCTCGAGGCGACGATCGGCGCCCTCCCCGTCCGGCTCGGCGGCGTCCGCGGGGTCACGACCGCCGCGGTCCTCCTCGTCGTCCTCGCGGGCCTCATCGCGTTCGGCCAGGTCGCGCGGCTGCTCGCCGACCTGCGCCTCGGCGAGACCGTGATCCTGCGGTCGCGCGGGACCTCCGTCGCGCAGGTCACCGGGGCCGCCGTGCTCGAGGCCGCGGTCGTGGGCGTCGCGGGCGCCACGGGCGGCGTGGTCGTCGCCGCGGCCTTCCTCGGCACGCGCGGGTCCGTGCCGACCGCGGCGCTGACGGTCGTCGGCGTCGTGGCCGCGCTCGCGGCGACGGCCGTGCTCGCCGCACG
>NZ_JACVQL010000046.1 GCF_019733465.1 Actinotalea ferrariae | reverse complement strand
GCGCTCGCCCGAGCGCCCGCCGCGGTCGGCGCCGCGCGGGCCGCCGTCGCGCGCGCCGCCCTTGGCCTGGCGCTTGCCCGTCTCGCCCAGGTCCTCGAGCACCTCGGCGTCGAGCCCGGCGCGCGTCTGCGCGCCCTTCGGCAGGCGTCCCTTGGTGCCCTCGGGGATGTCGAGGTCCGTGTAGAGGTGGGGCGAGCTCGAGTAGGTCTCGACGGGCTCGGGGAAACCGAGGTCGAGCGCCTTGTTGATGAGGCCCCAGCGCGGCATGTCGTCCCAGTCGACGAACGTCACGGCCGTGCCCGTGCGCCCCGCACGCCCGGTGCGGCCCGTCCGGTGCAGGTAGGTCTTCTCGTCCTCGGGGCACTGGTAGTTGACGACGTGCGTGACGTCGTCGACGTCGATGCCGCGCGCCGCGACGTCGGTCGCGACGAGCACGTCGATCTTGCCCGAGCGGAACGCGCGGAGCGCCTGCTCGCGCGCGCCCTGGCCCAGGTCGCCGTGGATGGCGCCGGCCGCGAAGCCGCGCTCGGCCAGGTCGTCGGCGACCTTGGCCGCCGTGCGCTTGGTCCGCGCGAAGACGATCGTCAGCCCGCGCCCCTGCGACTGGAGGATGCGAGCGAGCACCTCGACCTTGTCGAGCGCGTGCGCGCGGTAGACGACCTGCTTGATCGCCTTGAGCGTGGCGCCGCCGTCGTCCGGGTCCTGCGCGCGGATGTGCGTCGGCTGCGTCATGTACCGCCGTGCCATCGCGACGACGGCGCCCGGCATCGTGGCCGAGAAGAGCATCGTGTGGCGCGACGCGGGGGTGCGGGCGAGCAGCTTCTCGACGTCGGGCAGGAACCCGAGGTCGAGCATCTCGTCGGCCTCGTCGAGTACGACGGTCCGCGCCCGGGCCAGGTCGAGGATGCCCTGGTTCATGAGGTCGATCATGCGGCCGGGCGTGCCGACGACGACCTCGACGCCGCGGGCGAGCGCCTCGACCTGGGGCTCGTAGGCGCGGCCGCCGTAGAGCAGCACGACGCGGACCTTGCGGTGCCTCGACGCGGTCTCGAGGTCGCCCGCGACCTGCACGGCGAGCTCACGCGTCGGCACGATGACGAGCGCCTGCGGCTTGCCCGGGGCGGGGAGCTGCTCGAAGCCCTCCTCGCCGGGCGCGACGACGTGCTCGAGCAGCGGGATGCCGAAGCCGAGCGTCTTGCCCGTGCCGGTCTTCGCCTGGCCGATGATGTCGTGCTTCGAGAGCGCGACCGGCAGGGTCATGGCCTGGATGGGGAACGGGTGGCTGATGCCGGCGTCGGACAGCGCGCGGACGATCTCGTCGCGGATGCCGAAGTCGGCGAACGAGGGGTTCTCGGTGCTCTGCACGCCCGAGGCGGCCTGGCCGGCCTCGTGCAGCTCGCTGTCGTCCGCCGCGTCGGGGAGGGCCGAGTCGGCGAGCGCCGCGTCGGTGGGCGGGGTGGCGTCGTCCCCGGCCGGCTCGAACGCCGTCGGGTCGGTGGTGCTGGTGGTCATGGTTCTCCGGTTGTCGGCCCGAGGGGCCACACGCGTCCGGCGACAGTTCGTCGCTCCGGAGCGGGCCGCGCCGCGGGCGGGGGCCGGCAGCCGATCGTGGAAGGCGCCGCCCGGGCGAGTGCGTCGTGCTGCGGGTCGTGCTCGTCGTGCTGGTGCAGCGTGCGCTCGCGGGCGAGGATGTCGGGACGACCGGTCAACCGATGTACACGCCGATCCTACCGGACCCGTGCGCGCGACGGGGTCTAGCCTGGCCCGATGACCTCCTCCGCCGTACCGGACCCTTCCGCACGCCCGACGGCGGGGGCCGCGGGCGGGGAGCAGCCGACCGGCGCCGCGACGTCGGCTCCCGCGTCGGGTGCGAGCGCCCGCGCCGTGCTCGGCATGATCGCCTACGGGCAGCTCGCCGCCTTCTCGAGGCTCGCGGCGGACGCGGCGCTGGCACCCGAGCTGGCGCAGCGGCTCGAGCTCAGCCGGCTGGCGGGCATCGCGCTGACGCGCCTCGAGCGCATCGGCGAGCGCACGAAGGAGCTGGGCGACGACCTCGAGCCGGTCATGGCGCCGTTCGCCGGAGCCCTGGTCGAGTTCGACGAGCGGACGTCTCCGGGCAGCTGGTGGGAGCGCCTGCTCAAGAGCTACGTCGGCTACGGGGTCGCCGACGACTTCAGCAGGATCGCCGCCGCGGGCCTCGACCCCGTCACGCGGGATCTCGTCCTCGACGTCCTGGCCGACGCGGGCCACGCGCACCTCGTCGTCGAGGCGCTCGCCGAGGCCGCGCGTCAGGACCCGACGCTCGCCTCGCGCCTGGCCCTGTGGGGGCGCCGGCTCGTGGGCGAGGCGCTCGGCGTCGTCCAGCGCGTGCTGGCCGACCACCCGGACCTGCGGGCGCTCGTCGGCGAGGAGCCGGACGCCCAGCAGCGGCTGTTCTCGTCGCTCACCGCCGAGCACAGCCGCCGCATGGAACGCCTCGGCCTGACGCCCTGACCGTCCGGGGCGGGTCGGCGTCCGACCCGGTCTGAGCGGGCCCGGTCAGAGGTTGTGGAAACCGACCTTGCGCGCCTCGTCGCCGCCGACCTCGACGTAGCCGAGCGCCGCAGCGGGGACGACGACACGCCGTCCGCGGGTGTCCGTGAGCTCGAGCGCGTTGCCGGTCTCGAGCGCCGTCCGGACGTGCTCGACGACCGCGTCGGAGGTCTGGTCGGTCTCCAGCACCAGCTCCCGTGCCACGTGCTGCACACCGATCGTGATCTCCACGCCCATCGCCTCCATGTGTCCTTCGGCTGTCCCGGTCATCCTAGGCAGGCCCGCGTCGCGCGGCCGCCCGTGTCCGCCCAGGGCTGATCGCGCAGGTGCCCGTCGTGCGTGCCGTGGTGCCGCGAGTGCGTCCGCGGTGTCAGCCCGCGTCGGAGCCCTCGCGGTCGCGCACGAAGCCCGCGACGCCGCGCCAGGCGAGCTGGGTGACCAGGTCGACCGTGTCGTCCACCCCGACGTCCTGGGTGCGGTAGCGCGACGTCGCGGCGACGCGTGCCATGCCGACGAGGGCGGTGCTGAGCAGGTCCGCGTGCTGCTGCGGCAGGCCCGCGAGCTCGCGGAGGGCGCGGCAGATCGCCCGCGCCGCGTCCGCCGAGGCCTGCTCGACGCGGGACCGCACGTCGCTGTCGCGCGTGACGTCGGACTCGAACAGCAGCGAGAACGAGTCCCCGGCGTGCTCGACGAACTCGACGTAGGCCTGGACGATGCCCCGCACGACCGCGCGTCCGCTCTGCTGCTCGCCGCGGTCCACCGCGGCGAGCGCCTCGTCCACCGCCGTCACGAGCGCCTCGCCGCGGTGGTCGACGACGGCGAGGTAGAGGTCCAGCTTGGAGGGGAAGTGCCGGTAGAGGACCGGCTTGCTCACCTCGGCGCGGTCCGCGATGTCGTCCATCGAGACGTGGTGGAAGCCCTCGCGCGCGAAGAGGTCCTGGGCGACGCCGAGCACCTGCGCCCGCCGCGCGTCGCGACCCATCCGGGTCGCACGGGGCCGGGGCTGCGGGGGCGTCACGCGTCGATGCTACCGACGCGTAGCGTCCAGCCACAGGGACCGATCGTCCCGGAAGGCGGTCACGTCACGGGCGTCGGGCGTGCTGACCGGGGCGTTCGACCGCGCCGCGGTGCCGCGCTCGCGAGGCGTACCTCGGACCCGGGACGCGACGCGGCCGCCCGCCGCAGGTGCGACCATGGGTCGATGCCCCGCCCTTCCGACGCCCCTCGTCGCGTGCGCCACCAGGCCGCCGCGCGCGTGCGTCGTGCGCGCGGGACCCGCGGCTCGGCTCCCGCAGCGGTGCTGGTG
>NZ_JACVQL010000045.1 GCF_019733465.1 Actinotalea ferrariae | reverse complement strand
GCCCGGGGACCGTCGCCCTCGGCACGACCCTCGTGCTCGCCGCGGTCGCGCTGCCGGCGCTCGAGCTGCGGGCCGGCACGAGCGACGTGCGGGACCTGCCGGCGTCGTCGGCGCCGCGCCTGGCGGCCGACGCCCTCGCCGAGCAGTTCCCGGACGCCGGCCGGACCTCGCTCGACGTCGTCGTGCAGGGAGCCGTGGCCGACGCCGACCTCACCGCGTGGCTCGACGAGCTCGCCGCCGTGCCTGGGGTGACCGCCGCGGCCGTCGAGGGGGCGAGCGGCACGGATGGCGGGCGGGTGGTGGTGCTGACGGTCGCGACCGACGGCGCCTCCGACGCGCCGGAGACGCAGGACCTGGTCGCCGCCGTCCGCGACCTGGCACCCCCAGCCGGCGCGGACGCGGTGCTCGTCGGAGGTGCGCCCGCGGTGACGGTCGACTCGATCGACGCGATCGCTCGCACGCTGCCCGCGACGGTCGGGTTCGTGGCCGGGGTCACCGTGGTGCTGCTCTTCCTCGCGCTGGGGTCCGTGCTCCTGCCGCTCAAGGCGGTCGTCATGAACGTGCTGTCGCTCGGCGCGACCGTGGGCGCCGCCGTGTGGGCGTTCGACCAGGGTCACCTCGCGGATCTGCTCGGGTTCACCGGGACCGACCGGGTCGACCCCAGCAACCTCGTCCTCATCGGCGTCATCGCGTTCGGGCTCGCGATGGACTACGAGCTGTTCCTCCTCAGCCGGGTGCGCGAGGAGCACCTGCGCGGGGCCGGGGTGAGCGACGCGATCGCCGTCGGCGTGCAGCGCTCGGGGCGCACGATCACGAGCGCGGCGCTCCTCCTCGTCGTGGTGCTCGCCGCGATGGCGACCAGCGGCATCACGTTCCTCAAGCTCGTCGGGCTGGGGCTGGCCTTCGCGGTGGCGCTCGACGCGACGGTGGTCCGGGCGCTGCTGGTGCCCGCGACGATGCGCCTCCTGGGGCGTGCGGCGTGGTGGCTCCCGCGGCCGCTCGCCCGCCTCCACCGCGCGGCCGGGCTGTCCGAGGGCGAGGAGCCCGAGGCCCCCGCCGGCACGTCGGCGGCCGGACGTCCGTCGGAC
>NZ_JACVQL010000044.1 GCF_019733465.1 Actinotalea ferrariae | reverse complement strand
GGCCGTGGGCGGTGCGCCAGTGCGGGCTCGCGCCACGCCTGGCGTGGGCGCTGCGCGGGGACGACGCACCCGACCCGGGCCTGCCGCAGGGCGCCGCGGTGCTCGAGGCACCCGACGCGCCGGCGAACGAGAGCCCGCGCGGTCTGGTCCTCGTGCACGGGGCCGACGCCGCCGAGCGGGTCGACGCGGCGCGCGTCGACCTCGCGACCCCGTGCCTGGTGACCCCCCTGCCCGCGAACGACGAGGAGTGGCACGCCGTGCTGCGTGAGGCGACCGTCGCCGCGGCCGCGGTCGTGCTCGACCTCACCGAGGCACCCCCGCGCCGCGTCGCCGTCGAGGCCGAGCGTGCGAGCCACGTGCGGTGGGCGTGGTGCTCGCCGAAGGAGCTTCCGGTGGAGGTGCTCCCCCGCGGCCCGCGGCACGAGCTCGCGCTGGGCGACGGTGTCGCGCCCCCGCACGAGTGGCTGCGGCTCTTCGGCGCCCCCGCGCCACCGGGGACCCGGCTGTCGACCGGGCAGCTGCGGCAGGTCGCCGCCACCGTCGACGGCGACGTCGAGCGGCTCGCGGAGGGCGTGCGACGCCTCGCCGGCGGTCACCTGGACGAGCTGGCCGTCCGGGTGCGCCCTCGGCGCGGCTGGTCCGACCTCGTCCTCGCACCCGACCAGTCGCGGCAGCTGCACGAGCTCGCCGCGCGGTACCGACGCCGGTCGACGGTGTACGAGCACTGGCAGTTCCCGGCCGTCCCCTCGACGGGCGTGGTCGCGCTCTTCGCGGGACCGTCCGGGACGGGCAAGACCCTCGCCGCCGAGGTGCTCGCCGCGGAGCTCGGGCTCGACCTGTACAAGGTCGACCTCTCGTCGGTCGTGAGCAAGTGGGTCGGTGAGACGGAGAAGAACCTCGAACGCATCTTCGACGCGGCGCAGGCGCGCGAGCTCGTGCTGTTCTTCGACGAGGCGGACGCCCTGTTCGGCAAGCGCTCGGAGGTGAGCGACGCGCACGACCGCTACGCGAACATCGAGGTGTCCTACCTGCTCCAGCGTCTCGAGACGTACGACGGCCTCGTCGTGCTCGCGACCAACCTCCAGCGCAACATCGACAGCGCCTTCCTGCGCCGGATCAGCGTCGCGGTCGAGTTCACCGTGCCCGACGAGGAGCAGCGCCGCGCGATCTGGCAGCGGGCCTTCCCCGCCTCCGCGCCGGTCGAGGCGCTCGACCTCGACTTCCTGGCGCGCCAGTTCAAGGTGAGCGGCGGGAGCATCCGCAACGCCGCACTCACCGCGGCCTTCCTCGCCGCCGACGCCGGCACCCCGATCACCATGGACGGCGTGATGCTGGCCGTCGACCGCGAGTTCACCAAGCTGGGGCGGCTGCGCTCGCCGGCCGAGTTCGCCCACTACTACGACGCGGTCCAGGGGCGGCGCGACGGACGCGTCACGACCGGGTCGACGTCGGCCGACGACGGCTGAGCGGAGGCACCGGGATGCTGCACCTGCTGGACGAGACGCTCGAACGCTTCCTGCGCGCGTCCGTGCCGCTGCCCGAACGCGACGTCGACGTCTCGTTCGAGGCGCCGGACCGCGACTGGAGCGCCGGCGTGAGCCGGCCCACCGTCAACCTCTTCCTGTGGGACGTGCGGCGCAACCTCGCCGAGCAGGACGCGGGCGTCCTGGTGGACCGCGACGAGGACGGCCGGACGGTGCGGCGACCGCCGCTCCCGCGTCTCGACTGCCGCTACCTGGTCACGGCGTGGACCACCGAGGTCCGCGACGAGCACTCGCTGCTCGGCGACGTGCTGCAGACGCTCATGCTGACGCCGGTGCTCGTGGCCGAGCACCTCACCGGCGCGGCCGCCGACCTGCGCCCGCTGCCCACGCTGCGCGTCGGCCAGCCGGAGGGCAACGACGCGACCGACTTCTGGTCCGCCCTCGGCGGGCGGCTCAAGCCGGGTCTCGACCTCGTCGTGACCACGACCCTCGACGTGCGCCCGACGTGGCCCGCCGGGCCGGACGTCGAGCGGTACGAGCTCGAGGTCCTCGCTTCCGACCGAGCACGGGCGGGTGTCGAGGGCACGGGACCGGTCCACGCTCGCGAGCGGGTCGCGTGGGGTGGGGACGCCCGGCCCGCGCGCGCGCCCGATCGCAAGCCCTGACGCCGCGGGACCGTCGAGCGCCCGACGGCGGAGCGCGCGCGAGACCACCCGCGAGGTGCCCGATGGTCTGCCCCGACGCCTCTCACCCGGCGCGGGCGACCGTCCTAGCGTCGGCCTCGGACGGGGAGGTGCCATGCGACGCGTGCTCCTGGACGACTTCGACGGTCTCGCCCGCGCGGGTCTCGAGGAGATCGTGAGCGCCGGCCATCTCGAGCTCCTGGCGGTCGACGGCGCCGACGTCGTCGACCGGCTCGTGGCGACCCTCCCGGACGTGGTCGTCCTCGACCTCGACCTCGCCTCGTGCGACGACCTCGCGCGACGCATCACGACCGAGTTCCCGGCACTGACCGTCGTGGCCTGCTCGGCCCGACGTCCGACGATGCGCGTGTACCCGCGGTTCCGGCACGGGGAGTCCTTCGACAGCCCGCTGCAGCCCGACCTGCTCACGACCGCGCTCACCACCACCTGACACCACTGCTGCACAGCCCGGAGGGAGAACCGACATGGCGACCACGTATGGGGCGCCCGGGGTCTACGTCGAGGAGGTGCCCTCCGGCTCGATGCCGATCCAGGGGGTCGGCACCTCGACCGCGGCGTTCGTGGGCTTCACCCAGACCTACGTGCCCGAGGAGGGCGACGAGCGCGACCCCGAGGGCGTGATGCCGCAGCTCGTGACGAGCTGGGACCAGTACGAGCGCGTGTACGGCGGGTTCGACGCCGGTGCGCTGCTGCCGTACGCCGTCCAGGGCTTCTTCCTCAACGGCGGGGCCCAGTGCTTCGTCGTCCGCGTGCCGCGCGACGACGCCGCGCCCGAGGCGGTGGTCGGGACGGCCGCGGACCCGCAGGTCGAGTCCTTCCGCGTCGAGGCGATCGAACCCGTGCCGAACCTCCAGGTCGTCGTCGAGCGGCCCGGCCCGGCCGGCGAGGGGCAGGAGCCGCCGCAGGAGTTCACGCTGCGCGTGCTCCGGGACGGTCGCCAGCTCGAGGAGTTCGGTGGCCTGACGTTCGGCCGCGGCGGCCGCAACGCCGAGAAGGTCGTCAACGAGACGTCCACCGCGGTCCGCGTCTCGGTGCGCCAGCAGGCCGGCGCGGCCGGCGTCGAGCGGCTCCCGGCGGCGGGGACGTTCGCGCTCCAGCGCTCGCCGTCGGCGACCCTCCAGGTGCGGCCCGAGGACTTCCAGGGCTCGGCGACGGACCGCACGGGCGTGCGCGGGCTCGTCGTGGCGGACTCGGTGAGCATGGTGGCCGCACCGGACCTCATCACCCTCGCGACCCGCGCCGACGGCACGTTCGACATGGACGGCTACATCGGGATGCAGGGCGAGCTCGTCGACTGGTGCGAGAAGTCGACGACGATGATGGCGATCCTCGACGCACCGCCGGGGCTCAACGCGACGGCCGCGCTCGACTGGACGACCCAGCTCGCCCGGAGCTCGTCGTACGCGGCCGCCTACTACCCGCACCTCGTCATCCGGAACCCGCTGGCCCCGCCCGGGGCCACGAACGGCGTCCGCCACATGGCGGTGCCGCCGAGCGGTCACGTCGCGGGCGTCTGGGCGCGCACCGACGCCACGCGCGGCGTGCACAAGGCGCCGGCGAACGAGGCCGTGCGCGGCGTCGTGCGGCTCGAGCGCGACGTGACGGCGGGCGAGCAGGACCTGCTCAACCCGCGCGGGATCAACTGCATCAGGTCGTTCGGCGCGAACGGCCTGCGGGTCTGGGGCGCGCGGACGCTGTCCCTGACCGACCCGAGCTGGCGGTACGTGCCGGTGCGGCGCCTCTTCATCTACCTCGAGGAGTCGATCCGGCGCGGCACGCAGTGGGCGGTCTTCGAGCCGAACGACCGCGACCTGTGGGAGCGGGTCAAGCGGACCATCAACGCCTTCCTGCGCGGGGTGTGGCGCAGCGGCGCGCTCGTCGGGGCCACCCCCGACCAGGCGTTCTACGTGCGGTGCGACGAGTCCAACAACCCGGCCAGCAGCGTCGACGAGGGCAAGCTCGTCGTCGACGTCGGCGTCGCCCCCGTGAAGCCCGCCGAGTTCGTGATCTTCCGGATCACGCAGTGGCAGGGCCCCACCGAGTAGTCCGAGACGGGTAGCCCCAGACCAGGGAGGAGTGCGACATGCCTGACCTCATGACGACCTTCGCGTTCGTCCTCGAGATCGACAGCGTCGAGATCGCGACGTTCCGGAAGTGCTCCGGGATCGAGTCCGAGACGGAGACGATCGAGTTCAAGGAGGCGACGAAGGAGGGGAAGATGATGATCCGGAAGGCGCCCGGCGCGATGAAGTGGTCCGACATCACCCTCGAGCGCCGCGTCGACGCCACCACGCACCTGTGGGACTGGCGTCAGGAGGTCATCAACGGGAACATCGACGACGCCCGCCGCAACGGCTCGATCGTGGTCAAGGACTCGCTCAACTCCGAGGTCGCCCGCTGGAACTTCTACTCCGGCTGGCCGTCCAAGTACACGGGCGCCGACTTCGACGCCGGCGCCAACGAGATCGCGGCCGAGAAGATCGTCATCACGCACGAGGGCCTGGAGCGGGCATGAGCCTGCGCACGGAGTACTCGTTCACGCTGCCGAAGGGCTACGTCGACGCCGACGGCCGGATGCACCGCGAGGGCGTCATGCGCCTCGCGACGGCCCGCGACGAGCTCGACCCCCAGCGGGACCCCCGGGTGCGGGAGAACGAGGCCTACGCGAGCGTCATCGTGCTCGCCCGGGTCGTCACGTCCCTGGGCACGGTCTCGCGCGTCACGACCAAGGTGGTCGAGGACCTCTTCGTCTCGGACTTCGCCTACCTCCAGGACCTCTACCGGATCGTCAACTTCCAGGACGCGTCGATCCTCGACGGGCTGGAGCCCGGCAGCCCTTTCCCCCCGGCCTTGGTGGGGTCGGGCTAGGGCGCTACGCGGTCGAGGACCTGTGGCAGGAGATCGCCTACCTCGCCTACCACATGCACTGGTCCCTCGACGCGGTGCTCGACCTGGAGCACGGGGACAGGATCCAGGTCATCCACGAGGTGGCGCGGCTCAACGAGCGGGCCTGGGAAGGGATCGGAGGGCGATGAGATGGCACCTCATGGGCGACCGGGCGCGCCCGAGCGCACCCCCGACCCACCGTCGTCGGCGCGGTTCACCCTGAGCCTGGACAGCGGCGACGTCGGCACGTTCGTCGAGATCAGCGGGCTGGCGGTGACCGTCGAGGTCGAGGAGCTCGTGGAGGGCGGTCAGAACGACTTCACGCACCGCCTCCCCCGCGGGCTGAAGTGGCAGAACGTCGTGCTCAAGCGCGGGTTGACCGACCCCGACGTCCTGCTGCCGTGGCTCGCGGAGTGCGCCGGGCCGGGCGTCGAGCGTGCGCAGGACCAGGGCTTCCGCATGCCCGTGCGGACCGCGACCATCGCGGTCCACGACTCCCTCGGGGCACCGGTGCGCTCGTGGGCGCTCGAGCACGCCTTCCCCGTCCGCTGGACCGGGCCGCGGTTCGCCGCCGGCGCGAGCGAGCTCGCCTCCGAGGAGCTGGAGGTGTGCCACCGTGGGCTCTTCGCAGCGCAGTGACCGCCGGGGGACCCCCGGCACCCTCGGGGCACGGGCCGTCGTCGGGGCCGTCGGTCGCCGCCGTCTCCACGACGACCGTGTCCAGCGGTCGACGCGCCTCGCGCACGCCGCGTCGCCGGAGGCGCCGACGCCCCGCGCGGACGGGGCGGTCCTCGGGCGCGTCCGTCCGCGACGGGCGCTGCTCGCATGGTGGCGCGCGCTCACGGCCCGGTACCTACCTACGCACGACGTCGGTCGCGGGACGGACGGCCCACCGGCGGTGCGCGCCGCCCTGGGTGGCGACCGCGACGGCAGGCCTGGCGTCGCCCTCGCGCCGGGGCACGACGACCAGGACGCGTCCGCTCTGGGGCATGGTCGGGCTCGAGGCCACGGCGACGGCCAGGGCCGGAGCCGCGGTCCCGGCCACGGGCTCGTGCGCGCCGCGCGACGGGCCCTGC
>NZ_JACVQL010000043.1 GCF_019733465.1 Actinotalea ferrariae | reverse complement strand
GCGCAGCGAGGCGGCGTCGGCGCACGCCGACGCGCTCGAGCGCCGGCGTGCGGCCGAGGCGGCCCAGGCCCGCGCGCTCATCGCCGACTTCGTCCGCGAGGCCCGCGAGCGCGGCGTCGCGCCGGTACCGCTCAGGGCCCGCAGCTACGACGGCCAGAGCCGCTACCGGACGCCGCTCACCGGCTGGTACCTGCGTCGCAACGAGTCGGTCGCGGTGGGCACGGACGGCGAGTTCTACGTGCTGTCCGTCCCGGGCAGCCTCCGCGCGCTGGTCTCCGGCGCGCGGCCCGAGCCGAGCGACCCGCCGCTCGTGCTCGGCAAGGGCGCGCGCGACGGCGAGTCGATCGACCTCGTCGACGCGCTCGCGATCGCGCTCGGCACGCAGTCGCGCCGGGGCTGACGCCCGCCGTCAGTCCCCCGTCACTCCCGCCGTCAGTTCCGCCGTCAGGCCCTCGTCAGTTCCCCGTGCGCTCGCCACCTGCCGCGGCGCCCGCGCTCGCGCCGGCCTCGGCCCGCGCCAGGAGGTTCCGCAGCGCGGACGCGACCGGCTCAGGGCTCTCGTTGCTCGACATGTGGCCGACGGCGGGCACGACGACGAGCTCGGCGTCGGTGAGCGCGTCCACCATGTGCTGCGCTGCGGCGACCGGTGCGATCTCGTCCTCCTCGCCCACCACGACGACCGCGGGCCCCTGGTAGCCCGCGAGGACGTGCGTGCGGTCCGGGCGGGCGGCCATGGCCTCCTGCACCCACGCGATCGCGGCCGGACCCTGGTCACGGATCCACAGCTCGAGGCGCTCGGTCAGGTCGGGCCGACCGACACGGTTGGTCGTGCCGAGCAGCGCTGTGCGCATGCCGAGGACCGCGTCGACCCGCATCTCGGCCGTCACCGTGCGGGCGATCTCGAGCCTCTTCGCCCGCGCCTCCTCCGTGTCCGCCGTCGACTTCGTGTCGACGAGGCCCAGCCCGGCCACCAGGTCGGGGTGCCGCTCGACGAGCGCCATCGCGACGTACCCGCCGAGCGAGAGCCCGGCGACCACCGCACGGTCGACACCCTGGCCGCGCAGGGCCGCGGCGACCGCGTCGGCCACGACCTCGAGGGACGGGTCGGCGGCCGCGCCGAGCGCCTGGGCGGCGTCGGGGCCCGACGGCGACGCGCCGAACCCGGGCAGGTCCACCCCGAGCACCGTCGGGTCGCCGGTCAGCAGGTCGACGACGTCGAGCCACATCCGGTGGTCGAGCGGGAAGCCGTGCAGGAGCACGAGCGGGAGGCGGTCGGGGGCGCCCCGTCGCATCGTGTGGACCTGGGGCATGCCGTCGGTCGTGGTCATCGGTTCTCCGTCCTGCGCCGCGGGTCTCGCTGGCGCTGCATCGGGTCGTTCGGTGCCGTCGGTCGGTGGGTCGCGGCGGCGGACCGGGTGGCCATGCCGCCGTCCGGTCAGCGGGTCTCGTCGTCGGTCGCGGCGGTCTCGGCCGGCCCGTCCCAGGTGGTCGGCAGCGGGCCGTGGCCGGGAAGGACGTGGCCGACGATCTCGTCGAGGACGCGGCGGACCGACGACTCGCCGACCCAGAGGTGACGCGCGCCGTCGACCCCGATCACCTCGGCCTGGCGGACCACCGAGAAGCGCTCGCGTGCCTCGTCGGGCCGCAGGTAGTCGTCGAGCTCGGGGACGAGCACCACGAGCGGCTTGCCGAAGGCGTCCCACGCGGCGAGGTGCTCGTCTGTCGCCCGGTGCAGCGGCGGCGACAGGAGGATGGCGCCCTCGACCGACGGGTCCGCCCCGTGCATGAGCGCGAGCTCCGTGCCGAACGACCAGCCGACGAGCCAGCGCCGGGGCAGGTCGTGGAACTCGGCGTACTCCATCGCAGCCACGACGTCGAAGTGCTCGCCCCGGCCGCCGTCGAACTCGCCCTCGCTGCGTCCGCGCGGGCTCGACGTGCCGCGCGTGTTGAACCGCAGCACGGCGAGGTCGGCGAGCGCCGGCAGCCGCCACGCCGCCTTGCGCAGCACGTGCGAGTCCATGAACCCGCCGTGCGTGGGCAGCGGGTGCAGCGTGACCAGCGTCGCGGCCGGCGGCCGGTCGAGCGGGAGCGCGAGCTCGCCGACGAGGGTGAGGCCGTCGGCCGTGTGGAGCTCGATGTCCTCACGCCGCGCGGGCAGCACGGTCAGCGCGCGGATCGGCGTGCCGGACGCGTCGGCGGCGTCGTCGGGCGGGGTGGCGGGTGCGGTGCTCATCGCGACCGAGCCTATCGACGCCCGACCTCCCGGGCCTGCGCGCCCGCGACGACGGCCTCCAGCACGCGTGCCACGCCGTCGTCCTCGTTGGAGCGGCACACCTCGTCGACGGCGGCGAGCACGTCACGGTGCGCGTTGGCCACGCCGAAGGCGCGCCCCGCCCAGCGCAGCATAGGCAGGTCGTTGGGCATGTCCCCGAACGCCCACACGTCCGCCGGCTCGACGCCGCGTGCCGCCGCCCACCGCGCGAGCGCGGCGCCCTTGGTCACCCCCGGACCCGTGATCTCCGCGAGCCCGGGCGCACCCGAGTCGGCGACGACGGCGCGCCCGGCCAGGACCGCGTCGACGCGGGCCACGAGCGCGTGGTCCGCCACCTGCTCGCAGCGCGCGAGCAGCTTGCCCGTGGCGCCGTCGAGCACGGGCTCGATCCGGTCGCTCAGCGCCGCGCCGGGCGGGACGGGGTGGTGGTTGCGGTAGCCGCGCTCGGCGGCGAACCCGGCCGCCCGCTCGGCGGCGAACGCCACGCCGGGGAGCGCGGCGCGCAGGTCGGCGACGAGGGCGGTCACGACCGCGTCGGGCATCGTGGCCGCCTCGAGGACGGTGCCCGTGGCCGGCTCGTACGCGAACGCGCCGTTGAGGCACAGGACGACGCCGTGCCCCGCGACCGCCTCCGCGACCACGTCGACCCAGCGCGGTGGCCGTGCGGTGACGAAGACGACGTCGACCCCCGCCGCGTGCGCCGCCTGCAGCGCGGCGGCCGTCCGCGGCGACACCGAGCCGTCGTCGCGCAGGAGCGTGCCGTCGAGGTCGGTCGCCACGAGTCGCGGCGTCGTGGGCCGGCTCGCACCGGCCTCGTCGTGGGCAGCGCTGCGGGTGGCGCTCACCGTCGCCGGTCCCGGTGGGACCAGCAGGACGAGTGCCAGTGGCGACGCCCGGCGACGCCGGCCTCGGGACCGAGCAGGTCGTCCGTCGCCCAGGCCACGACGTGCGCCGTGCCGGGCCCGATCTGCTGGCGGCAGCCCGGGCACGTGTACGCCTTCCCGGCCGCGCCGGTCACGCTCTGTACGACCCACTCGCCGTCGGCCGCCGACTCGGTGCGCCGACCGCCGCGGACGCGGTCGACGTCGAGCTCCGGGTGGTCCTGCGCCCACGGGCGCTTGCTGGACCGGCGTCCGCTCGGCATGCGCCCATCCTCCCCCACGCGCGCGGCCCGCAGCACACGCGCGGGCCGCGCCTCACGGGACGGACGACCGGCCCCGGACCTGTGCCTCAGGCGAGGTCGGCCGCGCTCTCGACCGGCGGGAGCGCGTCCGTGCGGAGCAGCTCGCGGTACCAGTACGCCGAGTCCTTCCAGATGCGCTCGAGCGTGTCGTAGTCGATCCGGATGATGCCGAAGCGGCGGTGGTAGCCGTAGGCCCACTCGTAGTTGTCCATGAGCGACCACACGAAGTAGCCCCGCACGTCGGCGCCCGCCTCCATCGCCTCGCCGACGGCGTCGAGGTGGCGGTGGACGTAGCTCACACGGTCGACGTCGTGTACCCGACCGTCCTCGGAGACGACGTCGTCGAACGCCGCGCCGTTCTCCGTGATCATGAGCGGCAGCTCGGGGTACGTCTTCGAGAGGCCGACGAGCAGCTCGGTCATCCCGGAGGGGTCGATGTTCCAGCCCATCGCCGTGTACGGCCCCGGCTGGACGAGGAACTCGACGTCGTCCGCACCCGGCCACGCGGTCGCCGCGGAGGCGCCGTGACCGTCGGCCATCGTCTTCTCGTGCTCGAACGTGTACCGACGCACGCGCTGGGTCGAGTAGAAGTTCACGCCGAGCACGTCGAGCCCCGTGTGGGTGATCTCGAGGTCGCCGTCCTGCACGAAGGACCAGTCCGTGATCGCCGACGTGTCGGCGAGGAGGTCCTCCGGGTAGTACCCGTCGAGGACGGGGTTGAGGAACGCGCGGTTGGCCAGCGCGTCGATCTTGCGCGCGGCGTCGCGGTCCTCGGCGGACGTCGGGTCGTCGGGGCGCGCGACGTGCAGGTTGAGCGTGAGCGAGAGCGTCGCGCCCTCCCCGAGGATCTCGCGGACCGCGCGACCGGCCAGCCCGTGGCCGAGGTTGAGGTGGTGCACCGCGGCGAGCGCGTCCGCGTCCGACGTGCGACCCGGGGCGTGCACGCCCGAGCCGTACCCGAGGTAGGACGAGCACCACGGCTCGTTGAGCGTGGTCCACACCTTCACGCGGTCGCCGTAGGTCTCGACCACCTTGCGGCCGTACTCGCCGAAGCGCAGGGCGGTGTCACGGGCGGGCCAGCCGCCCGCGTCCTCGAGCGGCTGCGGCAGGTCCCAGTGGTACATGGTCACGACGGGGTCGATGCCCGCCTCGAGGAGGTCGTCGATGAGCCGGGCGTAGAAGTCGAGGCCGGCCTGGTTGAAGGCGCCCGAGCCGGTGGGCTGGATACGGGGCCAGGCGAGCGAGAACCGGTAGGCGTCGAGGCCCAGGTCCTTCATGATCGCGATGTCCTCGGCGGTGCGGTGGTAGTGGTCCGCAGCCACCGCGCCGCTGTGCCCGTCGAGCGTCTTGCCGGGCGTCGCCGCGAAGGTGTCCCAGATGGAGGGCCCGCGGCCGTCCTCGTCGACGGCTCCCTCGATCTGGTAGCTGGCGGTGGCCGCACCCCAGACGAAGCTCGCAGGGAACGTGCGGGCCGATGGCGTCGTCGTCATGCCCCAATCCTGCCGTGGTCGAACCGATTCGGCGCACGCGTCCACCAGATGGGAGCGCACCCAGACCGTGCCTGGACGGAGGCACGCGGGGCAGGCGCGTCGCGCGTCCTGGCCGACGCGAGGGGTCGCGCTGCCCTCCGGTGCCGGTCAGGACGTCGCGGGGACCGCCCAGGCGCCCGCGCGCAGGACGGCGCGCGGGCGCAGGTCACTGTCCGTGACGAGGACGTCGGCGCGCCGGTCGACCTCGAGCGCTCCGAGCTCCGGCCGGCCGAGCACCTCGGCAGGCGTCGTCGCCGCCGCGCGCACGGCGTCCACGAGCGGCACGCCGGCCGCGACGGTGCTGCGGACGACGTCGACCAGGTGCGCCGTGCCGCCCGCGATGGCGCCACCCTCGGTGAGCCGCGCGACGCCGTCGGCCACGCGCACCGACATCGAGCCCAGGCGGTAGTCGCCGTCGGGCATGCCCGCCGCGGCCATGGCATCGGTCACGAGCGCGATCGACGCCGCGCCGACGAGGCGGAAGACGGTGCGGACCGTCGCGGGGGCGAGGTGGACGCCGTCCGCGACGAGCTCGAGCACCGCCACACCCTCGGCCGCGGCGGCGAGGCAGGCCGCGACCGGCCCCGGCTCCCGGTGGTGCAGCGGCCGCATCCCGTTGAACAGGTGCGTGACCGTGGGGCGCCCCGACCGGGCGCCCGGCGCAGCGAGCGCGGTGCGGACCTCCTCGAGCGCCTGCTCGACGAGCTCGGCGGCGGCGTCCGTGTGCCCGACCGAGGGCACGGCGCCGGCGGCGGCCAGTGCCGCGACGGCGCCACCCTCCCCGAGCACGCCCGGCGCCTCGGGGGCGATCGTCATCGTCACCAGGTGCCCGCGGGCCGCCTCGGCGACGCGGTGCACGAGGGCCGGGTCGCCGGCCACCATGAGCGACGGGTCCTGAGCGCCGCACCGCACGGTCGACAGGAACGGTCCCTCGAGGTGGATGCCCACGAGCTCGCCGGCGTCCGCGAGGTCGGCCAGGAGCGCGGTGCGCTCGAGCAGCGTCGCGGCGTCCGCCGTGACGAGGGAGGCGACGAGGCTCGTGGTGCCGTGCCGCAGGTGCTCGGCCGCCGCCGTGCTCGCCGCCGCGGCGTCCGTCGCGTCGGGGAAGCTCGCACCGCCCCCACCGTGGCAGTGCAGGTCGACGAGTCCGGGCAGCAGCAGGCTGTCCGTCGGGGGTGGCAGCACGAGGTCCGGCACCGCGTCGGGCGCGCCCGTCGCCGGGCCCACCCACGCGATGCGGGTCCCGTCGACGAGCACGACGCCGTCCTCGATCACCGCGTCCGGGGTCACGACCCGGCCCCGCAGGGCGAGGCGCTCCCCCGCGGCGTCGGTGCGGGTGCTCGGCGCGGCGTCGGGCGTCATGGGGCCATTGTGTCGGGCCGACCGGCCTCAGGGTGCGAGGCGCTCGACGACCCACGCCCCGCCGTCGCGCCGGTACCGGAGCCGGTCGTGCAGGCGCGAGGCCCGGCCCTGCCACAGCTCGACCGTGCCGGGGACGACGCGGAAGCCGCCCCAGTGCGGCGGGAGCGGCACGTCCGTGCCCTCGGGCCAGCGCCGGGACAGCTCTGCGAAGCGCTCGTCGAGCGTCGCGCGGTCCGGGACGACGCTCGACTGCTCGCTCGCCCACGCCCCGATCCGGGAGCCGTGGGGACGGCTCGCGAAGTACTCCGCGGCGACCTCACGCTCGACCTGCTCGACGTCGCCGCAGACGACCACCTGCCGGTCCATCTCGAACCACGGGAACGTCAGGGAGGCGCGCGGGTTGGCGAGCATCTCGCGACCCTTGCGCGAGCCGTGGTTGGTGAACAGCACGAACCCGCGCTCGTCGAACCCCTTGAGCAGCACGGTCCGCGCCGACGGCGTGCCGTCGGGGGCCGCGGTCGCGAGCACCATGGCGTTGGGCTCGGTCAGACCCGCCTCGACCGCCTCGTCGAACCACCGCTGGAACTGCGTGAACGGGTCCGGTGCGAGGTCGGCCTCGAGCAGCCGCGACCGCTCGTAGCTGCGCCGCAGGGCGGCGAGGCGCGCCCTGCGCCCGGCATCGGCCGCACCGACGGGCTGCGCGACGCCGCCCGCACCCGCCTCAGCCTCGTCCACGTCAGAAGAGCCGGGCGGCGACGTCGTCCATGCCACGCAGGGCGTCGTAGTCGAGGACGACGCACGCGATCCCGCGGTCCTGCGCGAGCACGCGCGCCTGCGGCTTGATCTCCTGGGCGGCGAAGACGCCCCGCACGGGGGTCAGGTGGGGGTCGCGGTTGAGCAGCTCGAGGTACCGCGTGAGCTGCTCGACCCCGTCGATGTCGCCGCGCCGCTTGATCTCGACGGCGACGGTGCCGCCGCTCGCGTCGCGGGCGAGGATGTCGACCGGGCCGATCGCCGTCGGGTACTCGCGCCGGACCAGCACGTGCCCGTCGCCGAGCACGTGGATCTGCTCGGCGAGCAGGGCCTGGAGGTGCGCCTCGACGCCGTCCTTGACGAGGCCCGGGTCGACGCCGAGGTCGTGCGCCGAGTCGTGGTGCACCTCGTGGAGCTCGATCTCGAGCCGGTCGTCGGACTTCGTGTGCTGGACGTGCCACACCTGCGTGACGCCACGCGCGGCGGCCTCGGCGTCGGGCTCGACGACCGCGAGCGAGCACGGCGGGCTCATCCAGTTGAGCGGCTTGTAGGAGCCGCCGTCGGAGTGGAGCAGCACGCTGCCGTCGGCCTTGACCACGAGCAGGCGCGTCGCGAGCGGCAGGTGGGCCGACAGCCGCCCGGTGTAGCGGGCAGCGCACGCGGCGACGACGAGCCGCATCAGATCACCCTCCCGACGGGCCGTGGGCCCGACTCGAGCCACGAGACCAGCCCCGCGCACGCGGGGGCGGACATGAGGAGCTGGAACCGTTCGTCGTCGTGCGCGCAGTGCAGCAGCACCTGGGGCCGCCCGGCCTCGTCCACGTGCTCGACGGGGACGCGCTCGAGCAGCGTCAGCGTGGCCCGCGACCACGACCGCGCGGGTCGGGGTGCGAGGGACAGCGTGCGCCACCAGGACAGCCGGGTCGCGCCGTACTGCGCGATCCCGGCCGTCCACGGCGCGTCAGGGGTCTCGTCGGGGGTCTCGGGCCGCATGAGGCACGTGAACGAGCCCACCCGCTGCGACAGCGTCCGCTGCCGCGACAGGTACAGCCCGAACGGCACGACGGCGACCAGCAGGAGCGCACCGACGCCGAGCAGGGCGGCGAGCAGCTCCACGACCGTCGTGCCTCAGCGACCGTTCGAGCCCGGCGCGGCGTCCTCGGCCGTGTCGACGACGACCGTCACGTGGTCGCTGTCGACCGACATGAAGCCGGAGTCGATGCGCACGACGTGCGTCGACCCGCCCTCCACCGGGGTGATCCGCACGGTGCCGGGACGCAGCACCGTCAGGACCGGGGAGTGACCCGGCAGGATGCCGATCTCACCGTCCGCGGCCGGTGCGCTGACCATGCGGGCCTCGCCCGTCCAGACGCTCCGGTCCGCGGCGACGAGGTCGACCTCGAGGTTCGCCACGTCAGCCGATCTCCTTCTGGATGCGGGCCCAGTTGCGCTCGAGGTCCTCAAGACCACCGATGTTGAAGAAGGCCTGCTCGGCGATGTGGTCGAACTCGCCGTCGGCGATCTTGGTGAACGCCTCGATGGTCTCGCTCAGCGGCACCGTCGAGCCGGGCACGTTGGTGAACTGCGTCGCCATGTAGGTGTTCTGCGACAGGAACTGCTGGATGCGGCGCGCCCGCGAGACGACGATCTTGTCCTCCTCGGACAGCTCGTCGACGCCGAGGATCGCGATGATGTCCTGCAGCTCCTTGTTGCGCTGGAGGATCTGCTTCACGCGGACGGCGGCGTCGTAGTGCGCCTGACCCACGTAGCGGGGGTCGAGGATGCGCGACGTCGACGCGAGCGGGTCGACGGCCGGGTAGAGGCCGCGCGACGCGATCTCGCGGGAGAGCTCCGTCGTCGCGTCCAGGTGCGCGAACGTCGTGGCGGGTGCCGGGTCGGTGTAGTCGTCCGCGGGGACGTAGATCGCCTGGAGCGACGTGATCGAGTGACCACGCGTCGAGGTGATCCGCTCCTGCAGCTGACCCATCTCGTCCGCCAGGTTCGGCTGGTAGCCGACGGCCGACGGCATGCGGCCGAGCAGGGTCGAGACCTCGGAGCCGGCCTGCGTGAACCGGAAGATGTTGTCGATGAACAGGAGCACGTCCTGCTTCTGCACGTCGCGGAAGTACTCCGCCATCGTGAGCGCCGACAGGGCGACGCGCAGACGCGTGCCCGGCGGCTCGTCCATCTGGCCGAACACGAGGGCCGTCTGCTTGATGACGCCCGACTCGGTCATCTCGTCGATGAGGTCGTTGCCCTCACGCGTGCGCTCGCCCACGCCGGCGAACACGGAGACGCCGGAGTGGTTGTTCGCGACGCGGTAGATCATCTCCTGGATGAGGACCGTCTTGCCGACGCCCGCACCGCCGAAGAGGCCGATCTTGCCGCCCTGGACGTACGGCGTCAGGAGGTCGATGACCTTGATGCCGGTCTCGAACATCTGCGTCTTCGACTCGAGCTGGTCGAAGGCCGGGGGCTTGCGGTGGATCGGCCAGCGCTCGGTGACCTCGATGCGCTCGCCCTCCTGCGCGTTGAGGATCTCGCCGGTCACGTCGAACACGTGGCCCTTGGTGACGTCGCCGACGGGCACCGTGATCGGCGCGCCCGTGTCCCGCACGACGGAGCCGCGGACGAGGCCGTCGGTCGGCTTGAGCGCGATGGCGCGGACGAGCGAGTCGCCGAGGTGCTGGGCGACCTCGAGACGCAGCGTGCTCGTGCCCTGGCCGGCGGCGGAGAGGTCGATCTCGACCTCGAGCAGGTTGTAGATCTCCGGGATCGCGTCGGTCGGGAACTCGATGTCGACGACCGGGCCGATCACCCGGGCGACCCGACCCGTGCCGCTCCCGCCCGTGGCGGAGGCCGCGGTGTCGGTGGTGGTGGCAGTCATGTCTCTCTCGCTTCGCTCGACCGGAGCGGGCCCCGGTGGTTGGTGCGTGGTCCTGTGTTCTGCGGTGCAGGGATCACTTCGACGCCAGCGCGTCGGCGCCGGACACGATCTCGCTGATCTCCTGGGTGATCTCCGCCTGGCGGGCCTGGTTGGCCAGCCGGGTGAAGGTGCGGATGAGCTCCTCGGCGTTCTCCGTGGCCGTGTGCATCGCACGCTGGCGGGCGGCCAGCTCGGAGGCCGCGGCCTGCAGCATGAAGCTGTAGATGCGGCTCTGGATGTAGCGCGGCAGGAGGGCGTCGAGCACCTCCTCCGGGGACGGCTCGAACTCGTAGAGCGGCAGCGGCTCGTCACCGGGCTCGGCCACCCCCTCGACGACCTCGAGCGGCAGCATGCGCACGACGCGCGGCGTCTGCGTGACCATGTTGACGAACTGCGTGTAGACGACGTGCAGCTCGCCCACGCCGCCGTCCGCCTCCTCGGCGAGGAACGCCGACAGCAGGGTGTCGGCGATCTCCTCGGCCGTCTCGGCCGCCGGCGCGTCCGACGCCCCCGTCCACTGACCCGCGAGGGGCCGGTTGCGGAAGGAGTAGTACGACACGGCCCGGCGCCCGGTGACGTAGAGGACGACCTCGCGACCCTCCTCGGTGAGCTGCTGGATCAGCCGCTCGCCCTCGCGGATGACCGACGCCGAGTAGGCGCCGGCCATGCCGCGGTCGGACGTCATGAGGAGGACCGCGACGCGCTTGACGTCGGGCCGCTCGGTGGTCAGCGGGTGCTCGACGCTCGCGTGCGTCGCGACCGCCGAGACCGCGCGCGTGAGCGCACGGGCGTACGGGGACGCGGCGGTGACGCGAGCACGCGCCTTGCCGATGCGCGAGGCAGCGATGAGCTCCATCGCGCGGAAGATCTTCTTCAGCGACTGGGTCGACCGGATCCGCTGCCGGTAGACGCGCTGCTGACCCGCCACCTCAGCCCCGCTTCTGCTTGACGATCTGCTCCTGCTCGATGTCCGCCTCGAGGTCGCCCTCGACCGGCGTGTCCACGACGGAGTCCTGGTCGCCCGACTGGAAGCCCTGGGCGAAGTCGTCGATCGCGGCCTCGAGCGCGGCCTCGGTCTCCTTGCTGAGCTGACCCGTCTCGCGGATCGGCAGCAGGACCTCGTGGCGACGCAGGTGGTCGAGCATCTCCTGCTCGAACCGGCGCACGTCCGACAGCGCGACCTTGTCGAGCTTGCCGTGGGTCCCCGCCCAGATCGAGGCGACCTGCTCCTCGACCGGGTACGGCGAGTACTGGGGCTGCTTGAGCAGCTCCATGAGGCGGGCACCACGCGTCAGCTGCTGCCGCGAGGCGGCGTCGAGGTCGGACGCGAACATCGCGAACGCCTCGAGCGACCGGTACTGCGCGAGGTCGATCTTGAGCGTGCCGGAGACGGCCTTCATCGCCTTGACCTGCGCCGAACCACCGACGCGGGACACCGAGATGCCGACGTCGACAGCGGGCCGCTGGTCCGCGTTGAAGAGGTCCGACTGCAGGAAGATCTGGCCGTCGGTGATGGAGATGACGTTGGTCGGGATGTAGGCCGACACGTCGTTGGCCTTCGTCTCGATCATCGGCAGGCCGGTCATCGAGCCCGCGCCCAGCTCGTCGCTGAGCTTCGCGCAGCGCTCGAGCAGGCGGGAGTGCAGGTAGAAGACGTCACCCGGGTAGGCCTCGCGGCCCGGCGGACGACGCAGGAGGAGCGAGACGGCACGGTAGGCCTCGGCCTGCTTCGACAGGTCGTCGAAGATGATGAGGACGTGCTTGCCGTCGTACATCCAGTGCTGGCCGATGGCCGAGCCGGTGTAGGGCGCCAGGTACTTGAAGCCGGCCGGGTCGGACGCCGGGGCGGCGACGATGGTCGTGTACTCCATGGCGCCGGCGTCCTCGAGCGCGCCGCGCACCGAGGCGATGGTCGAGCCCTTCTGGCCGATCGCGACGTAGATGCAGCGGACCTGCTTCGTCGGGTCGCCCGACTCCCAGTTCGCCTTCTGGTTGATGATCGTGTCGATCGCGATCGCCGTCTTGCCCGTCTGACGGTCGCCGATGATGAGCTGACGCTGACCGCGCCCGATCGGGATCATCGCGTCGATCGCCTTGAGGCCCGTCTGGAGCGGCTCGTGCACGCTCTTGCGCGCCATGACGCCGGGCGCCTGGAGCTCGAGCGCGCGGCGCGCCTCGGTCGCGACCTCGCCGAGGCCGTCGATCGGGTTGCCCAGCGGGTCGACGACGCGGCCGAGGTAGCCGTCGCCGACGGGGACCGAGAGGACCTCGCCCGTGCGGCGGACCGTCTGGCCCTCCTCGATCCCGGTGAACTCGCCCAGGACGACGACACCGATCTCGCGGACGTCGAGGTTGAGCGCGAGGCCCAGCGTGCCGTCCTCGAACTCGAGCAGCTCGTTCGCCATCGCGCCCGGGAGGCCCTCGACCTGCGCGATGCCGTCGCCGGCCAGCGTGACGCGGCCGACCTCTTCGCGAACGGCACCCTGGGGCTCGTAGGACTTCACGAAGCTGTCCAGCGCAGCCCGGATCTCCTCGGGCCTGATCGTCAGCTCAGCCATGGTCTCTCTCCTGTCATGACCCCACGTGGTGCGAGGTCGTCTCCGTGCTGCGCGGGCCGGATGGGGCCCGTGATGGGGTCAGCCGGCCAGCCGGCGTCGTGCGTCGTCGAGGCGGGCGAGGACCGTCGAGTCGACGACCTCGTCGCCGACCTGGATCCTCATGCCGCCGATGACCTCGGGGTCCACCGACACGTTCAGCTGCACCGGACGCCCGTAGGCGCGCTCGAGGAGTCCCTCGAGCCGCCCGGTCTGGGCGCTGGAGGGCGGCACCGCGACCGACACCGTAGCGACGAGCCGCTGCCGGCGCCGCGCCGCGAGGCGGCCCACGAGGCCGAGCACCGCCGACACCGAGCGCCCGCGCGGTGCGACCGCGAGGCGCTCGACGGCCTGCAGCGTCGCCGGCTCGACCTTGCCGTCGAGCAGGCGCCGCACGAGCACCCCACGGTCCTGGGCCGCGGCGGCGCGGTCGGTCAGCGCGCGGCGCAGGTCACGCTCGCCCGCGAGCACGCGCTCGAACCGGAAGAGCTCGTCCTCGACCTGCTCGAGACGACCCGCGGCCTGGGCCGAGGCGAGGACCGCGTCGAAGGCGGCCTCCTCGACGGCCTCCACGAGGTCGCTCTCGGACGACCAGCGGGCCCGGGCGAAGCCCGCGACCAGCTCGACGACCCGGTCGTCGACCTTGCCGCGCAGCAGCCCGGCGACGAGCGCGGCCTTGTCCTCCGCCGCACGCGACGGGTCGCTGAGCGCGCGCCGCAGCGAGCCGGACGAGTCCAGCGCGTCCACGACGGCGAACAGCTGCCCGCCGAGCGCGGCCGCGTCCGTGCCCGCGGCCCGCAGCACCGGCTCGAAGCCGGTGGCCACGCGCTGCGCCGACGAGGCACTGGTCCCGCGCATCAGCCCTCCTGGCGTCCGGCTGCCGGTGCCGTGGCACCCGCGGCCGTGCTCGCCTCGAGGTCGTCGAGGAAGCGGTCGATGACGCGCGACTGACGTGCCGAGTCCGCGAGGGACTCACCCACGATGCGCGACGCGAGCTCGGTCGCGAGCGAGCCGACCTCGGCCCGCAGCGCGACGGACGCCTGCTGCCGCTCGGCCTCGATCTGACGCTGCGCGTTCTCGAGGATGCGCGCCGCGTCGTCGGAGGCCTTCTGCCGCAGCTCGGCGACGATCACGCCGCCCTCGGCACGCGCCTCCTCGCGGATGCGCGCCGCCTCGGCCCGTGCCTCGGTCAGCTGGCGCTGGTACGCGGCGAGCGCCTCGGCGGCCTCGGCCTGGGCGTTCTCCGCCCGGGCGAGCCCGCCCTCGATCTTCTCCGTGCGCTCGTCGAGGATCGCCGTGAACTTCGGCAGGACGAGCTTGTAGAACCCGAACGCGATGATCGCGGCCGCGACGAGCGACCAGATGATGTCGTAGTCGGCGGGGATGAGGAGGTTGATCCCCTCGACCTCCTCGCCCGGCTCGGCGGCGAGCAGCGCCGCCGCGTCGACGACGGCCTTCATCAGAAGAGGAAGCCGGTGACCAGGCCGAGCAGCGCGAGCACCTCGACGAACGCGACACCGATGAACATGGTCGTCCGGAGCTGGCCGGCGACCTCGGGCTGACGCGCGATGCCCTCGAGCGCCTTGCCGATGAGGATGCCGAGGCCGATGCCCGGGCCCAGCGTGCCGAGGCCGTAACCGATGGTCGCGACGTTACCCGTGACCTCGGCGAGCGTGGTGGTGTCCACTAGGGGTGTTCCTTCCGTGAGGCGCCCGGGAGCCCGGGCGTCGTGTCGGTGCCCACGCTCGTACGGCGGGGGCTCGTGGGGACGAGACTCAGTGCTCTTCCTCGACGGCCATGTTCAGGTACACGGCGGCGAGGAGGGCGAAGATGTAGGCCTGCAGGGCGGCGACCAGGATCTCGAAGAGGGTGAAGGCCACCCCCGCGACGAGCGACATGGCCGAGAAGGCCTTCATCGCGCCGCTCGCCTGGAAGAGGAAGAAGTGCGTGGCGCCGAAGCACAGCACCAGGATGAGGTGCCCGGCGATCATGTTGGCGGTGAGTCGCAGGGCGAGCGTCGCCGGCCGGAACACGAAGACCTGGAGCGCCTCGATCGGGGTCACCAGCACGTACAGGAACGGCGGCAGCCCGGGCGGGAACAGGTTGTTCTTGAGGTACCCGCCGACGCCGAACTTCTTGATGCCGACCCCGAGGTACATCACGTAGACCCAGGCCGCGAGGACCAGGGGCATCCCGATGAGGGACGTGCTCGCGATGTTGAGGAACGGCACCACGCCCGTGAGGTTCATGGCGAGGACGGCGAAGAAGATCGTCGTCAGCATGGGCACGAAGCGGCGGGCGTTGTGACCCAGCGTCTCCTGCGCGATGTTGACGCGCACGAAGTCGAGCAGCATCTCCGCGACGTTCTGACCGCGACCGGGGACGAGCTTCGCGCGGCGCGCGGCCAGCACGAAGACGAGCACCAGGACGGCCGTCACGAGCAGCCGGACGAGGATGATGCGGTTCATCTCGAACGGCGTGCCCTCGAAGAGGAACGGCGCGGGGAAGAACTCGGCGATCGAGGGCGGGTGGAAACCGCCGTCTTCACCGGAGGCGGCGAGCAGGTGGTTCGTCGCGACGGTGGACAGGGCGCACTCCCCGGGTCTTGGGTGCAACGGGACTCGCGATGCGGGCACGCCGTCGGACCAGGCCTTTGCTTGGATCGTGGCGATCCTAACGCATCAGGACCTCGGTCCCCGCCCGTCGTCCAGCCCTTGTGCATCGGATCACAAGGACTTCCCCGGACGGCGGTCGGGCTACGGCTGCTCGGGCTGGACGTAGGGCACGCGGCCGCGCGTCACGGCCCGGTAGTCCAGCAGGACCGACCCCAGGACGCCGACGAGCAGCACGGTCACCATGACGCCCCGGTGGTAGAAGTCGAGGTCGTCGAGGACCGCGAACAGCGCGACCAGCACGATCATCTTGAGCAGCCAGGCGCCCAGGATCACGGCGCCGGTCGTCGTCACCGAGGACTGGGTCGTCCGCAGCACGCTCACGACGGTCGTGCCGCTGAACACGAGCGTGACGGCGATCCCGATGGCGGCGCCCCACACGCCCGGCAGGCCGGCCACGACCGCGCCCACGGCGATCCCCACGACGGCGAGGACGCCGACCAGCACGAGCATGTCGCGCAGTGCGCGGCTGAGGACCGCCCGCACGGGGTCGGCGGCGGCGGGGGTGGGCGCAGGCGTCTGGCTCATGAGGCTCCTCGAGCTGTCGGTGCCCCGCGGACCTTGCCCCGCAGGGGTCCGAGGGTCAGGGCGAGCGCGAGGAGCACCCCCGCGCCCAGGGCGATGAGGACGGTGGTCGTGGTCCACACGGCCAGGGCCGCGGCGCCGAAGGCGAACACGGCGGTCCACAGGTACATGATGACGACGGCGCGCCGGTGCGAGTGCCCGATCTCGAGCAGCCGGTGGTGCAGGTGCAGCCGGTCGGGCTGGAACGGCGACCGGCCGGCGCCGAGACGCCGCACGACCGCGAGCCCCATGTCCAGCAGCGGCAGCAGGATCACCGCGACGGGCAGGGCGATCGGAAGGAACGCGGGGATCGCCTGGCGGTCGGAGACCATCCCGGGGTCGATCTTGCCGGTGACGACGATCGCCGCCGCGGCGATCGTGAGGCCGATGACCATCGACCCCGAGTCGCCCATGAAGATCCGCGCGGGGTGGAAGTTGTGCGGCAGGAACCCGAGGCACGCCCCCACGAGCACGGCGACGACGAGGCTCGCCAGGTTCGAGTAGTCGGTCGAGCTGATGTCACGCGTGAGCAGGTAGGTGTAGACGAAGAACCCCGAGCCGCCGATCGCGATGAGCCCCGCCGCGAGCCCGTCGAGCCCGTCGACGAAGTTCACCGCGTTGATCGCCACCACGACGGCCAGGACCGTCACGCCGAGCGAGAGGTAGCTCGAGCCGATGGTGAGCCCTGCGATGGGCAGCGAGAAGAGCTGGACGCCGCCCTGCCACGCCATGAACCCGGCCGCGAGGACCTGACCGACGAGCTTCGTGATCCAGTCCAGGTCCCAGATGTCGTCCGCGGCGCCGAGGACGCAGACCATGGCGGCGCCGGCCAGGATCGCCCACGCCTGGTTCGACCCCGTGAACACGCCCTCGAGGAACGGCATCCGCGACGCGAGCACCATCGCCACGGCCATGCCCAGCAGCATCGCGACGCCGCCCATGCGCGGCGTGGGCGTCGCGTGCACGTCGCGGTCGCGGACCGCCGTGATCGCGCCCGAGCGCAGCGCGAGCCAGCGCGCGAGCGGCGTCGTCAGGAACGTCACCGCCGCGGCCACGAGCATGACCAGGAGGTAGACCCTCACGGGGCCTGCTCGGGTCCGGCGACGTCGGCGACCTCGCGCAGCCGCTCGAGGCCGATCGCGCCCGTGCGCACGACGCGCAGGGGCCCGGTCGCGTCGACGATCGTCGACGCGACGCCTCCGGGCGCGACTCCCCCGTCGAGGTAGACGGCGACGGAGTCGCCGAGCTGCTCGTGCGCGTCGGCCGCCGTGGTGGCGGCGGGCCGCCCGGTGCGGTTGGCGCTCGAGACGGCGAGCGGGCCGGTGCGCCGCAGCAAGGCCAGGGCCGCCGGGTGGTCGGGCATCCGGACCGCGACCGTCCCGCGCGTCTCCCCCAGGTCCCAGGCGAGCGACGGCTGGGACCGGCAGATGACGGTCAGTCCGCCGGGCCAGAACGCCTCGACGAGCGCCCGCACCTCGTCCGGCACGTCCGTGCAGAGGCCGTCGAGCGTGCGCACGTCGGGCACGAGGACGGGCGGGGGCATCTGGCGCCCGCGTCCCTTGGCCGCGAGCAGCGCCGCGACGGCGTCGGGCGTGAAGGCGTCCGCGCCGATGCCGTACACGGTGTCGGTCGGCAGGACGACGAGTCCGCCGCGCGAGATCGCGTGGACGGCCTGGTCGACGGACGGCCCCCAGGTGGCGGGGTCGGTGCAGTCGAGGACGGCGCTCACGGCGGCGAGTCTTTCACGTCGCCGGACGCGCCCGGCCGCGTCGCCGTGCGCGTGGCGACCACCATCCGGTCGCGCCCCGACAGGTCGGCCTCCGTCCGCACGTCGGTGAACGCCGCGCCGCCGTCGGCGTCCCGCACGAGGTCGCCGACGAGCGCGCGGACCGCGGCGGCCTGCACCTCGGCGTGCTCCATGACGAGGACGCCGCCCGGACGCAGGAGCCGCGCCGCCGCGGCCGCGACGCCACGCGGCACCGTCAACCCGTCCGGCCCGAGCCCGTAGAGGGCGACGCCAGGGTCGTGGTCGCGCACCTCGGGGTCGACGGGCACCGCGTCGGGCGGGATGTACGGCGGGTTCGAGACGACGACGTCGACCGTGCCGTCGAGCGCGCGCAGGGCGGTCCGCGCGTCACCGCGCACGACGCCCACGCGCCCCGCGGCGAGCGCCGCCACGTTCCGCGCGGCCCAGCCGTGCGCCGCGGCGTCGAGCTCGACGGCGTGCACCTCGGCGCCGGGCACCTCGCGCGCCACGGCGATCGCGATCGCGCCCGAGCCGGTGCACAGGTCGACGACGACGGCGTAGCCGGTCCGCGCGACCGACGCAGCGGCCGCGTCGACGGCGACCTGGGCCACCTGCTCGGTCTCGGGTCGCGGCACGAACACGCCGGGGCCGACCGCGAGCTCGAACCCGCGGAACGGCGCGCTGCCGGTCAGGTGCTGCAAGGGCACCCGCTCGGCGCGCCGGGCGACGAGCGCCTCGAGCCCCTCGGGAGCCGGCCGCCCGAGGACGGCGGCGGCGAGCACGTCGCTGCGCCCCGCGCCGAGGAGGTGCGCGGCGAGCAGCTCGACGT
>NZ_JACVQL010000426.1 GCF_019733465.1 Actinotalea ferrariae | reverse complement strand
GTCCGGCGCAGCGCGATGGGCGTCGCCCGGGCGCGCCGCCTGCGCGGGCTGCTCGCCGTGCGGCTCGACGCCTCGACGGAGCCGATCCGCCGCGCCGTGCTCGCCGTCGAGTCGGACCTGCCGCCCGACGGCGCGCTGCTCGTCCGCGCGGCGCAGGACGCCCTCGGGTTCCACGACCTGCCCCTGGCCGAGCGCCTCGCGCGCGCGGCGGCGGCCGACGGCGACTGGCATGCGCGGCTCGTGCACGCCTCGACCCTGTCCTGGCTGACCCGCGGCGAGGAGGCCGAGGCGGTGCTCGCCGACCTCGCGGCGAAAGCGCCCGACGCCGGTCTGCGCGCCTGGGTGCACGCGCACCGGGCCGGCAACCTCATCTGGACGCTGCGCCGGCCCGACCTCGCCCTCGCGGTGCTGCGCGAGGCGACCGAGATCCCCGACGCGGGCACGGCAGCCCTCACGGTCGAGGCCATGCTCGCCGCCCACGAGGCCGCGGTCGGCGACGCGTGCGGCGCACTCGGCCGGGCGCTCGCGCTGCAGGACCGCGACCTGCCGGACGACCTCACGCGCCTCGTCGTCACCGCGGCCGTGGCCGCATGCGCGGCCGTGCAGGGCCGCACCGAGCTGCTCGACGACGTCGTCGGCCGCCAGGGCGCCGCCGCCGCGCGCCGTGCGATCCCCGTGTTCGGCCTGACCGACTGGCTCGTGCTCGGCTACCGGCTGCACGGCGACGTCGCTCGCGCGCGCGAGGTGAGCCGCGAGCTGCAGGAGTCGTCGGCGCAGCTGCCCGGGCCCGCGCGACTCATGGGACTCGTGCTGGCCGGCCACGCGGCGCTCGCCGGCGGTGACGTGCGCGGCGCCGTCGTGCCGCTGCGCGAGGCGTGGGCCGGGCTCGGGCCCTCCCGGCACGAGTTCCGCTTCCGCTGCCGCACGCTGCTCGCGACGGCGCACGCGCTGGCGGGCCGCGCCGACGACGCCCGCCCTCTGCTCGACGAGCTCGCCATCGACGCGCACCCCGCTTACACCCTCTACGCACCCGACGACCTCCTCGCCCGGGCCTGGGGCGCCGCCGCCGACGGCGCCTCGACCGAGGCCGTGCGGCACGCCGTCGGCGCGGCCGACCTGGCCCGGGCGCAGGCGTCGCCCGCGTTCGAGGTGCTCGCGTGGCAGGCGGCGACCCAGCTC
>NZ_JACVQL010000425.1 GCF_019733465.1 Actinotalea ferrariae | reverse complement strand
GGGCACGACGACGGCCGGGGCGACCGCCGGGTGCTGCGCCCACATCGGGTCGGCCACGGCGACGTCGTCGGTCGCCGCGACGACGACGCGCCCCGCGGACCAGGCCGGCAGCCGGTCGGGGTCGAGCGGCGCGTCTGCGGTCGCGAGCCGCACGAGGGCACGCCACACCTCGCCCGCGACGGCCGGCGGCACCTCGGCGCCGGGTCCGGGCAGGTGGTCGAGCACGTCGGCCCAGCCGTGAGGGTCGAACTCGGCGAGCGACGCGACGCCGCCGAGCGCGCGCAGCACGGCCTCGTCGTGGCCGGCGAGGGCTGCGGGCGAGTCGGCGAGCAGCCCGGTCGCCCAGGTGGCTCCGTCGTGCGTCTCACCGGGGAGGAGGAACGGGCGGCCGAGGCCCAGGGGCGACCGTCGGCGCAGCCACCACGCGGTGTACGACGGCGCACGTCCCCCGCCGGGCAGCAGCACGGGGTCCGTGAGCGCGGGCCGCGCGCCGCCCGCGGCGAGCGCGCGCAGCACCTCGGGCCACGCCTCGGGGCGGACGGCGTCGAGGTCGGCGACGACGAGGTGCTCGACCGGTGCGACGTCGGCGGCCTCGTCCGTGAGGTCGGCGAGGTCGTCGAGGTACTCGCGCCACCCGTCGAGCGCGTGCGCGGGGTCGTCGTCGGCGTCCGCCTCCACGTCCACGGTGCTGCCGACGTCGGGGTCGGCCGTGACCGTCAGCACGCGCAGGCCCGAGCGCACCCCGACGACGGCGAGCTCGTCGGGCCAGCGCGTCCGCAGGGCCTCGGCGACGGGCGGGAGCACCTCGGCGTCGAACCAGCGCGCCGCGTCCGAGCCGGGCAGCACGAGGCCCGCGGCGGGCAGGCGGTCGCCGTCGTCGGCCTCGAGCAGCAGCTCGCCCCACCACGCGACCTCGGGTGCCGGACCGCCCGCGAGCGCGACGCGGACGAGGCCCAGCACGACGTCCGCGACCGCGGCGGCGTCGTCGGCCGGCCTGTCAGGGACGTCGCCGGCCGGGCCGTGGGCCGCCAGGCTGGGCGGGTGGTCGGGCAGGTCGCCAGCCAGGTCGGGCCATGCCGTGTCCGCCGGGTCGGCGGGCTCGTCAGGGTCGGCGCCGAGGACGCGCTCGCGGACGGCGTCGTGGCGCAGGACGCCCCACGCGTCGAGGCGCTCGGCCCCGAGCCGCTCGAGCAGAGGGTGCGCCTGGTCCGGGTGCACCGCGCGGACGCCCCACCGGCACAGGGTGCGCAGCGCGGCGGCCGGCACGCCGTCCGCCACGACCAGGCCCCGCGCGCCGCGCACGGTGCGCCCGTCGGCGAGGACGACCGGCAGCGTCGCGAGCTGCTCGAGGGTGCGCGCGTCGCTCGGTACGACGTCGAGCAGCCGGCGCAGCGCGGCCGGGTCGGTCGCGGACAGCCCGTCGACCACCTCGGCGAGCTCGAGCGTGCGCACGCCGAGCAGGGGGACGAGGTGCCGTTGGTGCGGCGCGAGGTCGACGAGGCCCGCGACCCACGGCGCGAGCGCCCGCACGAGCCCGCGGTCCGTGCCGGGCGGCAGGGTGACGGCGCCGCTCGCCGGGAGCCGGCCGCCGTCGGCCGCGGGCAGCAG
>NZ_JACVQL010000424.1 GCF_019733465.1 Actinotalea ferrariae | reverse complement strand
GGCGACGGCGGGGACGTCGCGGGCGACCCGGCGCGCGCCTGGCTGTGGCTGCTGCACGACGACAGCGCGCCCGCGCCCACGGCGCTCGCGGAGCTCGTGCGCGCGGTGGAGGTCGCCCCCTCCGTCGCGGTCGCCGGGTGCAAGCAGCACAGCTGGTGGGCGCCCGTCCGCGTCCTGGAGGTCGGGTTCTCGACGTCGCGCTTCGGGCGCCGGATGACCGGGATCGACGAGCCGGAGGTCGACCAGGGTCAGCACGACGGCCGCGAGGACGTGCTGGCCGTCGGCATCGCCGGGGCGCTCGTCCGGCGCGACGTCTGGGACGAGCTCGGCGGCACCGACCCCGCGCTCGGCCCCTACGGGGACGGGCTCGACCTGTCCCGGCGCGCCCGCCTCGCCGGGCACCGGGTCGTCGTCGTGCCGCGTGCCGTGGTGCGCCACGCGCAGGCCTCGCTCGCCCAGCCGGTGGGCGGCGCCGTCCTCAACCGGCCCGGGTGGGACGCACGCCGCTCCGCACAGGCGCGGCGCGAGGCCTACCTGCACCAGCAGCTCACCGGCGTGCCCGTCGGGCTCGTGCCCGTCGTCGTCCTGCTCGCGCTGGTCAGCGGTGTCGTGCGCGGGCTCGGCAGGTTCCTCACCAAGGAGCCGCACCTCGTGGTCGCCGAGCTGGCGGCGCCCTGGGCCGTGCTGCTGCGGGCGGGGCGTGTCGTGCGTGCCCGGCGCCGCGCGGGCGCGACGCGGCGCCTGAGGCGGGGATCGCTGCGCCCGCTGCAGGTGACGTGGCGCGACGTCGTGCGCCAGGAGCGCGACCGGCGGCTCGCCGCCGCGGAGCGCCGGCGCCTGAGGTCGACGCCGAGCGAGCTCGAGATCACCGAGCTCGCGACCCTGCGGGCGCGCCGCCGCGGCACGCTCGCCGTCGTCCTCGTCGGCGCGGTCGCGATCTCGGCCGTCGTCGTGGGCCCGCTCGTCACGCGCGTCCTGGCCGGGGCGCGCCTGACCGGCGGGACGCTCGGGTTCGGCGACGCCGACCGCGCCGAGCTGTGGAACGCGGCGACGTCGGGCTGGGTCGCGGGCAGCCTCGGCCACGCCGGCCCGAGCGACCCCTTCCTCCTCGTGCTCCTCCCGTTCGCGGCCGTCGTGGGCACGGCGGGACTCGCCGCGGCCCTGCTCGTCCTCGGCTCGCTCGTGCTCGCGGCGCTCGGCGCGTGGTTCGCCGCGGGGGCCGCGACGCGGTCCGTCGTGCTGCGCGCCTGGGCCGTGCTGGTCTGGACGGCCGCGCCGGCCCTCCTGCTCGGGCTCGCGCAGGCGCGGCTGGGTGCGGTCGTCGCGCACGCGGCCCTGCCG
>NZ_JACVQL010000423.1 GCF_019733465.1 Actinotalea ferrariae | reverse complement strand
GTCCGACGGCGGCTGGACGACGCCCGCACGGCGGGGGCCGAGCCCGGCGGGGACGGGCATCCCGGCACGCGCGAGGCGGTGCGCGGCGAGCTCGCGCAGGCGCCGCACGGCGGCCTCCGTGACGCGCCCGTCACGGCCGATGAACGCCCACGTCAGCACCGAGAGCTCCGAGCGCGTGCCGGCCCGGTCGTCGCGGCGGTCCGGCGGCCAGGGGTCCTCGTCGCCCGCCGCGAGGGCCATCCACACCACGACGACGACGAACGTCACGAGGCCCACGAGCAGCGGGTCACCGCCCCGCAGGCCCAGCAGGCCGCACAGGAGGGCGACGGCGACCGCGACCAGGGGCGGCCACACGGTGCGGGGGATGCTCACGTGGGCCCTCCCGGTGGCCCCGGTGCTGCCGGGGGGTCCGGCGCTCCGGGGTCGGCCGGCCCGTCGTCGCCGTCGTCGCGGGCGGTCAGGCCCTCGGCGAGCGTGCGCACGGCCTCGGTGGCCGTGGCGACGTCGTCCGGGCCGAGCGGGTCGGTGCTGAAGCGCGCGCGGAGGTAGAGCACGAGGAGCGTGCGGATGGCGGCCGGGTCGACGGGCGTGCGGTCGAGCACCTCGACCGTGAACTCCGTGGGCGTCGCGGCCGGGTCGCGGTGCAGCCCGGACCGGTCCGCGGCCTCCTCGAGCGCGACCCACGCGGCGATCACCGCGTCGGCGGGCGGCACGCGGGCCGCGAGGTGCTCACCGGCGCCCTGCACGCCGTCGCGCAGGGCCGGCAGGTCGGGGGTCCCGCCCGCCGCGCCGACCGTCTGGCCGGGCTCGACGCCGCCGTCCTCCGGCGGGTCCTCGGGGCGCCGGCGGGGCAGCATGCGCACGAGCCGGACGAGCAGGTAGAGGGCACCGCACGCGACGAGGACGGCGAGGGCGATCCCCAGCCACGTGAGGTCCCACGGCTGGACGTCGACCTGGTCCAGCGCCTCGGTGAACGGGTCGGGCGGCAGCGTCGGCGGCGGCGTGCCCGGGGTGGCGGTCGGCAGCGGCGCCTCCTCGCCCGTGAGCGGCGGGTCCCACGGCCCCGTGAGGGACGTCGCGACGACGACGGTCGCGACGAGGAGCGCGACGAGCGCGCCGCGGCCGACGGGGCCGGCGTCGCGCAGCGTGGGCC
>NZ_JACVQL010000422.1 GCF_019733465.1 Actinotalea ferrariae | reverse complement strand
GACCGGAGCCTGGGCGACGGGCGCCTGGGCTGCGGGGACCGGGGCCTGACCGAACGCCTGGCCCTGCGCCCCGCCGGCGTACGCGCCGAACGATGCGGCCGGCGCTACCTGCGGCTCGACCTGCTGCGGCGCGACGTGCTGCGGCTCGACGTGCTGGGCCGCGGCGTGCGCCCCGGCGTCCGACGAGCCCCAGGCCGACTGACGGACCGGCGCCACCGTGGGCTCCGGCTCGGCGACCGGCGCGGGCACGCGGTGCTGCTCGACCGCTGCCGGCTCGACGGCGACCGGGGTCTCCTCGACCGAGGCCTGCTTGCGGCCGAAGAGGCGGCGACGCGGCTTCTTGGCGCGGATGTCACGCCGGCTCGGGCTGGCCTGCACGACGTCGGCGAAGGCCGGCTCGGCCTGCTGGGCCGCGGGGGCCGTGGCCGGAGCCGCCTGGGCCGGGACAGGTGCCCACGGCTGCGCCTGGGCGACCGGCTGGGCCTGGGCGACCGGCTGCGCCTGGGCGACCGGCTGGGCCGGGAAGCTCTCGGCCGGGACGGGTGCCCACGGCTGCTGGGCGACGGGCTGCTGGGCGACGGGCTGGGCCGGTGCGACCGGCTGGTGCGCCGACGACTCCGCCGGGACCGGGGCCCACGGCTGCTGCTGAGCAGGCGCCGAGGGCGCCCATGCCTGACCTGCAGGCTCCGCGGGTGCGGGCGCCCACGGCTGGGCCTGGGCGACCGGCTGCGGCTCGGCGAACGGCTGCGCCTGCGGGAACGGCTGGGCCTGCGCGAACGGCTCTGCCGGGACCGGGGCCCACGGCTGCGCCTGCTCGGGCTGCGCCCACGGCTGCGCCTGGGGCTGCGCGGACGCTGCCGGCTCGCCGGACCACGGCTGCGCCTCGGCCTCGGCGACCTCCCACTCGGGCTGCTCGTCGACGTACGCCTCGGCCTGGACCGCGACGGGCTCGGGCTCGACGACGTACTCGTCCTCGTCGTCCTCGACCAGCGCCGGGATGACCATCGGCTTCTCGCCGGCGGGCGTCTCGGTGCGACCGAAGAAGGCGGCCGCACCGGCCGCCGCTGCGGCCAGACGGTCGGCGCCGTCGACGCCCTCGAGCTCGTCCGTGCTCTCGGTCGACGTGGCGTCGCCGGAGTCGATGTGGATCGCGGCGGCGGCGAGCTCGGCGCGGCGCGAGCGGAAGCCGCTGAACATCGCGGCACGGCCCTCGGGCGCGACGGGCGGCACCGGGCCGGTGACCGGCCGCGGCTCCATCCCCGCCGGGGCGGCGGGCTGACGCGTCGGC
>NZ_JACVQL010000421.1 GCF_019733465.1 Actinotalea ferrariae | reverse complement strand
GGCCTGGAGCCCGCGGTGACCGCGCTCGCGGAGGCGGACCCGGGGTCGTCGTCCGCCGTCGAGACGCTGCGTGCGGCGCTCGCCGACGCCGTCGAGGAGCAGGTCCGCGCGGGCGCCGCGCCGACGTCATGGGTCCTCGCGTCGGCCGACCTCGAGGCCGACGCCGCGTCGCGGCTCAGGCTGCGCGGCGCGGTGCTCAAGGCGGTGCGATGACCCGGGCGGGCACCGGCACCCGGACGGCCGAGCTCCTCGAGCGGGTCGCCGCGATCGAGGGCGCCCTCGCCACCGCGGGGTCCCGCGTGCCACCGGCGACGGCGGCGGCGGTGCGCCGGGCGCTGGCGACCGTGCGCGAGCGGCTCGCCCTGGGTGCCGACCACACGGTCGTCGCGCTCGTGGGCGGCACGGGATCGGGCAAGTCGAGCCTGTTCAACGCGCTCACCGGCCTCGACTTCGCGGACGTCGGAGTCAGCCGTCCGACGACGTCCGAGGTCACCGCGTGCATGTGGGCGCACGACGCGTCGGCGCTGCTCGACTGGCTCGGGGTCGCCCGGGACCGGCGGATCGAGCGCGAGAGCGAGCTCGACGGCGAGTCGCAGGCGGACCTGCGCGGGCTCGTCCTGCTCGACCTGCCGGACCACGACTCCGTCGAGCCGGCGCACCGCGCCGTGGTGGACCGGCTGCTGCCGCTCGCCGACCTGCTGGTGTGGGTCGTGGACCCGCAGAAGTACGCCGACGACGCCCTCCACTCGGGCTACCTGCGCCACCTGGCCGGGCACGAGGCGTCGATGCTCGTGATCGTCAACCACATCGACACGGTGCCGCTCCACGCGCAGGCGGGCCTGCTGCGCGACGTGGCGCGGCTGCTGGAGGAGGACGGGCTGCACGGCGTCGGCGTGCACAGCGCCTCGGCGCGCACGGGCGACGGCGTGCCGGTCGTCCGCGGGGCCCTCGCGGCCACGGTCGCGGGGAGCACCGTCGCCCAGGTCCGTGCGGCGGCGGAGATCGACGACGCCGCCGGCGAGCTCGCCCGCGCGCTGGGCGGCTCCGAGA
>NZ_JACVQL010000420.1 GCF_019733465.1 Actinotalea ferrariae | reverse complement strand
GCACGGGTGACCGCGACGCGGCCGGCCGCCAGCGGGGTCGTGCCCGGCTCGGGGGCGAGGCGGGTCGCACGGCGCAGGCGCCCGCCGAGCGCGCTCGCACGGGCGACGCCGCACGGCTCGTGGCGTTCGACGTCCTGCGCGAGGTCGCCGAGTCCGACTCCTACGCGAACCTCGTCCTGCCACCCCTGCTCCGGCAGCGCGGCATCCGCGGCCGGGACGCCGGGTTCGCGACGGAGCTCGCCTACGGCACCCTGCGCCTGCGGGGCCGGTACGACGCCGTCGTCGAGATCGCCGCGCGCCGACCCGCCTCGGCGATCGACCCGCCCGTGCTCGACGCCCTCCGGCTCGGTGTCCACCAGCTGCTCTCGATGCGCGTCCCCGCCCACGCGGCCGTCTCCATGACGGTCGGCCTCGTGCGCGGGCGGATCGGCGTCGGCCCGGCGCAGTTCGTCAACGCCGTGCTCCGCAACGTCGCAGGCGAACCACCCGAGACCTGGCTCGAGCGTGTGGCCGACGCGGCGGGCGACGACCCGGTCGACCGATCGGCCGCGGTGCACAGCCACCCGGGCTGGGTCGCGCGCGCGCTGCGGCAGGCGCTCGCCGCCGACGGCAGGGACGCGGACGAGCTCGACGACCTGCTCGCGGCGGACAACGCGTCGCCCGCCGTGACGCTCGTCGTGCGCCCGGGTCTCGCCGACCGCGACGATGTGCTCGGGACCGCGCCGTCGGCCGAGCCCGGCCGGTGGACGCCGACGGCCCTCGTGCTGGCGGGCGGCGACCCGGCCGACGTGCCCGGGGTCCGGGACGGGCGCGTCGGGGTCCAGGACGAGGGGAGCCAGCTCGTGGCGCTCGCCCTCGCCGAGGTCCCGCTCGACGGGATGCCCGCGGCGCCCGACGTGCGCGCCGACGGCCACGCGGTCGTCGACGGCGCGGGGGAGAGGTGGCTCGACCTGTGCGCCGGGCCCGGCGGCAAGGCCGCGCTGCTCGGCGCGCTCGCCGCGCAGCGTGGCGCGACGCTCGTCGCCAACGAGGTC
>NZ_JACVQL010000042.1 GCF_019733465.1 Actinotalea ferrariae | reverse complement strand
GCCTCTCCGCGCTGCTCGCGGCCGTGCCCGTCGGGGCCCTCGGCGTCGCCGCGGCGGGCGTCGTCGTCGCGGCTGCCGTGGGCGTGGCCGGCGTGCTCGGCGCGTTCTCCTCCGACGAGACCTCCACCGAGCCGACGCCGATCACGGCGCCGAGCGAGCCCGCGCCGACGGCGGACGACGAGCCCGTGGGACCGGGTGAGGACCTCCAGGCGTCCGGCGGCGCGGCCCAGGGTCCGGCCGACGCGGAGTCGGGCGCGACCGGCACGGACGAGGGCACGGGCGACCCGGCGGGCGACGACCCGGCGGACGACGGGGCCGGCTCCGCGGACGAGACCGCCGACGAGCCCGCGGGCAGCTCGGGCACAGGCACCGGCGCGGCCGACCCGACGACCGACCCCGGCACCCAGCCGCAGCCCCAGCCCGCACCTGAGCCGGAGCCCGAGCCCGAGCCCGTCGACCCGCCCGCGGTCCGGATCCCGTCGCTGCCCGCCGTGACCCTGACCGCCGGCGTGCCCGGCGCCCTCGAGCTCGAGATCTCCAACGAGGGCGGCGCCTTCACCGGGACCGTGCGCGCCGACTTCCGCTTCGACGAGGGCACCGACTGGTCCGTCGTGGCGGTCCCCGAGACCGTCGACGGCGGCGGTGCGGCCCGGACGGCCGCAGGCGCCACCGACTGGACGTGCGCCCCCGCCGACGCCGTGACCGCCTCGTGCGTGCGCGACGGCCTGGAGGCCCGCTCGACGACGTCGCTCAACGTCCACCTCTCGGTCGTCGACCCCGACGTCGACGGCGTGCGGGACCTCCCGGTCGGCATCCGTGCCTGGACGCCCGGCCACGGGGCCGAGCCCGAGTTCACGACGGTGACGGCGCAGGTCGCGTCGCCGCCCGCGCGACTCGTGGCGGGAGCGGTCACGGCCCCCGCGGCGTTCGTCGCCGGGACGCCGGGCGTCGTGACCGTGCCGGTGCAGAACATCGGCCGGACGTCCGTCCCGGCGACCGCCACGGTCGACCTCCCCCCGGACGTCACCGGCGCCCCCGTCGCCGGGAGCCCGTGGACGTGCGCGCCCGCGCCCGGTGACGCCTCGCTGCTCACGTGCGACGTCGCCCGGCTGGCCCGCGGCGAGAGCTCGCCGCTCGTGCTCGACGCCGTCGCCGACCCGGCGATCCGCAACCGCGCGGCACCCGGGGCGGTCACCGCGACCGTGGGCGCCGTCGGCCTCGACCCCGCCGTGGCCGACGCGGCCACCGTGACCGTCCGCTCCGCCCCCGCCCACTACGCGATCGCCCTCGAGCGGTCGGGTGCCCCGGCCCCCGGACCGATCGACGCCGTCGTGCGGCTGACGAACTCGGGCGGCACCGACGGCTACCCGACCGTGCAGGCGCTGCTCCCGCGGGGCTTCCGGATCGCGCCCGCCGGGCAGGGCTGGGAGTGCACGCCCAACGCCGACGGCACGACGCTCTGCACCAACGACGGCTCGGCCCTCCCGGCGCGCGACCTCGTCGTGCGCGCCGACGGTCAGGCGACCGTGCCGATCCGCCTCGTCGCACCGCCCGGCCAGGTGACGGGCGGGCGGCACCACGTCACGGTGAACCTCCGCGAGGGCGGCGCCGTCGGCGAGTCGGTGACCTTCCCGGTCGACGTCGTGCACCCGGCCGACCTCTCCACGTCGTCCGTGTCACTCGCGGCAGAGGTCGGGCACACGAGCCCGCTCGCCGTCGTGGTCGCGAACACGGGTGGTGTCGCCGACGACGTGGCCGTCGTCGTCACGCTGCCCACGGGCATGGTCCCCGTCGACTCGACGGGCTGGACCGCCGTGACGGGCGACACCTTCGAGCGCTCGGTGACGGTCGGGGCCGGCTCGACCCGGCACGTGACCATGACCGTGCGGAGCGCGATGCCGAGCGCGGCCGTCGACCGCACCGTGTCCGTCGAGCTCCGGGGCGCAGCCGGTGCCGGCGGGCTGATCGAGCGTCCCGTCCGCCTCGTCCCGCCGCCCGCGGTGCTCGCCGCGACGACGTCGCTCGACGTGGCGCAGACGCAGGGCGACCAGACGGCGACCGTCCGCTTCGACGTGACCAACTCGGGCTTCGGCCGGGCCGCGGGCGTGGCGCTCTCGGCCACGCTGCCGCCGGGCGTCGTCCCCGCGGACGCCAGCGGCTGGAGCTGCACGAACGGCGCGACGCGCACCTGCTCGCGCACCGTCACGGTCGAGCCGGGCGCGACCGCGTCCTGGACGCTCCAGGTCCGCGGCGCGGTGGACGCGCCGCGCGACGTCGCCCTCACGACCCGCGTGAGCCACCGCGACTTCTCGGTCACGGGCAGCCACGCGCTCCGCGTCGCGCCCGCCCCGGTGCCCGCGTGCGCCGCGGCGTGGCAGTTCGGCCGGACCTACGCGGTCGGTGACCTCGTGACCTACGGCGGCCGGCTGTACGAGCGCCAGGTGACGTCGATCTCGCTGCTCCCGCCGCCGGTGCTCGACTCGCGCTGGACCGACCTCGGCCCCTGCGCCTGACGTCACTCGTCCGCGCGGTGGCGGCCTCGCGTGCGCGGCTCCTCGCGGTGCTCGACCTCGAGCGCGTGCGCGGAGCCGTCGCCCGGCTCGCCGCGCGAGACCGCCTGCACCGCGGCGTCCACCAGGTCGTCGCCGCCGACGACCTCGAGCGTGAGCCCGGCGGACGCCGCCTCGTCGAGCAGTGCGACGAGCACCGCGGCGACGTCGTCCCGGCTCACCTGCCCGCGCGGGACCGACGGCGCGAGGTGCACACGGCCGGTCGCGTCGTCGTCGGTCAGGCCGCCCGGGCGCAGGATCGTCCAGTCCAGCCGCCGCGACCGCAGGTCCGCCTCGCTGGCGGCCTTGGCGCGCAGGTACGCGCCGAACACCTCGTCGCCCGCCTGCTCCGGCTCGCCGGCGCCCATCGAGGAGACCAGCAGGTAGCGCGGCACGCCCGCCTGCTCCGCCGCCTCCGCGAGCAGCACGGCCGCCCCCCGGTCGACCGTGTCTTTGCGCGCGGCGCCCGAGCCAGGCCCCGCTCCGGCCGCGAACACCACGGCGTCGGCGCCGTCGAGCGCCGGCGCGAGCTCGTGGACGGAGCTGTGCTCGAGGTCGAGCACGAGCCCGCTCCCGCCCGCCGCCTCGACGTCGGCGACGTGGTCGGGGTTGCGGACCAGCCCGACGACGTCGTCGCCGCGCCCGGCGAGCCGGCGCGTGAGGAGGAGGGCGATCTTGCCGTGGCCGCCGGCGATGACGATGCGCATGCCGTCACGCTAGGTGGCGTGATCACGGCCCGCACCTAGAGTGACCGCCATGCCGCAGGTGGAGCGCCGGTTCGTCCCGGCCGACGTCGTCCGCGTCGCGGGGCTCGTCAGCCTCGTCGTCGCCGTCGTGTGGCGCGGCCCGGTCGACGCGATGCTGTTCGCGCTCGTGGCCGGCGGGCTGCTGGTCCCGCGCCTGCTGCGCGTGCCCCAGCCGCTCGACGTCGCGTACGGCGTGCTGCTGATCGTCGCCGCGTGGTTCGGCGCGCTCGACGTGTACCAGGCGGTGTGGTGGACGGACCTCGCCCTCCACCTCGTCGCGACGGGCGTCGTGGCCGCCGTGGCCTGGTTCGGGCTGCTGCGGCGCGGTGCCGTCACGGACCCGCGTCTTCCGCCCGGTCCGCGTGGGGTCGTCGTCGTCACGGCGTGCGTCGGGCTCGCGCTGAGCGTGCTGTGGGAGATCGCCGAGTACCTCGGCAACAAGCACCTCGACCCGACCATCTTCGTCGAGTACGCGGACACCGTCGAGGACATGGCGATCGGCGGGTTCGGCTCCGCGCTCGCGGGCCTGGGCCTCAGCGTGTGGGCGCGCCGGACGGCCGGTCCGGCCCCGACGGCGCCAGGCGCGCGGCCCACAGCTCCCACGGGGGCGTCCGCGCCCAGCTGAGCCGGAGCGTGCGGAACGCGCGGTCGAACCGCCGCCGCATCTGGCTCGCTCCGACGAGGGAGCGCCCCGACACGCGGACGCGCAGTCCGCGGTCGTAGCGGATGCGCGCGTGCGGCCCGAGCGCGAAGGCGAGGTCGACGTCGTCGTGCAGCTCGCGCTCGAGGTGGACGAGCGGGCGGGCGCGGAGCCACGCCTCGCGCCGGACGGCCATCGCCGAGCCCCACAGGGGCGGGTGCGCCATCGCGGCGTGCATGAGGACGTAGTAGGCGTCGAGGTACAGCCGCCCGACGACGGCCGCGCGCACGGGGCCGACGTCGTAGAAGGTGCCCGTCCCGGTCAAGGCGTCGAGCGCGGGGTCGGCCGCGAACGCCGCCTGGACCCGGGCGAGGAAGCCGGGGGGCGGGACCGTGTCCGCGTCGCACCGCACGATGACGTCGCCGGTGGCCGCGTCGTAGCCGGTTGCCGCCGCGGCCGGGATGCCGTGCGCGGGCTCGACGACGACGCGCGCACCGCCCGCACGCGCGACCGCGGCGCTGTCGTCGGTGGAGCCGTTGTCGACGACGACCACCTCCGTGGCGGTACGCGTCTGGGCGGCCAGGGCCGCGAGGCAGCGCCGAAGCGCGGGTGCGTCGTCGCGCACGGGGATGACGACGGAGAGGGTGAGCCCGCCGGGCGGTCCCGTCACCGTGCGTCCTCCTCTGGCCGGTTCGTCCTGTGTGCCGCACCATGGTCCGACCGGGCGCTGCCCGCGCCGTCCTGGCACCCTGACCTTATGCTCAGCATGCTGAGCATTTTTCGACTCCGACGACGTGCCGCCCGGACCGGGCGACCACCCGCCAGGCCTCCGAGGGGGAGACCATGACGACCGCCGAGAGCGTCATCCTGCTGGACGACGACGGCGCCCGCCTGGGCACGGCGGACAAGGCGACCGTCCACACCGCCGAGACGCCCCTGCACCTGGCGTTCTCGTGCCACGTCCTCGGGCCGGACGGCACCGTGCTCGTCACGCGCCGCGCCCTGTCGAAGCGCACGTGGCCGGGCGTGTGGACCAACAGCGTGTGCGGCCACCCCGGACCGGGCGAGGACCCGACCGACGCCGTCCGGCGCCGCGCGCGGTTCGAGCTCGGGCTCGAGCTCGAGGACGTCGAGCTGGTGGTCCCCGACTTCCGCTACCGCGCGACCGACGCGTCGGGCGTGGTCGAGAACGAGATCTGCCCGATCTGGACGGCGCGCGCGGTCGGCGACGTCCGGCCCAACCCGGACGAGGTCATGGACCACGCCTGGGTCACGCTCGACGCGCTGCGCCGTGCGGTCGACGCCGCGCCGTGGGCGCTCAGCCCGTGGCTGGTGAGCTCCGCACCCGCGCTGCCCTTCCTCGACGGCGGCGGGTCGTGACCGCGCTCGGGTCGCAGCTGCGCCAGGCCGCGACCCCGCACGCCGCCCGGCCCGCCGCCCCGGCCGACCACCCGCTCCGCCCCGGCCCGCAGGCCGTCCCCGACGACCGCGCAGGTCAGGAGGGGCAGGCGCCGCGCGACCAGCAGGCGGCGCCCGACGGGCAGGCAGCGCGCGACGGGCAGACGGCGCCGTCGCCCGACGCCCAGGTGGACCGCCTGCTCGTCGACGTGCTCGAGGACGCGGCGCGTCGTGCCGCGCCCTTCGGGGCGGACTACGTGCGGTTGTGGTCGGAGATCGCGCGCAGCGTCCGCGGCGGGAAGCGGTTCCGCTCGGCGATCGTGCTCGCGATGCACGCCGGCCTCGAGGGCGACCAGCCCGAGGCGGCCGTGAGCGTCGCCGCGGGTTTCGAGATGCTGCACACGGCGTTCCTCGTGCACGACGACCTCATCGACCAGGACTCGGTGCGCCGCGGCGAGCCCAACCTCGCGGCCACCATGCGCGGGGACGCCCTCGACGCGGGCCACGCCACCGTGCCGGCGGACCGGTGGTCCCAGGCGGCCGCCGTCCTCGCGGGCGACCTCGCGCTGAGCCAGGCGCACCGGCTCATCGCCGGGGCCGACCTCCCCCGCTCCCGCCGGGACGCGCTGCGCGACCTGCTCGACGAGGTCGTCCTCGTCTCGGCCGGTGGCGAGCTCGCGGACACGGCGTACGGGCTCGGGCTGCAGAGCCCCTCGCTCGACGAGTCGCTGCGCGTCGCCGAGTCCAAGACGGCGATGTACTCGTTCCGCGCCCCGCTCCGCGCGGGCGCAGTCGTCGCGGGTGCGGACGCGGAGGTCGTGGCGTGCCTCGACGACGCCGGCCGCCTGCTCGGACGGGCGTTCCAGCTGGTCGACGACCTGCTCGGCGTCTTCGCGCCCGAGGCCGAGACCGGCAAGAGCAACCTGAGCGACCTGCGCGAGGGCAAGCGGACGCCGCTCATCCTGCACGCGCGGACCATGCCGGTCTGGGCGGAGCTGGCCGACCACGTGGGGCGCCCGGACCTCGACCAGGCCACCGCCGCACGGCTGCGGCGCGCGCTCGCGCGGTCCGTCGCCCCGGCCATGGTCGCGGAGGCGGTCCGGACCGACCTCGCGGCGGTCGAGGCCCGGATGGCCGACGGCGCGTTGCCGGCCGCCGCGTCCGCGGTCGTCGTCTCGGTCGCGCAGCAGATCGGCCGCGCGCTCGCCGACGTCGAGCGCCACGTCGAGGAGGCGCGTTGCCTTCCCGCGTGAGCAGCAGGCTGAGCGTCTACGACACGGTCGCCGAGCGGGCCGCGAGCGTGGTGGTGCGGGAGTACTCGACGAGCTTCGGGCTCGCCACGCGCCTGCTCGCCGAGCCTGCGCGCACGCGCATCCGCAACGTCTACGCGCTCGTGCGCCTCGCCGACGAGGTCGTCGACGGTGCCGCGAGCGAGGCGGGTGCGGACGGGACGGCCGAGGCGCTCCTGGGCGACCTCGAGCAGGAGACCGAGCGCGCCATGGCGACGGGCTACAGCACCAACGTGCTCGTGCACGCCTTCGCGCGCACGGCGCGCGAGGCGGGGATCGGTCCGGACCTGACCCGGCCGTTCTTCGCCTCGATGCGCATGGACCTGCACCGCACCGCGCACGACGGCGACAGCCTGCGCGAGTACGTCTACGGCAGCGCCGAGGTCGTGGGCCTCATGTGCCTGCGGGTCTTCCTGCTGGACGTGCCCGCCGCCGGACGCGAGACGGCGTACACGCGGCTGACGCCGGGCGCGCGCGCCCTCGGCGCGGCGTTCCAGAAGATCAACTTCCTACGCGACCTGGCCGACGACAGCGAGCGGCTCGGCCGGAGCTACTTCGTCGACGTCGACCCCGCAGCACTCACCGAGGCGCAGAAGCTCGAGATCCTCGCGGACATCGACGGCGACCTGAGGCTCGCGGCGCAGTCCCTGCCCGGCCTGCCGCCGTCCGCCCGGCGTGCGGTCGCGCTCGCGTACGGGCTCTTCGCGGAGCTGACCCGGCGGCTCGAGCGCACGCCGGCGCGCGACATCGCGCGCGTCCGGGTCCGGGTGCCCGGACCGGTCAAGGCCCGCGTCGCCGCCGGCGTCCTGGCGTCGACCCTGGCCACCGCGCGGTGAGCGCCGACGACCGCGTCGTCGTCGTCGGCGCGGGCATCGCCGGCCTCGCGACCGCCGCCCTCCTCGCACGCGAGGGCCGCGCGGTGACCGTGCTCGAGGCGCGCGACGTCGTCGGCGGCCGCGCCGGCTCGTGGGCCGCCGACGGCTTCCGCTTCGACACCGGGCCGTCGTGGTACCTCATGCCCGAGGTCTTCGACCACTTCTTCCGGCTGCTCGGCACGTCGGCCGCCGAGCAGCTCGACCTCGTGCGCCTCGACCCGGGCTACCGCGTGTACTTCGAGCGGCGCGGGTCGATGGACGTCGCGGCGGACCGGGACGCCAACGTCGCCCTGTTCGAGAGCATCGAGCCCGGGGCGGGCGCGGCGCTCGAGGAGTACCTCGCCACGGCCGAGGACACCTACGCGATGGCGCTGCGCCATTTCCTCTACACGACGTTCGCGTCGCTGCGACCGCTCGCCAACCCGGAGGTCGCCGCGCGGCTCCCGCGGCTCGCCGCGCTCCTGACGCGCTCGCTCGAGCAGCACGTCGCGGCGCGCTTCCGCGACCCGCGGCTGCGCCAGGTGCTCGGCTACCCGGCCGTCTTCCTCGGCTCCGCGCCGCGCATCACGCCGTCGATGTACCACCTCATGAGCCGGCTCGACCTGGCCGACGGCGTCCTGTACCCGCAGGGCGGGTTCGCCCGCCTCGTCGAGGCGGTCCACGACCTCGCGGTCGCGGGGGGTGCCGAGATCCGGACGGGTGTGCGCGTCGCCGGGATCACGACGGAGCCGACGACGGCGGAGCCCGGGTCCGCGTCGCGCGGTGCCGGAGCGCGGGCCGCCGCCGCGCGGGCCGCGGGCGTGCGGGGACG
>NZ_JACVQL010000419.1 GCF_019733465.1 Actinotalea ferrariae | reverse complement strand
GCGGTGCCTCCCGCGGCGACGTCGTGGGCCCCCGTGCCGCCCGACGACGGCCAGACGGCCGAGCTCTCGCGCGACGCGCTCGCGGCCTACGCGGCGCAGGAGGCCGGCGACCGCGAGTCCCCCGAGGCTCCCTCCGCGGCGGAGGCCGCGGACGCGTCTGCGGTGGCGACCGAGGACGCGTCGGCCGCGCCGACCGACGACGGTTCCGCGGCGGAAGCCGGGGACGGGTCTGCGGCGGAGGTCGAGGGCGGCCCAGCGGCTGCGGCCGGGGACGAGTCCGCGGTGGAGGGCAGCGCGGCAGCCGACGTCGGCCAGGGCCACGGTGGCCCCGCGGGTACCTCGGGCGACCAGGACCGCGACCAGGACCACGACGACGCCGACGAGCGCCCCCGGCCGCCCGAGCCGGACCCGTGGCAGATGGCCGTCGGCTGGTCGCTGCACCAGGAGCTCCCCCGAACGCTGCCCCCCGAGCCGGAGGTCGACGACGTGCGCTGGGACCCCATCACGCCGGAGGCCGGCGGCTCGTCCTCCCCCTTCCCGCCGGTCACGCCGCCGTCGGCGGACCAGGCCCCCGCCGAGCACGCCGCGGAGCCGGACGGCGACGCAGCACAGACCGCTGGTGCGGCGACCGGAGGGTCGGCGGACGGGACGACGACGTCGTCGGGCCCCGCGGCCGCCGCCGCAGGAGGCGTCCCCAGCGTGGCCCCCGCCCCGGGAGCACGGCCCACCGGCACGGGCGACGACGCGCCGACGCCGCCCACGGGCGTGCCCGTCACGCATCCGGACGGTGTGCAGCCGGACGCGGAGCGGCCGGTCGTCCCGGCCGGGGACGCGGACCAGCCCGTCGTCGTCACACCTGCAGACCGGCCCAGCGGTGCCTCCGCTCCTGGCGTGCCCGTCCGGACGTCCGCCCGGCCGCCGTCGGGACCGCGCTGGCCGTCGACGCCGCCCCCTGCGCCGGCACCGTCCGGTGCTGGTCGCCCGGGCGCTGTTCCCACGTCGGCCCCGCCCACACCGAGCGCGCCGACGTCCGGCGCTTCGACGCCCACCCCGCCCACACCGGCCGGCCCGCCCATCGCCCCGTCCGACGACCCGGCGTTCTCCGCCGGGCTCCCCGGCACCGTGCCGCCCGCACCCTCGATCGCCGCGCCCCCGGCGGATGCGCCCTCGACCGAGGCGTCGCCGGGCGCCGCACCCACGGCCGCGCAGCGCGTGGGGC
>NZ_JACVQL010000418.1 GCF_019733465.1 Actinotalea ferrariae | reverse complement strand
GCTCACCGCGGATGCGGCCGACCGGGGCCGGCGCCTGCTCGGGGCGGCGTCCGAGGCGTGGGTCGCCGGCCAGCCGGACCGCGCCGCGACGCTCGCGGACGCCGCGACGGTGGCGCTCGAGGACCCGCGCCTGCACGCGGACGCGGTGCTCCTGCGCTCGCGCGTGGAGTGGAACACCGGCTCGGTGCAGGTGGCGCACCGCCGACTGCTGCACGAGGCGGTCGCCGTCGCACCGCACGACGCCGCCCGCGCCCGCGAGATGGCGATGTTCGCCGCGTCCCTCACGGCCACGACCCCGGTCGAGCCGGCGCAGGACCCGCTCGACCTGGTCGGGGAGCCGGCGACGGAGCAGGAGCGGTGCACCGCCGAGGTGCTCCGGGCGTTCGTGCACATCGGCCGGCACGAGTGGGCGCCGGCGGTGCGTGCGGTGCGCGCGGCCGAGCAGCACGCGGCCGAGGTCGACCTGGGCCTGCACGGGCTGCTGCCGAACCTCGGCCTGGCCGCCCTGCACGTCGCGCTGGACGACGTCGCCCTCCGCCTGCACGAGCGCCTGCTCGCGAGCGCCCGTGACGCCGGCGCGCTGATCATGGTGCTGTACGCGCTGACCCGTCGCGGCGCGGCGGACCAGGTGCTCGGCCGCTGGGACCAGCTCGCGGCCGGCGCCCGCGAGGCGCTCGGCCTCGCCGAGGCGACCGGGCGACCGGGCCTGGCCGCGATGCCGCACGCGTGGCTCGCGCTGTACGCGGCGCTGCGCGGCGACGACGACGCCCCCGAGCGGCTAGCGGCGCTCGAACGCGTGGTCGCGGCGGGGCCCTCGGGCACCACGGAGGCGTCGGTCCGCGGCCAGCTGCTGTGGACCCGCGCGGTCCTGGCCGACTCGCCCGCGGCGGCGGTGCATCACTACGAGCAGATGACGCACGGGTTCGCCGAGCGGATGATCGCGCTGGATCGCATCGAGACCGCCGTGGCGGCCGGCCGGCCGGAGCTCGCCGAGCGGTGGGTCGGCCACATCGCGCACTTCGCCGAGGGCACCGGGTCGCCGTGGGCCGCCGCGGTCACCGAGCACGGTCGCGCCGCACTCGCCGAGGGGCCCGAGGTCGAGGTGCACCTCCTGCGCGCGCTCGAGCTGCACGCCGCGTCGTCACGGCGGGTCGACGCGGCACGGACGGAGCTCGCGCTCGGCGAGTGGCTGCGCCGCGAGCGACGGCGGGTCGACGCGCGGCCGCACCTGCGGGCGGCGCTGCAGACGTTCGAGGACGTCGGGGCGCGGCGGTGGGCGGAGCGCGCCGCGCAGGAGCTGCGGGCGTCCGGGGAGACGGTCCGACGTCGCGACGCCCAGGGCGGGTCGGCGCCGCGGCTCACGCCCACCGAGCAGCAGGTGGCCCGGCTCGTCGCGCAGGGCCTCGCGACGCGCGACGTCGCGGCGCAGCTCTTCGTGAGCCCGCGGACCGTGGACTTCCACCTGCGCAACGTCTTCGCGAAGCTCGGCGTCACGTCGCGCGCGGCGCTCGCGCACGTGCCCCTGGACTGACCGCCGGACCCATCGCCGGTCGGGGCGCCGAACGGGGGCTGCCGCCGGCCGTCACGAAACGCCCGCGCGTCCCCTCCTTCATGTCGAGGGGGAGATGCGATGCGCGGACCGAGGGGCAGCCGACGACGCCTGTCGCCCCGACCCGCGCGGGCGTTGGCTGCAGCCGCGCTCGTCGTGGGCGCCGTGCTGCTGCCCGCGGGCGCGGGCGGCGCCACCGACCGCGCGGACGCCGCTTGCG
>NZ_JACVQL010000417.1 GCF_019733465.1 Actinotalea ferrariae | reverse complement strand
GCGCCGTGACGAGCACCGCGACGCACCGGCCGGTCGCCGTCGGGCGCTGGCGCGGGGAGACGGTGCCGCAGCTCGTCGCCGTCGACACCGCCTCCGCCGACGCCCTGCTGCGCGGGCGCCCGCCCGGCGGCGCCACCTGGGGCGAGCTCACCTCCGCGCTCGGGCCCGAGACACCCGCCCCGGGCCTGCCCCTCGAGGTGGCGCCGTCGACCGGGCTCACGGACCTCGTCCTGGCCGGCACCGGTGAGGGCGACGGCTTCCCGCTGCGCGTGACGCCGACCCTGGTGGTCGAGGGCGGCGGGGGCCATCGCGTCACGCTCGTCGGCGAGCCGCTCGCCCTGGACGGCGCGGCCCGCGCGATCGTCGTCCCGGCGCAGCCGGGCGCCGTCGGGCCCTTCGAGCTCGTGGGGGTGCGCCTCGCGCTCGAGCTCGATCCGCAGGCGTCGGTCGCGCCGCAGTCCGCGGCCTCGACCCGGGTCAGCGTGACCATCTCCGGGCCGACGGCGCAGCCGGGGGCGACCTGGACCGCCGCCCGCGGCGACCGCATGCTCGGGCTCTGGAGCACCGCGGCGACGTCGGACGACGCCGACGTGACGGCGACGGGGACCGTCGGGCTCGGCGGGCTGGCCTGGGAACCGGCGGAGCTCGTGATCACCGCGTTCGAGGCCCCGCTCGTGGTGCCCGTCCTCGTCACCGAGGAGCTCGCCGCGGCGACGGCGCTGCGCACCGGCTCGTCCCTGACCCTGTCGGTCGGCGACGGGACGGTCGCGGCCCAGGTGGCCGGCGTCGTGCCCTACCTGCCCTCCGTGCCCCGCGGCCCGGCCGTGCTCGCGGACCAGGACGTGCTCGGCCGGATGCTGCTCGCGCGCGGCGACCTCACGCCCCTGACGGACGCCTGGTGGGTCGGCCTGCCGGCCACGAGCACGGACGACGGCGCGGCCGCCGCGGCGGTGGAGGCCGCCGGGTTGCGCGTGACCGCCGACCGCTCGGCGGCTACCGCGGCCCTGCTGGACGGCCCGCTCCGGGTGGGCGTCCCCGCGGTGCTCGCGGTGCTCGTGGCCGCGGCGCTCCTCCTCGCGCTCGCCGGGACGGCGCTCCACACCGCCGCGGCCGTCGACGCACGCGCGCTCGAGGTCGCGCGCCTCCAGGGCGTCGGGGTCCCGCGGCGGTCGGTCGTCTCGGCGCTGGTCCTCGAGAACGTCGCGCTCACGGTGCTCGTGGTCGTCCTCGGCGGTGGCGTCGGCGCAGCCGCGGCCTGGGCGGTCGCGCCGGTGCTGGCGACGTCGCAGACGGGGGCCACGCCGGTGCCCGACGTCGCCGTCGTGTGGCCGTGGCCGGCGGAGGTGGCGCTGCTCGCGGCGTTCGTCCTGCTCCCTGCCGCCGTCGTCTTCCCGATGGCGACCCGGCTCGTCCGCCGCGCGACCGCGGACCACCTACGCCTGGACGGGCCCGGATGAGCCCGGCGCGCGCCGCCCGTCACCGCGCGGCGGGGCGGCGACGGCGGCTCGACGTCGACCTCCCGAGCGTGCTCGGACGAGCGCGCGC
>NZ_JACVQL010000416.1 GCF_019733465.1 Actinotalea ferrariae | reverse complement strand
GCGCAGGAGGACCGCCCAGGCGACGACGGCGGCCGCGAGCCAGACCAGTGCGAGCGCGCCGCGCGCGGCCGCACCCGCGAGGTCGCCGTCGGCGGCTGCCGCGGGCGTCGCCCAGACCAGACCGAGCGGCGACCACCCGAGCACCTGTGCGAGGGCCGGCACGCGCTCGAGGGCGCCCTCGAGACCCATCGAGCCGATGCTCAGGGCGGCCGGGACCGCGAGTCCCACGACGACGAGCCCGAGCACGGCGCCGGCCTCGCGCGAGCGCCGCGAGGCGAGCACGCGGCTCGCGAGCCCCGTCGTCACGCGCGCGCCGACGACGCACGTGGCGAGCGCCACCGGGGCGACGAGCAGCGCGACGACCGCACCCGTCCGGCCGCTGCCCGCCCACGCGAGCGCCGGCGCGAGGCACACGAGCGCGCTGAAGAGCGTCGGCAGCCCGAGCAGCGACGCCGCGAGGAGGCCGGGCACGAGGCGGCGCACCGGCACCGCGAACGTCGCGAAGCGGCTGATGTCGAGCGAGTCGTCCAGGCCCGGCACCAGGAGGGGGACGACGAGCCAGCCGAGCACGAGCAGCGAGCCGCCGACGACGAGGATGTCGTGGGCCACGTCGACGGGCTGGCCCGACAGCCAGAGCATGCCGCCGACGACGCTCGGCAGGGACAGCAGCGCCCAGAGCAGCCCGCACACCAGCAGGACGACCCGCCAGACCTCGCGCTGCAGGCTGTGCGCGAGCATGCGGGCCCTCAGGCGGACGAGGGTCGCAACCACGTGAGCTCCGGCTCGGCGCGTCCGCCGCCGAGGAGGTCGACGAACCTGTCCTCCAGATCCCGCCCCGCGCGCACCGCGTCGAGCGGGCCGGCCGCGAGCACCCGGCCGCCCGCGACGACGGCGACGTGGTCGCAGAGCCGCTCGACGAGCGCCATGACGTGGCTCGACAGGACGACCGTGCCGCCCGCCGCCACGAACTGCTGGAGGATCACCCGGATGGCGGCACCGGACACCGGGTCGACGGCCTCGAAGGGCTCGTCGAGCACCAGCAGCCGGGGCGCGTGGACGAGCGCGCACGCGAGGGCGATCTTCTTCGTCATGCCCGCGGAGTAGTCGGCCACGAGCGTCGCGCCCGCACCGTGCAGGTCCAGCGCGGTGAGCAGGTCGTCACGGCGCGCCGCGATGGTGTCTCGCGGCAGGCCGCGGAGCATGCCGGCGTAGCTGAGCAGCTCGGGCCCGGTCAGCCGGTCGAACACGCGCACGCCGTCGGGCAGCACGCCGAGCAGCGGCGCCGCGGCGAGCGGGTCCGCCCACAGGTCGACGCCGTGCACGTGCACCCGCCCGCCGTCGGGCACGAGCAGTCCCGTGGCCATGCTGAGCGTCGTCGTCTTGCCCGCACCGTTCGGGCCGACGACGCCGTAGAAGGAGCCGGCCGGGATGTCGAGGTCGATGCCGGCGACCGCGACGGTGGGGCCGAACCGCTTGACCAGACCGCGCAGTGACAGGGCCGGGGCGCCCGGGAGAGGTGCCGACGCCGGCCCGGGACCGTGCGCGGGCGAGGCGCCCTGGGGCGGCTGCTCGCTCGGGGCCGTCGGTCTCACCGCCTCACCCTACGGGCGGGACGTCCTCCCGTGCGGCGGCGGCGGCGTCGGCGTCGGCGGTTCCCGCCCGGCGCCGGCGCACCACGACGGCGGCCACGAGGGCCGCAGCCG
>NZ_JACVQL010000415.1 GCF_019733465.1 Actinotalea ferrariae | reverse complement strand
CTGCGCACCGGCATGCCCGTGCGCACCACGGGCCGCCCGCTCACCACCCCCACGGGCTCGGCGCTCCTCGGCCGCGTGCTCGACGGGCTCGGCCGGCCGGTCGACGGCCGCGGGCCGCTCGTCGGCGCCGTGCGCCGCCCCGTGACCGGCAGCGCGCCCTCGGCCCTCGGCCGTGCCCGCGTCGACACGCCCCTCGGGCTCGGCGTCCGGGCGCTCGACACCCTCGTCACCGCTGGCCGCGGCCAGCGGTTCGGCCTGTTCGCCGGCTCCGGCGTCGGCAAGTCCAGCCTGCTGTCGATGATCGCGCGCGGCACCGAGGCGCAGGTCTCGGTCATCGCGCTCGTCGGCGAGCGCGGGCGCGAGGTCCGCGAGTTCCTCGAGGACGACCTCGGCCCCGAGGGCCTCGCGCGCAGCGTCGTCGTCGTCGCGACGTCCGACGAGCCGCCGCTGGTCCGCCTGCGCGCCGCGTTCGTCGCGACCGCGATCGCCGAGTCGTTCCGGTCCGAGGGCGCCGACGTCGTGCTGATGATGGACTCGCTCACGCGCGTCGCCATGGCGCAGCGCGAGATCGGGCTCTCCGTGGGCGAGCCGCCCGCGACGCGCGGCTACCCGCCGTCGACGTTCTCGCTGCTCGCGCAGCTCCTCGAGCGCGCGGGCACCGACGAGCGCGGCTCCGTCACGGGCATCTACACGGTCCTCGTCGACGGCGACGACCACAACGAGCCCATCGCGGACGCCGCGCGGTCGATCCTCGACGGGCACGTGGTCCTCACGCGTGACCTCGCCGTCGCCGGGCACTTCCCGAGCATCGACGTGCTCGGCTCGGTGTCCCGCGTCGCGAGCCGCGTGAGCAGCAAGGAGCAGCAGCAGCTCGCGACCCGGCTCCGCCAGGTCATGGCCGCGCGTCGCCGCGCCCAGGACCTCATCGACGTCGGCGCCTACGCCGCCGGCACCAACGCCATGGTCGACGCCGCCGTCGCGAACGCCGACGCGATCGACGCCTTCCTTCGGCAGGGCATGGACGAGCCGGCCGCCGCGGCCGAGTCGTGGCAGCGCCTCGCCCAGCTGATCCACCGGATGGGGGTGTCCTGATGGCCACGCCGTTCCGCCTCGCCGGCCTCCTGCGCCTGCGCGGCATGCAGGAGGAGCAGGCCGCGGGCGAGCTCGCGATCGCCAACGCCTCGCTGCGCGCCGCCGAGCGGCGCGAGCAGCGCACGGCCCAGGCGCTCGCCGAGTCCGAGCTGCCCGAGCGCGCCGACGACCTGTCGTGGCAGGCCGCCGTCGCGGCCCGCGCCGGCCTCACCGGTCTGCTCACCGAGGCCGTCGCCGCACGCGACGTCGTGGACTTCCGCGTGCGCCAGGCCACGGGCGACTGGAGCGACGCGCGCGCCCGCGCCCAGATGATCCGCAAGCTCGAGGAGCGCCACCAGGCCGCCCTCGTCGCCGAGGAGCTGCGCCTCGAGCAGCTCGTGCTCGACGAGGCCGCGTCCCGCCGCGGCGCGCCCGGTGCCGACCTCATGGAGGACCGATGACCGTCAGCTCGCTTCCCGTCGCCGCCCCGGCGCCGTCCCGGCCCCGCGCCGACGCGCGCGCCGAGAGCCGGCAGGACGCCGACGCGTTCGCCCGCACGCTCGACGACGCCGCGCGTCGTGACACGGCCCGCACCGACGC
>NZ_JACVQL010000414.1 GCF_019733465.1 Actinotalea ferrariae | reverse complement strand
CGGTCACCCGTGCCGCCCGTGCCGCGCGCTGCTCGCCGGCCGTCCGCGTCGCCGTCCCGCGGGCGCGACGTGTCGCCGCCGCGCCGACCGTGGCGGTCCCGCCCCTGGCCGTCCGCGTTCATCGCTCCCCCAGCCGCGCACCGTCGAGGTCGCGCGAGCCGCGCGCCCAGTCGGCCGCCGCCATGGACCGCCGCCCGGCGGGCGCGACGTCGCCCAGGCGCACCGCGTGCGTGCCCGTGCCGACGAGGACGTCCTGCTTCGTGACAGCGACCTGCCCCGGCTCGAGGTCCGTGACGTCGGCGTGCAGGCGCACCGGCCCGAGCCGCAGCCGCTCGCCCCCGGGCAGCGTCGTCCACGCGCCGGGCGCGGGGGTCACCGCACGGATGCGGCGGTCCGTGGCGATCGCCGGGTGCTCCCACCGCACCCGGCCGTCCTCGGTGCTGAGACGTGGCGCGTGGCTCACGCCGTCGGCAGGCTGCGGGACGGGCACCAGGGCGCCGTCCTCCAGCCCGTCGAGCGTGGCCACGAGCAGGCCGGCGCCCGCGTGCGACAGGCGGTCGAGGAGGTCGCCGGACGTGTCGCGCGGACGCACCGTCTCGGTCAGCGTCCCGAGGACGGGTCCGGTGTCGAGCCCCGCGTCGATGCGGAACGTCGTCGCGCCGGTGACCTCGTCGCCGTGCAGGACGGCGTGCTGCACGGGTGCCGCGCCCCGCCACGCCGGGAGCAGCGAGAAGTGCAGGTTGACCCAGCCGTGCCGCGGCACACCGAGCACCGCCTCGGGCAGCAGGGCGCCGTAGGCCACGACGGGCGCGCAGTCCGGCCGGGTGGCCCGGATCGCCTCCCGGGTCGCCGCGTCGCGCAGGGTCGAGGCCTCGATCACGGGGATCCCGGCGTCGACCGCGCGCACCTTGACGGGGCTGGGCTGGAGGCGTCGACCGCGGCCGGACGGCGCGTCCGGGCGGGTGAGCACCGCGACGACGTCGTGGCGGGAGCCGAGGAGGGCGTCGAGGGCCGGCAGGGCGACGGCGGGGGTGCCGGCGAAGAGCAGACGCATCCGTCGATCCTAGGGTCGCGCGCCCTGCGCTCGGCGCACGGTGTGAGCGCGCACGGTGTCGGTGGGCACGGCGTCGGTGGGCACGGCGTCGGTGCGCACGGTGTCGGTGCGCACGGCCTCCCCGACGATCACCGCGCGTCCTCGGCGTGCGCGGGCACCGGGACGCCGAGCGCCCGGACCGTGCGGCGCAGCGCGGCATGGGAGGTGAACAGCTCGGCGCGCAGACCGACGCGCGCGGCGGCCTCGACGTTGACCCGCGAGTCGTCGGTGAACAGCGTGCGCTGCCGCTCGAGCCCGAACCGCTCGACGGCGAGCTCGAAGATGCGCGGGTCGGGCTTCGCGAGCCCCTCGCGCCCGGAGACGAGGACGTCCTCGAGCCGGCGGATCACGGGCGCCGTCTCGAGCGAGACGTGGAACGTCTCCGCCGACCAGTTGGTGAGCCCGAGCACACGGACCCCCGCGGNNNACCATGGCGTCGGCCCCGTCGACGGGGCCGGGAACGGCCTCCGCGAACCGTTCGACGTACACGTCGAGCAGCGGGAGGTGGTGCGAGTGGGTCTGCTCCAGGGCGGCCCTCGCCTCGGCCCACGGCCGACCGGCGTCCTGGAGGTGGTTGAACGCCGGGAAGTCGATCTCGTCGAAGAAGCGCCGGACGTCGGCCTCGTCGTACCGGCCGCGGTACGGCAGCAGCGGGTCCCACCGCACGAGGACCTGCCCGAGGTCGAAGAGCACCGTGTCGATCTCCCGGGGCGAGCCGTCGGCAGCGCCGGCCGAGCCGGTCCCCACCGAGGCGGTCGTCTTCGGCTGGCGGGGCAGGGTGCTCACACGACCTCCAGGGGTTCGACGACGACGCGGACCGCGCCGGACTCCCGACGCGCGCTGCGGGTGGCCACGGCCGCCGCGACCGCGGCGGTCGACCGGGGCGCCACGCGCCAGGGCGACCGGACGAGCGCGCGCACCGGGCGCAGCGCCTCGGGGTCGAGGACCCCCTCGGCCGGCGCGGCGCCCTCCACGGCGAGCGGGCCCAGCACGACGGCGCCGTCGGGCAGGTCGATCCTCGTCAGCAGGGTCTCGACCGCGTCCCTCGGCCCCTCCAGCGCGATCATGTGCACCGCCGGGGGCAGCGACAGCTCGCTCCGCTCGGCGAGCTCGTGCTCCGCGAGGTTCGCCGGGTCCCAACGCACGAGGGCTTGGCTCGGCCGGGGCGCGGCGTCCCCCACGAGCAGCACGCGCCCGCCGCGGTCGGCCGCACGCACGAGCGACGCGGCGGCCATCCACGTGCGCAACGCGTCCACGGAGACGTCGAGACCCGCACGCGAGGTCACCACGGCGGCGTCGAGCAGCAGCGCCGCCGCGTAGCCGTCCGCGGCGCGCGGCTCGGCGCCCGGCGTGGCGACGACGAGGGCGGGCCGGTCGGGCAC
>NZ_JACVQL010000413.1 GCF_019733465.1 Actinotalea ferrariae | reverse complement strand
GGCCGACGTCGCCCCTGCCGCCGACACCGCACCCGCGGCGGAGACCGCACCCGCGGAGACCGCACCCGCGGCCGACGTCCCGGTCGCGCCCGCGGAGGAGCCGGCCGAGGAGCCCGCGGACGTGACGGCCGAGGAGGTGCCCGCGACCGACCTCGCGGCCGCTGCGGAGGGCGACCCCGAGCTGCCGTCCGAGCCCGAGCTCCCCGAGCTCCCCCCGTGCCTCGTCGACGGCGGCCTCGAGGGTTGCTACGGCACCGGCAAGACCTACGCCGGTGTGTTCGCCGAGGACGGCGCGAACCTCGAGGGCGCGGTGTTCGAGCTCGACGTGGCGGGCACGAGCCCCGAGCCCGAGTGGACGGGCACGACCGACGCCTGGGGGTCCGTGCCGGGTTGGTACACCGTCGCCGCCGGCCGGACCGTGACGATCCGCCTGGTCGACGCGCCGGACGGCTCCATGGCGGTCGGCGAGACGTCGGGCACCTTCGGCCCGTGCGGCACCGACGTCTTCATGACCTGCTCGTACGACCTCGACGTCGAGCTCGTGCGGGCGTACCGCGCGCTCGACGTCGACGTCCGGTCCACGACCGGTGCGCCCGTCGCGCATGCGACCTTCGAGCTGTGGGGCGCGCCGGCTCCCGAGCCGGCAGAGCCGGAGCCGCTGCGTCTCCTCGCGGCGCCCGCGCCGGCCGACCTCGTGCTGATCGGCTCGGCGACCACGGACGCGAACGGCCGCCTGTCCTTCGGTGCCGTCCCGACCGGCGCGTACGAGCTGCGCAGCACCGCGGTCCCCGCCGGGTACCAGGAGCTCGCCTCGACGGTCCCGGTCACCGTCGCTGACGTGCTGCGCGCCGCGGACGCCACGACGGTCGTCGCGTCCGTGTCGCTGACCCCGGTCGTCGTCCCGAGCGCACCCGTCGTCACGCCGGTCGCCACGCCGGTCGCGGCCCCGGTCGCCACGCCGGTCGTCGTCCAGGCGGCACCCGTGCGCCCGGCCGCCGCCCGCCCGGCC
>NZ_JACVQL010000412.1 GCF_019733465.1 Actinotalea ferrariae | reverse complement strand
CCGGAGAGGTGCGCGGGCCGCGAGCGCGCGAGGTGCCCGACGCCGAGCCGGTCGAGCCAGGTCCGGGCGGTGCGGTCGGCGGTCGTCCGGTCGGCACCGGCGGCGCGCGGGCCGAACGCGACGTTCGCCAGCGCATCCAGGTGCGGGAAGAGGCGGTGGTCCTGGAAGACGGTGCCGACGCCGCGCCGCGCGGGCGGCACGAGGACGCCCGCCTCCGTGTCGTCGAGGACGCGTCCGGCCAGCCGCAGGCGCCCGGTCTCGAGCGCCTCGAGGCCGGCGACGGTGCGCAGGGCGGTCGACTTGCCGGCGCCGTTCGGGCCGACGAGCGCGAGCACCTCCCCGGGCCCGACCGTGAGGTCGACGTCGAGCAGGAAGCTCCCGCGGTGAACGGTCCCGGCCAGGTGCAGGCCGACGTCGGCCGGTCCGCTCACGGCGCACCCGCGCCGATCCAGCGGCCCCGCAGGCCGACGAGCACCGCGACGCAGGTCATCAGGAGCAGCAGGCTCAGCGCGACCGCCGCGTCCGGGTCCCGGTCGAGCGTCGCGTAGACGGTCAGCGGCAGGGTCTGGGTCCGGCCCGGGAAGCTGCCCGCGAACGTCACCGTCGCGCCGAACTCGCCGAGCGCACGCGCCCACGTCAGCACGGCCCCGGCCGCCACCGAGGGTGCGACGAGCGGCAGGGTGACGCGCCGCAGCACGGTCGTCCGCGAGGCGCCCAGGGCGGCCGCCGCCTCCTCGTACCGCCGGTCCGCACCCCGCAGCGCCCCCTCGACGGTCACGACGAGGAACGGCATCGCGACGAACGTCTGGGCGACCACGACCGCGGCCGGGGTGAACGGCAGGGCCACGCCCCAGGCGTCGAGCCACCCGCCGACGAGGCCGCGCCGCCCGAGGACGGCGAGCAGCGCGACGCCGCCCACGACGGGCGGCAGCACGAGCGGCAGCGTGACGAGCGTGCGCACGAGGCGGCGGGCCGGGACGTGGCCGCGCGCGAGGAACCACGCGAGCGGGACCCCGAGCACGACGCACACGGCGGTCGCGACGGTCGCCGTCCACAGCGACAGCCCGAGCGCCTGCCGGACGGACGGCTCGGCGAGCACCGTCCCGAGACGTCCCCACGGGGTCCGCGTCAGGAGCCCGACGAGCGGGAGCGCGAGGAAGACGATCGCGACGACGGCGGGCACGACGGCGACGACCGGCAGCTCGCGACCCCGCCGGCGACGCCGCGCCGGCGTGGCCCTGCTCGGTGCTCCGTGCGTCGGCATCATGGCGGCCGGGACGGGTGTCGGCGTCACGGCGGCGGCCCGAAGCCGGCGTCGCGCAGCACGGCCCGGCCCTGCTGTGACACGAGGAAGGCGACGACGGCGCGGGCCCCGGCGGGGTTCGGGGCGTCGGGCAGGGCGAGCACCGGGTAGGACGTCGTCCACGGCGCGTCACCGGGATCCGGCTCGTCGAGCGGGACGCCGACGACCCGGCCCTCGCGCACGAGCGGGGCGCCGGGATGGACGTCCGACGCGTAGACCAGCCCGGCGTCGACCTCGCCGAACGCGACCTTCGCGAGCACGGCGCCGACGTCGCGCTCGTAGGTGACGGGCGCCGCGTCGACGTCGGAGAGCACGGCCGCCGCGCCCTCGCCGCACGGGACCTGCGGCTCGCACACGGCGTAGCGGACGTCCCCGGCGAGGTCGGCGAGCGACACGACGTCGCCCGCCCCACCCGGGGCGGCAGGGCCGGGCACGGCGAGGGCCATGGTGTTCGTGGCGACCACCACAGGGTCGACGTCGTGCCCCGCCGCGGTCAGGGCGTCGACCGCGACCGCCATGGTGTCGGGGCTGGCCGCCGCCAGGACGTCGGCGGGAGCGCCCTCTGCGACCTGCGCTGCGAGCGCGCTGCTCGGGCCGGCCGACACGGTGACCGTCAGTCCGGGGTGCTGCCGCTCGAGCTCGGACGCCACCGTGCGGAGCGGCTCCGCGAGAGACGCCGCGGCCAGCACGACGACCTCGCCGGTGGCAGCCGCGCCGCCGGCGGACGGCGCGTCCGCCGGCTCCGCCGCGCCCGAGCCCGCGAGCCACACACCCCCGGCGACGAGCACGC
>NZ_JACVQL010000411.1 GCF_019733465.1 Actinotalea ferrariae | reverse complement strand
GAAACGTCAACCATCAGGCGAAGCCGGACAGGGGCGCTCGACGGCGATCCACCGGCCGTCGTCGCGGCGTTCTCGCGTGACGCGGGCCGCGCCGTCAGGCGGGCGGGGCCGGACCGTCGGCCTGAGCCGTCGCCTTGGTGACCCGCGCGGCGCGCACGGCCCGCCGCCGGTCGACGACGACCACGCCGCCCAGCACCGCGACGGCGAGCGCCATGGACGCGACCACGTCCGTCACGAAGTGGTAGCCGAGGTACAGCCGGCTGAGCGCGACCACGAGGATCCCGACCACGATCACGAGGAACCACAGGACGAGCGAACCGACCCGCGGCCGACGGATCCACGCGAGGTACCCCACCACGAGGAGCAGCGTGGCCGTCCCGATGGTGTGCCCTGACGGGAACGAGTAGGTCGTCTCCACGCCGGCGACCGTCATCGTGTCGACCGGCGGACGGGGCCGCGCCACCGCGTTCTTGATCGTGACCGACACGAGCGTCGAGGCGATCATCGCCCCGGCCAGCAGGCCCGCCTGCCACCACTGCTTGCGCCAGAAGCCCCACGTCAGCGTGCCGAGCAGGACGAGCACGGGCAGCACCTCGGGTCCCGTGACCGTCGTGATGACGGTGAGGACCACGGTCACCGGCTCGCTTCGCGCGTCCGCAAGGCCTTGGAGGACCGGCCGGTCGAGCGCCGCGAGGTCGTCGTTCTCCTGGACCGCGTCGAAGACGCCGAGGAACCCCGCCGTGCCGAGCACGACGAGCAGCAGGCCGACGACGATCGCCACCTGGGGACCGCGGTCGACGACCCACGTGCGGCGCGCCCACAGGCCGCGCGCGGCTCCGCCGGCCCGGCCCCTGACGCCCCGCTGCTCCCCCTCAGGCACGCACCGAGCATGCCATCGGCACCCGGCCGCCGCCCCTCGGCGCCGCTCGGGGAGCCGACGTCGGGTGCCGGACATGCCCGATATTCGCGTGCGTCGGGCGCCTGCGGGCTGCCACCGTGGGACCACCGCGGTGAAGGACCTGGCCAGTCCTCAGACCCAGTCCCTTCACATCCCAGGAGCACCACCATGCACCCCCTGACCGTCTATGAGATAGCCGTCCGAGAGCACGAGCGGGAGACGTCCGAGCGCTCGCTCGACCGCCTGGTCCGTCGCCGTCTGCAGGGCACGCCCGCAGCCGACCGACGCCCCACCCGGACCGCACGGCTGCTCCACCCCCGCGCCTCCGCCGCCTCCGCGGCGGGTGCGCAGCACGACGGACGCCCCGCGGTCGCCTGAGCGGCGAGCGCGGGGCATCCGCCCTGCGCCCCTCGGGCCGCACGACACGCGCCCTGCGCCCCCGCACCGGCCGGGCCCCGGGCCTTCGAGCCCCACCCGGCTCTGCCACGATGGGCCCCATGCCCGACGCCGTCACCGCTGCTCGCGCCGGCGACGTCCTGCCCGGCCCGCCGGTCACCTGATGGGCCGGCACGCCGCAGCTCCGCTGCCCCCTCCCCCGCACGACGACGGCTCCCGTCCCGCCGCACCGCAGCCG
>NZ_JACVQL010000410.1 GCF_019733465.1 Actinotalea ferrariae | reverse complement strand
GGCGAGCACCGACGCCGCGACGAGCGCGAGGCCGCGTGCGCGTCGAGCCCGGCGGAGGGGCGTCGTCGGGCGCGCGGAGCGACCGACGGCGCTGCGGTCGGCGCGCTCGCTGCGGTCGGTGCGCGTGTGCCCTTCCCTGCCCCCCGCGGCGTCGTCGTCGAGGTGGACGTCCACCATGCCGTCCGGCCGGCCCATGCCGCGAGCGTACGTCCGCCCCCGCGCCGCCACCCGTCCGCCCGCGACGGCCCCCACCCGTCCGCCACGACGGCCCCCACCGGCTGCGACGAACAACGGCGCGCTCGAGGGGGGTCCGGATCTCGGTCAGACGGCCCGTCGTTCGAGGGCGCGGGCGTCGACGGCGGCGCAGACGTCGATCAGCCGCCGGCGCAGGTCCGCCGAACGGGCGGCGAAGGCGCGCTGGCGCGCGACGTACTCGGCCTTGCCGTGCGGCGTCTCGATCGCCACGGGCTCGTAGCCGAGGTCCGCGAGGTCGTACGGCGACGCCTGCATGTCGAGGACCCGGATGTCCGAGGCCAGCGCGAAGCAGTCGAGCAGGAGCTCGCCCGGGCAGGCCGGGCCGAGCTTGAGCGCCCACTTGAGGCAGTCCATGTTCGCGTGGAGGCAGCCGGGCTGCTCGAGCGCGACCTGCGTCTCGCGCGTCGGCTGAAGCCGGTTGAGCGGGACGGCCTCGGGCGTGAAGAAGCGGAAGGCGTCGATGTGCGAGCACCGGACGGGGTGCTGCTCGACGACGGCGTCCGTGCCCGCCGACCCCAGGCGCAGCGGCAGGTCGTGCCGTCGCCGGTCGGCGCCGCGGTAGACCATCGCCCACTCGTGCAGCCCGAGGCAGCCCGTGAAGGCCGGGCGGGCCGCCGTCGCCGTGAGCAGCCGGTGGACGTAGCGCACCGTCTCCCCGCGCGCGGCGAGGAAGGCGTCGACGTCGAGGTGCACGACGCCGTCCGTGGTCGCGTACCAGCGCCAGCCGGCCTGCGGCGGGGCGCCCTCCTCGGCGGGACGCGCGCCGCCGGCCGAGACCTCGAGCCCGGTGCCGACGCCGGGGTGCCAGCGGCGCAGCTGCGCGGGCCGGGTGCCGTAGTACTCGTAGAGGAAGTCCTCGACGGCGTGCCGCTCGCCCGCGGCGCGGCGCGCGCGGTGGCCCGCGGTGAGCGCATCGGCC
>NZ_JACVQL010000041.1 GCF_019733465.1 Actinotalea ferrariae | reverse complement strand
GCGCCCGACCGCTCCAGGCGGGGCAGCGCCGGGCCGGTGAAGAGGCGCCTGGCGACCGCGACGTCGCGCGGGCGGTCGACCGCGAGCACGGCCGTGAGCTCGTCGCTGCCGGGCCGGAACCACAGGGCGGTCCAGCCGTCGTCGCCCGCCCGCAGCACGACCTCGTCGGTCGCGAGCGGGTGGCCGTGCAGCGCGAGCTCGTGGCCGAGCTGGGTCGAGAAGACGTAGGGCGCGGGGTCGTCGGCCGGCGTCGCACCCTCCGCCTTGCCGGCGAGGAGCGTGCGGACCGCCACGGCGGGGCCACGCAGCGCGCCGTCCCAGTGACCGCCCGGCACCCAGCCGTGCCGCGCCGACCGCCGGCGCGCGAGGTCGCCCACGGCGACGACGTGGGGGAGCGGTCCGTCCACCCCGAGCACGCGGTAGCGCTCGTCGACGACGAGCGCGCCGTCGGGCGCCACCGGGAGCGCGTCGCCGATCCAGGCCGAGCGCGGCCGGGCGCCGACGGCGACGAGCACCGCGTCGGCGCCGAGCACCTCGCCGTCGGCGAGCGTGACCTCGCCCGGCCCGACCGCGTCGACCCGTGCACCGGTGAGCAGGCGCACGCCCGCCGCCTCGTACCAGGGGACGGTCAGGGCGCCGACGGTGGGACCGAGGGCGGCCTCGAGCGGCGTCCGCGCGGCCTCGACCACCGTGACCTCGGCGCCCGCACCGGCCGCGACGCCTGCGACCTCCGCGCCGATCCACCCGGCACCCACGACGACGAGGCGGGCGCCGGGCTGCACGACCCGGCGCAGCAGGTCGGCGTCGGCCGCGGTGTGCAGCACGAGCGCACCGTCCCAGCCGGGCGGGCGGACCGCCTCCGCGCCCGTCGCGAGGACGGCCGCGTCGGCGCGCACGTCGCCGTCGGCCGTCGCGACCGTCACGCCGGCCGGGCCGACGGAGATCCCGAGGGCCGGCTGCGCGAGACGGACGTCCGCGGCCGAGAGGTCGGCCGACAGCTCGTCGCGCAACCACGCGGGGCCGGTGCGGGTCAGCAGCTCCTTGGACAGCGGCGGGCGGTCGTACGGCTCGAGCCCCTCGGCGCCGAGCAGGACCACGTCACCGTGGAACCCCTCGGCCCGCAGCGCGGTGACGGCCATCGCCCCCGCGAGGCCCGCGCCGACGACGACGACGGAGGTGGGTGGCACGGGGCCACGGTAGTCTCCCCGGCGTGACGCACCCCCCGGAGGCCGAGCGCCACCGGGCGCCCGCGCTGTGGCTCGTGGTCCTCGCGGTCCTCGCGGCCGCCGTCGTGGCCGCGGTCGAGGGCGCGTACACCGGCGCCGCCGTCCTCGTCAGCGTGCTGGTCCTGGCCGCCGTCGCACGGCTCATCGGCCGCGGCCGGCGGCCCGAGGGCATCGCCGTCCGGTCGACGTGGGTCGACGTGACGATCCTGCTCGGGCTCGCGGCCGGCATCGGCATGCTCATGCTCACGCCCGGCGTCTGAGCAGGCCGCCCTCGCCAGGAGGCGCGGCCCGGGCGTGAGCCGGGCGGCGCGTCAGCTGCGGGGGACCGCCACGTCGTCGTCGATCGTCTCGCCCGCGCGCGGGGAGCCGCCGCGGCCGAAGCCGAAGTGGCCGAGACCGACGAGCGCCGCGCCGAGCAGCGGCGCGACCCAGAAGAGCCAGAGCTGGCCGACGGCGTCGCCGCCCGAGAACACGGCGGCGGCCGTGGACCGCGCCGGGTTCGCCGAGCCGCCCGTGATCGGGCTGGTCAGGAGGAAGAGCGCGGCGTAGGTGAGGCCGACGGCGACCGGTGCCGGCGCGAAGCTCCACCGGCGGCGGGCCGTGCCGAGCACGACGGCGGTCAGCACGGCGGCCGCGACCAGCTCGACCACGAAGGCCGTGCGCTGGTCGAACGACGTCTGCTCGCCGCTCGCGAGCCAGAGTCGGGAGAACTCGCCCCACGAGTTGGCGGTCGAGGCGAAGAACGTCGGCACGTCCGGGACCTGCAGCGCGGCGGGCAGGCTCTCGGGGATCGTGAGGAACACCGTGGCTCCCGCCGCGACGCCGCCGAGCAGCTGGGCGAGCCAGTAGAGCGGCACGTCGACCCAGCGCGTGAGGCCCGCGATCGCGGTGCCCAGCGTCACGGCGGGGTTGAAGTGCCCGCCGGAGAGGTGGCCGAAGGCCGAGGTCACGCCGACCAGGACGAGGCCGGCCGCGAGCGCGACGCCGACGGCGTCGGCACCGGAGATGGGGCCGTAGAGCGCGACGCCGGTGATGACGAGGACGAGCGCGAACGTCCCGAGCGCCTCGACCCCGAGGCGTGCCCCGAGGCTCGCGCCCGCGAGCTCCCGCTCGTCGTCGAGGCCGGCGAGGAAGGCGTCGTCGTCCGTGTCGTCGTCGTCCTCGTCCGTGTCCTCGAGCTCGTCAAGGTCGTCGTCCTCGTCGTCGTCGACCGACAGCACCGTGCGCTCGGAACGGGACTCGCGGGCGGACCCTGCGCTGCTGCCGGCGCCGGTGGCGGTGCCGGTCGCGGTGCCGGTGTCGGCGCCTGCACCCGTGCCGGCCGCGCCGACGGCGTCGTCCTCCGTCGCTGCGGTGTCGCCGGTCGCGGGCAGGTCCGCCGCCCCCGTGGTCGTGGCGTCCGTGGTGCCGACGTCGGTGCGGGGCTCGGTGCCGGGGTCGCGCGGGTCGGGGGTGCGGGGCTCGGTGCTGGACATGGGTTTCCCGTCGTCGTCAGAGCGTGCTGGCCAGCGGGCATCATCGCACCGTCGGACCGGCCGCGGGGCGCCCGATCCGGAGGCCCCGCCGGAGCCAGGTCTCTCGATGTCGAGTAATCTGGCGCAGAAGTCCGCCGCCCCGGCCAGCAGGCGCCCCCAGGTGCTTGCAGGTGCACGTTCACCGGGGACGGCACGTGGGCCGCGAGGCTCCGCGTCGACCACCTCAGCTACGGGAGTCTCCGCATGGGCAAGATCAAGGTCGTGGGTCCGGTCGTCGAGCTCGACGGCGACGAGATGACCCGGATCATCTGGCAGTTCATCAAGGACCGCCTGATCCACCCCTACCTCGACGTCGACCTGCGGTACTACGACCTGTCGATCGAGAACCGCGACGCGACCGACGACCAGGTGACGGTCGACGCGGCGAACGCGATCAAGGAGCACGGCGTGGGCGTCAAGTGCGCCACGATCACGCCCGACGAGGCCCGCGTCGAGGAGTTCGGCCTCAAGAAGATGTGGGTCTCGCCCAACGGGACGATCCGCAACATCCTCGGCGGCGTCGTCTTCCGCGAGCCCATCATCATCAGCAACATCCCGCGCCTCGTGCCCGGCTGGAACAAGCCGATCATCATCGGCCGTCACGCCCACGGCGACCAGTACAAGGCGACGAACTTCAAGGTCGCGGGGGCCGGCACCCTGACGCTGACCTTCACCCCGGCGGACGGCTCGGAGCCGATCCAGCAGCAGGTCGTGACCTACCCCGAGAACGGCGGGGTCGCGATGGGCATGTACAACTTCAACGACTCGATCCGTGACTTCGCGCGCGCCTCGTTCGCCTACGGCCTCCAGCGCGGCTACCCGGTCTACCTGTCGACGAAGAACACGATCCTCAAGGCGTACGACGGCCAGTTCAAGGACATCTTCGCCGAGGTCTTCGAGGCCGAGTTCAAGGCGGACTTCGACGCCGCCGGCCTGACGTACGAGCACCGCCTCATCGACGACATGGTCGCCGCGGCCATGAAGTGGGAGGGCGGCTACGTGTGGGCCTGCAAGAACTACGACGGCGACGTGCAGTCGGACACCGTCGCGCAGGGCTTCGGCTCGCTGGGCCTCATGACGTCGGTCCTCATGACCCCGGACGGCAGGACCGTCGAGGCCGAGGCCGCGCACGGCACCGTGACGCGCCACTACCGCCAGCACCAGCAGGGCAAGCCGACGTCGACCAACCCGATCGCGTCGATCTTCGCGTGGACGCGCGGCCTCATGCACCGCGGCAAGCTCGACGGCACGCCCGAGGTCACCGAGTTCGCGCAGACGCTCGAGGACGTCGTCATCACGACGGTCGAGAGCGGCAAGATGACCAAGGACCTGGCGCTCCTCATCGGTCCGGACCAGGAGTGGCTGACCACCGAGGAGTTCCTCGCGGCCCTCGACGAGAACCTCGCCGCGCGCCTCGGCTGAGCACCGGCCCGACCTCAAGGAGACACCGATGTCCCAGAACCCGAAGTCCCCGGTCACCGTCACGGTGACGGGCGCCGCAGGCCAGATCGGGTACGCCCTGCTGTTCCGCATCGCCTCGGGCCAGATGCTCGGTGCGGACACCCCGGTCCGCCTGCGGCTGCTCGAGATCCCGCAGGGCGTCAAGGCGGCCGAGGGCACCGCGATGGAGCTGGACGACTGCGCGTTCCCGCTGCTCGAGTCGGTCGACATCGCGGACGACCCGCGGGCGGGCTTCGAGGGCGCGAACGTCGCGCTGCTCGTGGGCGCGCGTCCCCGGACGAAGGGGATGGAGCGCGGGGACCTCCTCGAGGCCAACGGCGGCATCTTCAAGCCCCAGGGCGAGGCGATCAACGCGGTCGCGGCGGACGACGTCCGCGTGCTCGTGGTCGGCAACCCGGCGAACACGAACGCGCTCATCGCGGCGTCGCACGCGCCCGACGTGCCGACGTCGCGGTTCACCGCGATGACGCGTCTCGACCACAACCGTGCGCTGTCGCAGCTCGCGACGAAGACGGGGACGGGCGTCAAGGACATCGACCGGCTCACCATCTGGGGCAACCACTCGGCCACCCAGTACCCGGACGTGTTCCACGCGACGATCGGCGGCCGCCCCGCGGTCGAGGTCGTCGACGACGAGGCGTGGCTCGCCGACACGTTCATCCCGACCGTCGCCAAGCGCGGCGCGGCGATCATCGAGGCGCGCGGGGCGTCGTCGGCTGCCTCCGCGGCGAACGCCGCCGTCGACCACGTGCGGGACTGGGTGCTCGGCACGCGGGAGGGCTCGTGGACGTCGGCTGCCATCCCGTCCGACGGCTCCTACGGCGTGCCCGAGGGCCTCATCTCGTCCTTTCCCGTCACGTCGGCGGGTGGCGACTGGGAGATCGTCCAGGGCCTCGAGCTCGGCGAGTTCTCGCGCGACCGCATCGACGCCTCGGTCGCCGAGCTCGTCGAGGAGCGCGACGCCGTGCGCCAGCTGGGGCTGATCTGACGCTCGGACGTGCACGGCGCCTCGCCGCGGCCCTGGCCGTCGGCGGGGCGCTCGTGCTGTCCGGGTGCCTTCCCGGCACCACGGGCCAGCCGGCGGGGCCCAAGCCCGAGAAGACCACTGCGTCCGGCGAGGCCGGCGGGGCCGGCGAGGCCGACGGTGGCGACCTCGAGTGGGACGACCCGTTCGACCTGGGCGAGGAGAGCGAGCGGCTGCACGCCGTCATGGCGGGCTACGACGAGGCGCTCGAGGCGTGGCGCGCGACCGAGTCGACGGGCGACCTCGCCGCGGCCCAGCAAGGTGCGCTCGTCTACGCCGAGGCCGTCGGGGCGATGCTCGGGGAGCTCGAGGTCGAGACCTTCTCGCCGGACTACCGCGACTCGGCCGACTCGGTGCTGAAGGTGGCGCGTGACGCCGTCGCGTCGGCCGAGGCGGCGGCGGTCGCGCCGAAGCTCGAGGAGTACGACACCGCCGTGAAGGCCGGCTACGGGGACGTCGGCGCGCGCACGGAGCTCAAGGTCCTGCTGCTGTGGGTGTGACCCGGTGACGAGCCCGTGACCACCGCACGCGGTCCCGTGCGCGTCGCCCTGCGCGCGCGGCCCGGCGCCTCGCGCACGCACGTGGGCGGCGAGTGGGCGGGTCGGCTCGTCGTCGCGGTCACCGCGCGCGCCGTGGACCGGGCCGCGACGCAGGCGACGCTCGACGCGGTCGCCGCTGCGTTCGGCGTACGCCCGCGGGCCGTGACGATGTGGCGGCGCGACGAGCCGCGACAAGGTCGTCGCCGTCGACGCGTCCCCGGAGGCGGTCGCCGCGCGACTCGCCGTCCTGCTCGGGCACTGACCCGCCACCCGGCGGGCACGACCCTCACTGCCGGGCCGGTGCGTGACCGCCCCGGGAGCGAGCGACCGCGGAACCCGCTCTGTCCACGATGTGGATGGTGACGGGGCGGGCCGGCCTCGTCGTTGCAACGCGAGGCGGGCCTCCGCCGCACGTCGGCGTCGGTGGACGCGTGTCCACTGCAACGTCGGACCAGCGCCCGTTGCAACGAGTTGCAGCAACGTTCTACGGTCGCGACACCCGCGGCTTCACCCGGGTGATCTTCTCGGCGACAAGGGAGTCCCCATGAGACCGGCCTCGGCCACGCCCGCGCGTTCCGCCGCCCGCCTCCTCACCGCCTCGGCCGTCGCCCTCGGCGGCGCCGTCGTCGTGCCGGGAGGGGCGGTCTCGCCCGCGCCGGCGCAGGCGGCCGCCACGAGCGTCGCGCTCGTCGGCAGCCTCCAGGACGAGCTCGGCTGCCCGGCCGACTGGGACCCGGCGTGTGCCGCGACCGAGCTGGCGCCCACGGACGAGCCGGGCGTGTTCTCCGCCGACTTCGAGGTGCCGGCCGGCGCGTACGAGTACAAGGTCGCGCTGGACGACGCGTGGGACGAGTCGTACGGCGCCGACGCCACGGGTGACAACTCTCCGCTCGTGCTCGCGGGGGCCACGGTGCTGCGCGTGACGTACGACGACGCGACCCATCGCACGTCGCTCACGCCGCTCGGCAGTCTCGCGGGCGACTACGTCCCCGCCGACGACGCGCTCGTCGCAGCGCCCGCGCGCCAGCCCGGCTCGAGCGAGCAGTTCTACTTCGTCATGACCGACCGCTTCGCCAACGGCGACCCCACCAACGACACGGGCGGCCTCACGGGCGACCGCCTGACGACGGGCTTCGACCCGACCGACAAGGGCTTCTACCAGGGCGGCGACCTCGCCGGGCTGCGCGAGCAGCTCGACTACATCGAGGGCCTCGGGACGAGCGCCATCTGGCTCACGCCGTCCTTCCTCAACCGCCCGGTGCAGGGCACGGGCGCGAACGCCTCGGCCGGCTACCACGGCTACTGGATCACCGACTTCACGCAGATCGACCCGCACCTGGGCAGCAACGCCGAGCTCGAGGCACTCATCGCGGACGCCCACGCGCGCGGCATCAAGGTCTACTTCGACATCATCACGAACCACACGGCCGACGTCATCGACTACGCCGAGGGCACCTACGACTACGTCGACCAGGCCACGGCGCCGTACCGCACCGCCGACGGCACGGTGTTCGACCCGGCCACCTACGCCGGCACCGGGACCTTCCCCGAGCTCGACCCGGCGACGTCGTTCCCGTACACGCCGGTCGTGGACCCGGCCGACGCCGACGTCAAGGTCCCGGCGTGGCTCAACGACCCGACGCTCTACCACAACCGCGGCAACTCGACGTGGGAGGGCGAGTCCGTCACCTACGGCGACTTCGACGGCCTCGACGACCTCATGACCGAGCACCCGACCGTCGTCGAGGGGTTCGTCGACGTCTACCAGGACTGGATCGACCTGGGCATCGACGGGTTCCGCATCGACACGGTCAAGCACGTGAACATCGAGTTCTGGGAGCAGTGGACGACCGAGGTCCTCGACTACGCCCGCGCGCAGGGCAAGCCCGACTTCTTCATGTTCGGCGAGGTGTACGACGCCGACGCGGCGAAGCTCTCCCCGTACGTGCGGAACACCGACATGAGCTCGACGCTCGACTTCACGTTCCAGTCGGCCGCCCAGCTCTTCGCGCGCGGCAGCGACCCGAGGGGCCTGGCGCAGCTGTTCGCGTCCGACGACATGTACACGACGCCGACGACGAGCGCGACGGCGCTGCCGACGTTCCTCGGCAACCACGACATGGGCCGCATCGGCTACTTCGTCGCGCCGGACGGCGACGGCCTGGAGCGCTCCGAGCTCGCGCACAGCCTCATGTACCTCACGCGCGGCCAGCCGGTCGTCTACTACGGCGACGAGCAGGGCTTCGCGGGCCCGGGCGGCGACAAGAGCGCGCGCCAGACGCTGTTCGCGTCGCAGACCGCGGAGTACACCGACCAGCCGCTGCTCACGGGGGAGACCGCGGGTTCGGTCGACCGCTACGACACGGACGCACCGCTCTACCGGCACATCGCCGAGCTCGCCGAGCTGCGTGAGGCGACGCCCGCGCTCGAGAGCGGCGCGCAGGTCGAGCGTCCCGTGAGCGGGGACGGCGAGGGCTCGGTCTACGCGTTCTCGCGCGTCCACCGCGACGAGAAGGTCGAGCACCTCGTCGCGCTCAACAACGAGGCCGCGCCCGCCACCGTCACGGTCGACACGCTGACGCCGGGTGCGACCTTCGCGCCGCTGCTGGGCGACCACGCTGCGGTCACGGCCGACGCCGACGGCCTCGTGACCGTCACGGTCCCCGCGTACGGGGCGCTCGCCCTCGTGGCCGACGGCACCGTCGCGCCGGGGGCGGGCAGCATCGCGGTCGACGTGCCGGGTGCCGGAGGTGCCGTGTCGGGCGTCGCACCCGTGGGCGCGGACGTCGCCGACGCGTGGGCGGAGACGTCCTTCGCGTACCGGCTCGTGGGCACCGACGCGTGGGTGCCGCTCGGCACGGCCGAGGACACGACGCCGCGGGTCTTCCACGACACGACGGACCTGCCGCGCGGCACGCTGGTCGAGTACCGCGCCGTGAGCGTGGACGCCGCCGGCGAGCGCGTCGCGGCGTCGACCTTCGCCTCGGTGGGCATCGCCGTCGACGGCGCCGAGCCGCCGCCCGCGCCCGGGGGCCGCACGGACCTGTTCGTGACCGTCCCCGGCAGCGCGAACGCCGAGATGGGCTGCACCGCCGACTGGGCCCCCGAGTGCGAGGCCATCGCGCTCACCCACCGCGGCGCCGGGGTCTACTCGGGCACGTTCTCCGTGCCCGCGGGGACCTGGGAGTACAAGGTCGCCGTCGGCGGCTCGTGGGTGGAGAACTACGGGGCGGGCGGCGTGCCGGGCGGCGACAACGTCAGGTTGTCGCTCGCGGCCGACCAGCAGGTGACCTTCGTCTACGACGACGCCACGAAGTGGTTCACGTCGAGCGCGCAGGGTCCGCTCGTCACGCTCGCAGGCTCGTTCCAGAGCGAGATCGGCTGCCCGGGTGACTGGCAGCCCGACTGCGTGGTCGCGTCGCTCCAGGACGGCGACGGCGACGGCACCTACACCTGGACCGCCGCCGTGCCCGCGGGCTCGTACGAGGTCAAGGTGGTCCACGGCCTGAGCTGGGACGAGAACTACGGCGAGGGCGGCGCACCCGGCGGCGCGAACATCCCGTTCACCGCGACCGGTGAGCCGCTCACCTTCACCTACGACATCGCCACGCACGTCCTGACGATCGGCGGCGCCACCCCGGGCCTCCCCGGCCTCGGCCAGGCGCAGGCGCACTGGGTCGACGCCGGGACGATCGCCGTGCCGGCGGAGCTCGCCGACGCTGCGGACGGCGCCTGGCGCCTGCACCACGTGCCGGACGGCTCGCTCGAGGTGGCAGACGGCGCGGTCGAGGGCGGTGAGGCGCTCGACCTCACCCCCGACCCCGACGGCCTCTCGGCGGACCAGCTCGACCGGTTCCCGGCGCTCGCCGGTTACGCGGCCTTCACGGTCGACGCCGACCGCGCGACCGCGGAGGCGCTCCTGCGGGGCGAGCTGCTCGTCGCCGGCGAGGCGGCCGACGGCGAGCTCGCGGCGGCGACCGGGGTGCAGATCCCGGGGGTCGTCGACGACCTGTTCGCCGAGGACGCCGCGGACCGCACCCTCGGCGCCGCATGGCAGGGCAACCGGCCGACGCTCGCGGTGTGGGCGCCGACGGCCCAGGACGTCGACCTGTTGCTGTGGCAGACCGACCGGCGCGGGCGGCTCGACCTCACGGCCGAGCCGGAGCGCGTCGCGATGGACCGCAAGGCCGACGGCACGTGGACCGTCCGCGGCAAGGCGTCGTGGCGGGAGGCCGCGTACCTCTACGAGGTCACGGTGTACGCGCCCACGACGGACGTGGTCGAGGTGAACCGGGTGACGGACCCGTACACGGTCGCCCTGACGCTGAACTCGACGCACTCGGTGCTCGTCGACCTGGACGACCGCCAGTACCAGCCGCGCGCGTGGCGACGCGCCGAGCAGCCGGTCGTGGAGCCCGTGGACCAGACGATCTACGAGCTGAACGTCCGGGACTTCTCCATCACCGACGAGACCGTCCCGGAGGAGCTGCGGGGTACCTACCTCGCATTCGCCGAGGACGGCACGGCGGGCCGCGAGCACCTGCAGGCGCTGGCAGACGCCGGCCTGACCACGGTCCACCTCCTGCCGACGTTCGACATCGCGACGATCGAGGAGGACCGGGCGCTGCAGGCCACGCCGCCGTGCGACCTGGCGGCCCTGCCGCCGGACTCGCCCGAGCAGCAGGCCTGCATCGACCCGATCCGGGACGCGGACGGCTACAACTGGGGCTACGACCCGCTGCACTTCACGGCGCCCGAGGGCTCGTACGCCGTCGACGCGCACGGCGGCGAGCGGGTGGCCGAGTTCCGCACGATGGTCGGTGCGCTGCACGAGGACGGCCTGCAGGTCGTGCTCGACCAGGTCTTCAACCACACCGCCGCGAGCGGCCAGGACCCGAAGTCCGTCCTCGACCGTGTGGTGCCCGGCTACTACCACCGGCTCAGCGCGACCGGTGCGGTCGAGACCTCGACGTGCTGCCAGAACCTCGCGACCGAGCACGCGATGGCCGAGAAGCTCATGGTCGACTCGGTCGTCACGTGGGCGCGGGACTACAAGGTCGACGGGTTCCGGTTCGACCTCATGGGGCACCACAGCGTCGAGACCATGCAGGCGGTCCGCGAGGCGCTCGACGCGCTGACCGAGCGCCGCGACGGCGTCGACGGCTCGGCCGTGTACCTGTACGGCGAGGGGTGGAACTTCGGCGAGGTCGCTGACAACCGCCTCTTCACCCAGGCCACGCAGGGCCAGCTCGACGGCACGGGGATCGGTACCTTCAGCGACCGCCTGCGTGACGCCGTGCGCGGCGGCGGGCCCTTCGACGAGAACCCGGGCATCCAGGGCTTCGGCAGCGGCGCCTTCACCGACCCCAACGGCGACCCGGTGAACGGCACGGAGGCGGAGCAGCTCGCTCGGCTGCAGCACCAGGCGGACCTCGTCCGGCTGGGTCTGGCCGGCAACCTCGAGGACTACGCGTTCCTGACGAGCGACGGGACCGTCCGAACGGGCGCCGAGCTCGACTACAACGGCCAGCCGGCCGGGTACGCGACGTCGCCCGAGGAGGTCATCACCTACGTCGACGCGCACGACAACGAGACGCTGTTCGACTCGTTGACGCTCAAGCTGCCCCAGGACACCCCGATGGCCGACCGGGTGCGGATGAACACCCTGTCGCTCGCGACCACCGCGCTCGCGCAGACGCCGTCGTTCTGGCACGCGGGGACGGACCTGCTGCGGAGCAAGTCGCTCGACCGCAACAGCTACAACTCGGGCGACTGGTTCAACGAGATCGACTGGTCGGGTCAGGAGAGCACGTTCGGCCGAGGCCTCCCGCCGGCGGCGGACAACGAGGACAAGTGGCCGTTCCAGCAGCCGCTGCTCGCGGACCCCGCGCTCCGACCGGGGGCGCAGGACATGGCGGCGGCGACCGAGCAGGCGCAGGACCTCCTGCGGCTGCGGTTCTCGACCGAGCTCTTCCGGCTGGGCGACGCCGAGCTCATCGAGGACAAGGTCACCTTCCCGGGCAGCGGCCCGGACGCCCTTCCCGGTGTCATCGCGATGCACGTCGACGACACGGTGGGCGAGGACGTCGACCGTGACCTCGACGGGCTGCTCGTGGTCTTCAACGCCTCGGACGAGCCCGCCGTCGTCGCGGTGCCCGACCTCGCGGGCGACGACTACGAGCTGTCGCCGGTGCTCGCCGAGGGCAGCGACGACGTCGTGCGCGGGACCACGTGGGACGAGGCGACCGGCACCGTCACGGTCCCGGCCCGCACGGTGACCGTCCTCGTCGACGACGAGGAGCGGCACGGCGGCGGCCACGGCGGCGGCCTCGGCTGGTGGTGGGGCTGGTTCTGGAGCTGGTGGCCGCCGGTCTGGTGGCCCTGGGGCTGAGTGCTGACTGCCGGGCCGACCGGCTGGACCGGCTGCGACCGGCCTGACGCGACGACGCCGCGCCCACCCGGGGGCGGCGTCGTCGCGTGCCGGGCCGATGACGCCGCGGAGCGGGTGAAGTGGTGGGTGAAACGCCCCTGACCTGCAGCTGGACCATCTGATGAGACGCGGGTGAAACAGCGGGTGAGGTCCGCCGCGGAAGGATGATCATGTCCTCCGGCGCCACTAACGTCGGGTTCGTGCCGATCTTCAACTCCCCGCCCGGATGGCCGACCCCACCGGCCGGCTGGACCCCGCCCCAGGGGTGGCAGCCGGACCCCTCCTGGCCGCCCGCGCCCGCCGATCACGTCTGGTGGACCGCGGACCACCCCGCGCCGCAGCTGGTCATGGCCGGTGGCCAGGCCGGTCCCCAGCACCCGGGCCCGACGGGGCCGGGTGCGCATCCCGCGGCGTACGCCGCGCTGCACGAGCTCGTGCCGGCGCCGGCCACCGCGCCGCACGCCGAGCAGGGCGGGCCCTACGCCCACGTGCCCGCCGGGGTGCCCGCGCAGCGGCCTGCGCCGGCCGTGCCGACGTCCCGGTTCGGGACGCCGGTCGCGCCGGCCGACGTGTCGACCGCCACGGCGCAGCACGGGGCGCCGTCGTTCGACCTCGTCGCGCACTACACGGACGAGCAGCGTCGCGCCGGCCGCAAGGCGATCCTCGTCGGGGTCGTCATGCTGCTCGTCGGTCTCGGCGTGACGATCGGCGGCTACGTCTCGGCCGACGTCGGCGGATCGTACGTCGTGCTCTGGGGCCCGGTCGTCGTGGGCCTCGTGAGCATCGTCCGGGGCGTCGTCCAGATGGCGCGCGCCGGTGAGGCCGCGTTGCGGCGGGTCCTCAACCCGCGCTGAGCCGAACTCACGCCCGGTTCTCGCCCGTGCCGACCGGTGCGGGCGGGCACGCGGTGCTCGCGTGCGGCCGCCGGACTCAGCCGCGGCCGCCGGGCTCAGCCGGCGGCCGCCGCCGCGAGCTCGGCCTGGAGGGCGGTGACGTCCGTCGTGCCCTCGGTGAACCGGCCGACGGCGGCGGTCATCGCGGTCAGGGTCGCGGCGGGCGCCGCGGCGCCGTGCGCGAGCGAGGGCACCACGGTGTCCTCCGCGAACGAGGCCATGGCCGAGCGCTGGTAGGAGCTGAGGTCGTCGGGGTCGACGTCGAGCCGGGCCGGGATGGACCCCTTCTCCGCACTCAGCGCCGCCTGGCCCTCGGCCGAGGCGACGGTCCGGAGCCACGCGCGGGCGCCGTCCGGGTTGGACGCGTCGACCGGGAGCGTGAACGCGTCGGCGAGGAAGTCGAACGCGCCGTCGGTCCCGGGCACGGGGAAGTGCACGTAGTCCCGGCCGGGCTCGAGCCCGGCGCTCTCGAAGGCAGCGACGGCCCAGTCGCCCATGACGTTGAACGCGGCCTCGCCGTCGATGACCCGCTGGGTCGCGTCCGGCCAGTCGAGCCCGCCGCGGTCGGCGTTGCTGTAGGTGAGCAGGGTCGCGAAGTCCTCGAGCGCGGCCCGGACCTCGACCCCGGCCCAGTCCGTGCTGCCGTCCCACAGCCCGGCGTAGGCCTGCGGGCCGAGCTCGGCGAGGAGCACCGTCTCGAGCAGGTGGACCTGGGTCCACGTCGTCGCGAGCGCGAGCGGGGTCCGGCCGGAGGCCTCGACGGCCTCGAGCGCCACGAGCCACTCGTCGACCGAGGCGTACCGCGCGTCCGGGTCCAGGCCGGCCGCCTCGAGCACGTCGGGGTTCGCCCACACCACGTTGGCGCGGTGGATGTTGGAGGGGACGGCGTGGACCCGTCCGTCGACGGACAGCCGGGCGACGAGCTCCGCGGGGAACGCGTCGCGCAGGTCCTCGGCGTCGTACAGGTCGGTGAGGTCGGCCACCTGACCGGCCTCGACGTAGTCGGCGAGCTCGGCGCCGGCGTGCGCCTGGAACGTGTCGGGCGGGTCACCGGCCGCGAGCCGCGAGTCGAGCAGGTCCTTCGCGGCCGAGCCCGCACCGCCCGCGACCGCGCCGTTGACGAAGGAGACGTCGGGGTGCTGCTCCTCGAAGACCTCGACGAGCGCGTCGAGCCCGAGCTTCTCCGAGCCGCTCGCCCACCAGGTGAAGACCTCGACCCGCTCGCCCGGGGGCGCCGGCTGCTGGTCGGGCGTGCAGGCGCCGACCCCGAGGAGTGCCGCGACCGTCACCGCGAGCGCGGTCAGGCGCCGGGCGGGACGCGCCCGGGAGCTGTGCGCCGTCGTCGTCACCCACGCCTCCGAGCCTCGGGCAGTGCCTTAGTCCTGCGTCGTGCCCGCCCCGTGCCCCCGCCGTGCGGTGCGGCCCTCGGGGGCCACCGTCCGTCGTCCCGCTGGGCGTCGCGACCTCCGCCGGCAGGCGCCCGGCCGCCGAGGCGGCCTGCGCCATCCAACTGTGCCGGGCAGGGGCAGTCAACACGCCCCGCCGGGCGCGCGCCCGCCACGTCACCCGGTCCGGCGACCGGCTCGCCCGAGCGGGTGACCCGCGCCGTCGCCGCAGGTCAGATGCGTGGACGCGTGGCCCGCGGGCGTCGCGGCGCCGTCGGCCGCAGGGTGCGCCCACGCTATCCTCGGGCGTGGCCAACGAGCGGGTGCCGCCAGGCTCCCAGACCTCCCTGAGGGAGGCGAACCGTGCCCGCATCGTCACGGCGGTCCAGCAGCGCGGCTCCATCACGCAGGTCGAGCTCGCGGCCCTGACGGGCCTGTCCGCCGCGACCATCTCGAACATCGTCAAGGAGCTCACCCAGGCGGGCGTGCTCAGCACGACGCCGACGTCGCGCAGCGGCCGGCGCGCCTCGCTCGTCACCCTCGCGCGCAACCTCGGGCTCCTCGCCGGCGTGCACTTCGGCGAGCGGTCGATGCGGGTCGCCCTGGGCGACGTCACCCAGCGCGTCCTGGCCGAGCAGCGCCTGCCCCTGCCGCCCGAGCACCGCGCCGACAGCGGCCTGGACCGGGCGGCGATGCTGGTCGAGGAGATGGTCGACTCGCTCGGCGCGACGCCCGGGGAGGTGCTCGCGCTCGGCGTCGGGGTCCCCGCCCCGGTCGACGTCCGCACCGGGCGCGTCTCGGGCGTGGGCATCCTGCGCGGCTGGGACGACGTCGACGTGCCGGACGTGCTCGGGCGTCGCCTGGGCGTCCCCGTCGAGATCGACAACGACGCCAACCTCGGGGCGCTCGCCGAGGTGCGGCTCGGCGCGGCCCGCGGCCGGCGGCATGTCGCCTACGTGCGGTCCTCGCACGGGGTCGGGCTGGGCCTCGTCCTCGACGGTCGCATCCACCACGGCCGCGCGGGCGCCGCGGGCGAGCTCGGCCACGTCGTCGTCGACGAGGCCGGCGAGCCGTGCCGCTGCGGCAACGTGGGCTGCCTCGAGACCGTCATCGGGTCGACCGCCGTCGTGCGTCGGCTCGAGGACCGTCACCACCTGGCTCTGCGCGACCTCGTGGTCCGCGCGCGGGACGGGGACGAGGCGTCGTCGGCCGTGGTCGCCGACGTCGGGCACCGGCTGGGGACGGCGATGGCCGTGGTGTGCACGCTGCTGGACCCGGAGGTGGTCGTCGTGGGTGGTGAGCTCGTGCACGCGGGGGAGATCCTGCTCGGCCCGCTGCGCCGCGCGATCGTCGAGCGCGCGGTCGAGACGACCGCCGGCCCCGTCGAGGTCGTGGCGTCGGCGCTCGGGGACCAGGCGGAGGTGCGCGGCGCCCTGGCGCTCGCGGTCGACGTCGCGCAGGTCGCGGCGCCCGTCACGGCGGGTGCGCGATGAGGGCGCGCGCACGCCGGCTC
>NZ_JACVQL010000409.1 GCF_019733465.1 Actinotalea ferrariae | reverse complement strand
GTGCTGGGCGGCGCGCGCGCGCAGCGCCCCGGCGCGCTCGGGTGCGACGGCGAGCCAGGCCATCCGCCGCTCACCGCGCTGGGCGGTCGCCACCATGCTCCGGGTGTCGACCTCGGCGGGCGGCTCGAACGCCCCGGGCGGACCCTCGGGCCGCACGGGCCCGTCGATCCGGCTGAGGCGGAACACGCGCGCCGCCCCGCGGTCGCGGTCGTGGCCGACGAGGTACCAGCCCCCGCCGCTCGCCACGAGACGCCACGGCTCGACGTGCCGGCGCATGACCTCGCCCGTGCTGGCCGTGCGGTACGTGAAGGTGACCGCCTGACGGTCGTGCGCGGCGTCGAGCAGCGGGGTCAGGGCCGGACCGGCGGGGTGCAGGCGCGGGGCCAGGCCGGCGACGATGTCGGTCTCCGACGGCGTCGCGCCCACCACGCGCAGCTTGGTCAGCGCGCGGGCGGCGTCGGCCCGCAGCGCCTGCCCCTGCCAGAACTCGGCGGCGAGGGCGAGCACGCCGAGCTCGGCCGCGCTGAGCTGCATGGGCGGCAGCGCGTAGGCGTCCGGGTCGATCCGGTAGCCCTGGTCGTCGCCGTGGGCCGCGCTCGAGACGGTCACCACCGGGATGCCCAGGTCGCGCAGGGTCTCCTTGTCGCGCTCGAACATCCGCTCGAAGGCGTCCGTCGAGGCGGCCTGGTCGTACCCCGCGACGGAGGCGCGGATCTGCTCCTTGGTCATGCGGTGCGTGGTGTTCACGAGCGCGATGACGAGGTTGAGCAGCCGCTCGGCGGGAGGCAGGGCGTCGGGCATCGGCACCACGCTAGCGGCCGGTAGCGTGCACGCGTGATCTCCTGGCGAGCGGCGACGGTGGTGTCGCGCGGTCCCGCGTGGACCGGTGCGGTCGAGCTGCGGGTGCGGACGGACGACGGCGACGAGCTCAAGGCCCTCGCCCACCCCCCGCTCGTGGGTGACCCGGAGCCGGGCGACCGCGTGCTCCTCAACGTGTCGGCGCAGGTCCGCGGCCTCGGCACGGGCGGGTACGCGCTCGTCGTCGCGCTCCCCGACCGGCTCCCCGCCGACCCTCCGGCCGGCCCCGGCCACCTCGTCAAGGCGCGCTACACGCCGCTCCAGGCCATGGTGCTCGGGGCCGACGAGCAGGAGTCCCCGCACCACGGCGTCCTCGCCGCGGCCGACGACCTCGACGGCCTCCCCGTCGTCGTCGCGGACCTGCACTCGGCGCTCCCGGCCGTCGTCGCGGGCGCGCGCGCCGCGGCCGCCG
>NZ_JACVQL010000408.1 GCF_019733465.1 Actinotalea ferrariae | reverse complement strand
CGCCACGGCCGCGGCGGCGCTCGGGCTCGACGCCGCCCGCCCGACGCTGGTCGTGACCGGGGGGTCGCTCGGCGCGCTGAGCCTCAACCGCGCCGCGGGCGGCGCTGCCGCCGACCTGCTCGCGGCGGGGATCCAGGTGCTGCACCTCACCGGCCGGGGCAAGGCGGACCCGGTCCGCGCCGCCCTCGCCGGGGTCGAGCACGCGGACCGCTACCACGTGCTCGAGTACCTCGCCGAGATGGAGCGTGCGCTCGCCGTGGCCGACGTCGTGCTGTGCCGCGCGGGTGCGGGCACGGTCAGCGAGCTCGCCGCGCTCGGCGTGCCGGCCGTCTACGTGCCGCTGCCGGTCGGGAACGGTGAGCAGCGGCTCAACGCGGCGCCCGTGGTCGGCGCGGGCGGCGGCCTGCTCGTCGACGACGCCGACCTGACCCCCGACCTGGTGCGCACGCGGCTCGTCCCGCTCCTGGCCGACCCGGAGCGGCTCGCCGTCATGGGCGCGGCGGCGGCGGGCGCGGGCGTCGTGGACGCGGCGGCCCGGGTCGCGGACCTCGTCGAGGCGGCCGCATGACTGTCCCACCCGCCGACCTCGACGCGATCGCCCGACGCGGGCGCGTCCACCTCGTCGGCGTCGGGGGCGCCGGCATGTCTGCCGTCGCCGGACTGCTCGCCGCCCGCGGGCTGACCGTGTCGGGCTCGGACGCGCGCGGCGGCGCGGTGGTCGACGCGCTGCGTGCCGCGCGCGTCACGGTGCACGTGGGCCACGACGCCGCGCACGTGGAGGGTGCGGGCACCGTCGTCGTCTCGACCGCGATCCGGCCGGAGAACCCCGAGCTCGCGCAGGCGCGCGCCCTCGGCGTGCCGGTGCTGCACCGCTCGGAGGCGCTCGCGGCCCTCATGGCGGACCGCCGCGCGGTCGCGGTGGCGGGGGCGCACGGCAAGACGACGACCTCGGCCATGGTCGCGGTCGCGCTCGAGCACGCGGGTCTCGCCCCCTCCTGGGCGATCGGCGGGACCGTGCGTCAGGTGGCCGGTGCGACGACGGACGGCACCCGCCCGCCCGACGTCGGCGGCGGACACCACGGCTCGGGCGACGTCGTCGTCGTGGAGGCGGACGAGTCCGACGGGTCCTTCCTCGCCTACGCGCCGCTGGTCGCCGTGGTGACGAACATCGAGCCCGACCACCTGGACCACTACGGCACGCGCGAGGCCTTCGAGGCCGCGTTCCGCCGCTTCGCCGGACGGGTCGTCCCGGGCGGCTGGCTCGTCGCATGCGCGGACGACGCCGGCTCGGCCGCGCTCGCCGAGGAGGCGCGCGCGCACGGCACGCAGGTCCGCACGTACGGGATGGTCGAGGAGGCCGACGTCCGGGTCGGCCCCTGGGAGCCGGACCCGGCGCGCTCGGGCGGGTCGACGTGGCTCGACGACGGCTCCGGCCGCGTGCCGCTCGTGCTCGGCGTCCCGGGCGCGCACAACGCGCTCAACGCCGCGGCCGCCTGGACCGTCGCCCGGCTGCTGGGCGTGGACGCCGAGGTCGCGGCCGCGGGCCTCGGCACGTTCGCCGGCACCGGACGGCGGTTCGAGGACCGCGGCAGCGCCGCCGGCGTGCGGGTCGTCGACGACTACGCGCACCACCCGACGGAGGTCGCGGCGCTCCTGCGGGCGGCCCGACCCGTCGCGGGCGACGGCCGGCTGCTCGTGCTCTTCCAGCCGCACCTGTTCTCGCGCACGGCCACCTTCGCCGACGAGTTCGCGGCGGCGCTCGACCTGGCCGACGTCGTCGTCGTGACGGACGTCTACGCGGCCCGGGAGGACCCGGACCCGGCCGTGTCGGGCGCGATGCTCGTCGACCGCATGATGTCCGACGCGACGTTCGTGCCCGACCGGCACGAGGCCGCGCGGGTCCTCGCGAGCCGCGCGCGGCCCGGGGACCTCGTCCTGACCGTGGGCGCCGGGGACGTCACCGAGCTGGCGCCCGTGGTCCTCGCCCACGTGCCGGGTGCGGCGCGATGAGGCCCCCCGCGGCACCGCGGCGCGTGGCGCCCCTCAGCGACCCGTCCGCGCGTCGTCC
>NZ_JACVQL010000407.1 GCF_019733465.1 Actinotalea ferrariae | reverse complement strand
GTCTCGTGGCGCTCGCCGCGAGCGCCGGCTCGTCCGCCGACGCCGCGCCCGTCCCGCTCCTCCTGCTCCTCGTGGCGCTCGGCGTCGTCGTCGCCCTCGCGCTCGCGGCGGGCCGGATCCGCCCCGCCCGGCGTGCCGGCCTCGTGGTCGGGACGCTCGCGGGCGTCTGCTTCGCCCTCATGGCGCTCTCGGCGCGCGGGCTCGCCGGCGCCGAGCTCACGGACCTGCCGCGGCTCCCGGGCACCTGGCTCGTCGTCGTCGCGGGCCTGCTCGGGATGGCGTTCGCCGCCACCGCGCTGCAGCGGGCCCCCGTCGTGCCGGCGACGGCGCTCATGGTCGGCACCGAGACGTGCCTCGGCGCGGCGCTGGGCGTCGTGCTCGCGGGGGACCGGTGGGCCCCCGGCTCCGCGCCGCTCGTCGCGGCGGGGTTCGCGGCCGTGCTCGTGGGCGCGCTGCTCCTCGCGCGGTTCGGGGCGCCGGACCGCTCGCTCGCGGCCGCCGAGGGCGCCGCGGCCCCCGGGGCATGAGATTTCACCCGCTCGCAGGTGCGGCGACCGGCTGATCTACCACCTCCCGGCTTGACTCGGCCGGATGACACGCGTGTAATTCCACCGAGGAGACTTTTCTCGCAGGGTGAACAGCGGTGCTCCACGGCAGACGCGGCGGGGCACCGGACGGAACGACGACACGCAGGCGCACGGCACAGGCAACCCTGAGGGGCACCGACGCGGGCACGGAGGCTCTGGACATGTGGAACTTGCTCAATGACGACGCAGCGTTCCCGACCGACGCCGCGACCGAGGTCGCCCCGGTCGTCCCCCTCTTCGGCGCCGCCGACGACGAGACGGCCCTGAGCTGGCAGGAGCGCGCGCTGTGCGCGCAGACGGACCCCGAGGCGTTCTTCCCCGAGAAGGGCGGGTCCACCCGCGAGGCCAAGAAGGTGTGCACGGGCTGCGAGGTCCGCGCCGAGTGCCTCGAGTACGCGCTGGCCCACGACGAGCGCTTCGGCATCTGGGGCGGCCTGTCCGAGCGCGAGCGCCGCAAGCTCAAGAAGCGCGTCGTCTGACCGCTCCTGCGATGCGCCCGCGGGCGCACGACGGGACCCGATGACCAGCCGATGAGTCAGGCTCACCCGCAGGCCTCAGCGTCCACCGTCCGGCCCCGCACGGCCGAGGTGACCGCGGTCCTGGTGACCCGTGGCGTCACGGAGTACGTCGAGGAGAGCCTCACCGCCCTGCTGGCCCAGACGCGTCCGCCGCAGCGGGTCCTCGTCGTCGACGCCGCGCCCGAGGCGCACGGGGACGCGCATCCCGACGAGGACCTGCGCGCCCTGCTCGCGCGCGTCCAGGCCGCAGCGCCGGCGGGCGGCGGGGCAGGGTCGGGCACCGGCGAGCCGCCGACCCCGAGCGCGACCCCGCACGC
>NZ_JACVQL010000406.1 GCF_019733465.1 Actinotalea ferrariae | reverse complement strand
CGCGAGCGCGCGCGCCGCCGCGAGCAGCAGCTCGGTCGTGATGCGGTGCGACTGCGCGTCGAGCAGGCCGCGGAAGACGCCGGGGAACGCGAGCACGTTGTTGATCTGGTTGGCGAAGTCCGAGCGGCCGGTGCCGACGATGGCGGCGTGCTGGGCGGCGTCGTCCGGATCGACCTCGGGCCGCGGGTTCGCCATCGCGAACACGATCGACCGCGGCGCCATGGTCGCGATGTCGTCGCCCGTGAGGATGTCCGGGGCCGAGAGCCCGATGAAGACGTCGGCCCCGGCGAGCGCCTCGCGCAGCGTGCCCGTGGCGCCGCGCGGGTTGGTGTGCTCGGCCGTCCACCGCAGCGACGGGTGCAGGCCCGGCCGGTCGGCGTGGACGACGCCCTCGATGTCGCACACCAGCACGTCCTGCGCGCCCGCGGCGAGCAGCAGCTTGAGCACCGCCGTGCCCGCCGCCCCCGCGCCCGACATGACGATGCGCACGGCTCCCATGTCCTTGCCGACCACCTGCAGGGCGTTGGTCAGCGCCGCGAGCGCGACGATCGCCGTGCCGTGCTGGTCGTCGTGGAACACCGGGATGTCGAGGCGCTCGCGCAGGCGCCGCTCGATCTCGAAGCAGCGCGGCGCCGAGATGTCCTCGAGGTTGATGCCCGCGAACACCGGCGCGATCGCGACGACGGTCTCGACGATCTGGTCGACGTCGGTGGTGTCGAGCGCGATGGGGAAGGCGTCGATGTCGCCGAACCGCTTGAACAGCGCGGCCTTGCCCTCCATCACGGGGAGCGCGGCCAGCGGGCCGATGTCGCCCAGGCCGAGCACCGCCGTGCCGTCGGTCACGACGGCGATCGTGTTCCGCTTGATCGTGAGGTTGCGCGCGTCCGCGGGGCGCGCGGCGATCGCCTCGCAGACGCGCGCGACGCCGGGCGTGTAGACCATCGAGAGGTCGTCGCGGTTGCGGATCGGCACCTTGGACTCGATCGAGAGCTTGCCGCCGAGGTGCATGAGGAAGGTGCGGTCGCTCACCCGGTCGACGACGACGCCCGTGAGCCCGCGCAGCGCCTCGACGATGTCGGCCGCGTGCTGCTCGCCGCGCGTCGCGCACGTGACGTCGACGCTGATCCGCTCGTGGCCGGACGCCGTGACGTCGAGCGCGGTGACGATCCCGCCCGAGTGCTCGATCGACGTGGTCAGCTCGCTGACGGCCGTCGGCCGCGCCTCGACCTGCAGGCGGACGGTGATGGACGAGGACACGCTCGGCGCTGAGGTCACCTCGCCATCGTGGCACCGGTCGCGGCGCGCGGCGCCCCTACGCTGACGGCGTGCCGGACCATCCCCTCGAACCGCTCGCCGCGCTCGACGGCGTCGCGGAGGCGGTGGCCGAGGCGCGTGCGGCGTGCGAGGAGCTGCGGTGGCACCGCGCCCTGCGGCGGCAGTGGGCGGTCGCGCGCACGGAGGCCGGCGTCCGGTGCGCGCACGCGGGGCTCACG
>NZ_JACVQL010000405.1 GCF_019733465.1 Actinotalea ferrariae | reverse complement strand
GTGCGGGCGCCGCCCGCCCGGGCGCCGGTGCGCGGCCGGGGTCGGCGACGCCGCGGCGGACGTCCACGACCACGGGCCTGCGCTGGGGCGGCGTCGTGTCGCGCCCCCTCGTCGCGCTCGTGCTCGTCGTGCTGTTCGCCGTGCTCGGCGCGCTCTTCGCGGACCGCGTCTGGGGCGCCGAGCGCACGCCGACGACGACGTCGTCGGGTGCCGCCTCCCTCGCCGACGTGCCGGGACGTGGGATGCTGCCGCTGCGTACCCTGGAGGGCGGCAGCGCGCAGGCGGCCCGAGGCGAGACACCGGCCCCTGCGGCGGCGACGGACGACACACTGGGCGCAGCCGCCGTGACCATCGGGGCGACGGGTCAGGCACCGAGCCTGGACCGGGATGCAGGGCAGACGACGACAGCGAGGAACCTGTAGTGGTGGACGACGCACCTCGGATCCTCGGCGGCCGCTACGAGGTCGGCGAGCTCATCGGGCGCGGAGGCATGGCCGAGGTCCACATCGGCCACGACACGCGTCTCGGGCGCACCGTGGCCATCAAGATCCTGCGCTCCGACCTGGCCCGCGACCCGTCCTTCCAGGCCCGGTTCCGGCGCGAGGCGCAGGCCGCGGCCTCGCTCAACCACCCCGCGATCGTCGCCGTGTACGACACCGGCGAGGACATCTTCACCGAGCAGGGCGGCGCCGTCTCGCACGTCCCGTTCATCGTCATGGAGTACGTCGAGGGGCACACCGTCCGCGACATCCTGCGCGACGGGTCCGCCGTGCCACTCGAGGAGGCCGTCGAGATCACCGCCGGCGTGCTGTCGGCGCTCGAGTACTCCCACCACGCGGGCATCGTGCACCGCGACATCAAGCCCGCGAACGTCATGCTGACGCCCACGGGCGCCGTCAAGGTCATGGACTTCGGCATCGCCCGCGCGATGGCCGACTCGGCCGGCACGATGACGCAGACGCAGGCGGTCATCGGCACCGCGCAGTACCTCTCGCCCGAGCAGGCGCGCGGCGAGCAGGTCGACTCGCGCAGCGACCTGTACTCGACCGGCTGCCTCCTCTTCGAGCTGCTCACGGGCCGTCCGCCCTTCATCGGCGACTCGCCCGTCGCCGTCGCGTACCAGCACGCACGCGAGGTGGCGCCGCCGCCGAGCACGTTCGCGTCGGACGTCCCCGAGGCGCTCGACCGGATCACGATGAAGGCGCTCGCCAAGGACCGCGAGCAGCGGTACAGCTCGGCGGCCGAGTTCCGGTCCGACCTCGAGGCCGCCCTGCGCGGTGGCCACATCAACGCGCCCGCCCTCGGCGCGCTGGGTGCGGGCGCCGTCGGCGCCGGTGCGCTGGCCGCCGGTGCCGCGACCGAGGTGCTGCGGCCCGGGCC
>NZ_JACVQL010000404.1 GCF_019733465.1 Actinotalea ferrariae | reverse complement strand
CTCGCGGCGGGCGCGGGCCACGGCCCCGTCCGGCGGCACCGCGCCTGTCCGCGCCGCGGCGCCGACGCTCATCGCGAAGGGCCTCGACGGCCCCGAGCGGCGCGTCCCGCTGCAGTACTCGGCTCCGAGCGTCGACGGGGACGCGGCGCCCGTCGTGACGGCCGAGGCGCCGGCCAAGGACGGCGAGACGTTCCCGGGCACGCCGCGCAACGCGCAGTGCCCGTGCGGCTCGGGCAAGAAGTACAAGGCCTGCCACGGCAAGAACGAGGTCGCCTGACCCGAGGCACGACCTGCCGGACGACTGACGACGAGGGCTCGGCCGCTGGAGCGGCCGAGCCCTCGTCGTCCTGGTGGAGGCCCGGGGGGACGGTCAGCCGATCTGCAGCACGGTCGCCCGCCACGACCCGCGGTGCAGCTCCATCCGGACGGCCGCAGCCCGCACCCGGATCCCGTCGTGGACCACGACGCTCGCCTCGGCGACGGTGGGGCTGATCCGGGAGACGACGCTGCTGCGGACGGTGGTCCGCCGGGCGGGGTGGGCCGCGGGCGCGGGGCAGCGGCTGCTGAGCTGCTCGTACACGGCGGGCGTGACCCAGCGCGCGAGCTGCAGCACCGGGCGTCCGCCCGCGAGCGACTCCACCGCTGCGAGGACCAGGGAGCCGCACAGGCGCGTCGGGTCGGGTGCCACCTGGGAGCGGGTCGGTGCCGGCACGGGCCAGAACGTCTCGGTCACGGGCGAGGTGACCGAGCGGAGCATCGGTCCCTGCAGCGCCGCGGCGTCGCGTGCCGTCACCTGGGCCGTCGGCTCGGGGGCGGGCGGGAGCAGCAGCCGGGGCCGTGCGGCGGGCGCCGGCGGTCGCGGGTGCGTGGGCCGTGCGGTGGTGACGGGCCGGCTCAGGGTGCTCACGGTCATGGCTGCTCCTCGGAGGACGTGACGGCGGCCGTGGGCGCGACGAGCGCCTGACCGGGAAGGACGAGGTCGGGATCGGGGCCGATCAGGTCGGCGTTGGCGGCGTACCACCGGGGCCACGCGGCGGCGACGTCGGCGTCGACCGCCCCGGCACCGAGGTAGGCCTCGGCGATCGCCCACAGGCTGTCGCCGGGCTGAACGACGTGCACGGCCCGCTCGGCCACGCTGGACGGGTCGGACGGGTCGGGCGGGTCGGGCAGGTCGGACGGGTCGGGCGGGACGGACGGACGAGGGGCGGCGGCGGGCTGTCCACCGGTCGCCGGGCTGCTCGTGAGCGCGGCCGGTGCGCCCGCCGCGAGCCCCGGTCCGGCACCCTGGGTGGCCGCCGCGTCCGTCGTGGTGCTGCCGCCGGTCGAGGCGGAGGTCGACCAGCCCAGGTCCAGCTCGGGCGTGCCGGGGGCTGAGCCGGTCGCGGCGGCTGGTCCTGCCACCAGGACGCCTCCGACGCCGAGCACGAGGACGCGGCGCAGGACCTGGGGGGTGAGCCGCGCGCTGAGGCGCTCGACCGCCGTCGCCGCGTGCCCGGCCGACTGCGCCACGAGCGACACGACGAGAAGGAGGCAGCCCGCCGTGAGGGCTGCCGCCACGAGCGCGCCCACGCCCGTGACGACCGCGACCACCAGGTCCTCGAGGCCGCGCGGGGTGAGCGGCGCCGCCAGGTCGATGCGAGCGGCCCAGCGGTCGGCGCTGGCACGCGCGAGCGCTGCCGTCGCCGCCCCGCCGGTGAGGGCGGCGGCACCCGAGCGGACGAGGGCCCGAGCGGTCCGGACCGACCCTGGTTCGCGCACGTCGTCCCCTTCGATTGCGTTTGATGTCGTTTGATACATCTGAATGCTGTCGGGTGCGTGTAGATCTGTCCAGACGTGAGACGCCTCTGTGGATGAGACGGCACTGAGGGTCATCGGGTCAGGTGCTCAGGCCGGCCCCTGCGCGCCGGCTCCTCTTCGCCGGGTCCGCCCCGAGGGGGCCGCTACGGTGCCGCCATGCGATGGGATGCGCTGTTCGCCGACATGGAGCTCCAGCTCGGGGCGGCCGAGGTCGTCGACCGGCTCGCCGACGTGGCGGAGCTGACGCGGGCCGAACGCGGTGCGGTCGAGCTCGTGGACCGGCTCAGGGCCGCCGTCGGCGGAGCGGTGACCCTGTGGTTGGGCCATGGCGTCCTGCGGGGCGTCCTGAGCGACGTCGGCCCCGCGTGGCTGCTGCTCGCGGACGCGGGACGGGAGCACCTCGTCCCGCTGTCAGCGGTCGCGTCGGTGTCCGGCGTGGGGGCGACGAGCGCGGCGCCGGCGGGGGAGGCGCTGCGGCGGCTCGGGCTGGCTCACGCCCTGCGCGCCGTCTCCCGCGACCGCGGCGTCGTCCGCGTCGTCACGCACGTCGGCGCGGTCGACGGACGCATCGACGAGGTCGGTCAGGACCACCTCGGTCTGGCGCTCGTCCACCCCGACTCGCCGCGGCCCACGGGCGAGGTGCGCCTCGTGCCGTTCGCGGCCCTACAGGTGGTCAGCAGCCTCTGAGGCGGCGTCGTCGGCGTCGGCGTGGCCGCCCTCGGTCCGGGCGCGCGTCTGGGCGTACATCCGGGCGATGTAGGCCTCGAGCTCGCTGGCCTCGACGCGCCAGACGTTGCGCCCGCCGATCTGGATGGCGGGCAGCTCCCCGGACTTGACCAGGGAGTACGCCTGCGGTGCCGAGATGTTCAGGATCTCCCGCACGTCCGCGAGGGTGAGGAAGCGGGCTGCCATGGCGGCAGTGTGCCACGCGCCGTGCGGCCCCCGAGCGTCATCCACACGGGTGCACCGCTCGCCGCGCGAACCGGGCAGAATGCTCGCGAACCGCCCGAACCCGGACGATCTCGTCGCCCCGGGGCGCCGGCGGTCGACGACCGACGACCACGACCCCGGGACGGCACCGCAGCGATGGAACGCACCGAGCACGGCCCCGACGGACTCCCGCGCCCCGTGGCGACCCGGTTGCGGCGCCCGGGCTGGCGCGACCCGCGGCTCCTCGTCGGGCTCGTCCTCGTCGCGGCGTCCGTCGCGCTCGGCGCCTGGGCGGTCGGTGCGGCGGGCCGGACCGTGCCGGTGTACGCGGCCGTGGGCTCGCTGGTGCCGGGCGAGGTGCTCGACGCCGACTCCGTCGAGGTCCGTGAGGTGCGCCTGGGTGCCGCCGGCCCCGCGTACCTGAGCGCCGACGAGCCGCTGCCGGACGGCCTGGTGGTCCAGCGGACGGTGGCCGCCGGCGAGCTCGTGCCGCGCAGCGCGCTCAGCGCGGTCGACGAGCTCGCGGTGCGCCCCGTGGCCGTCGCCGTGCCGGGTGTGCTCCCCGAGGGGCTCGTCGCCGGCTCGGCCGTCGACCTCTGGTTCGTGCCCGAGGACGCCACGGCCGTCCCCGCCGGTGCCGGATCGTCCGAGGGAGCCGCGCCGACGCCGCCGCGGGGGCCGTACGAGCTCGCCGCGGGCCTCACCGTGGCGGAGGTGGCGAAGCCTGAGGGCGCGTTCGCCGTCGGCGGCACCACGACGGTCCACGTGCTGGTCCCCGTCGACCGGCTGACCGAGGTGCTCGCCGCGACCGCGGCCGAGGGCGACGTCCAGGTCGTCGTCGTGCCCGGGCTGGCGGCCTCGTGACCGCGGGCGTCCTGTGCGCCGTCCGCGGCCCGTCGGAGTCGGCCGTGGTGCGCGCGGTGGCCGGCGCGGGCGGGCGGTTCGAGGTGGTCCGACGGTGCGCCGACCTCGCCGAGCTGCTCGGCGCCGGTGCGGCCGGCCTCGGCGCGGTCGCCGTCGTCTCGGCCGACCTCCCGGGGCTCGACCGCGAGGCGGTGCACCACCTGCACGGCTCGGGGCTCCGCGTCGTGGTGCTGGACACGGAGGGTCGGCCGCCCGGCGCCCTCGCGCACCTCGGGGCGGACGGCGTGCTGCACGGCGCGGACGACGTCGTGGACGCCCTCGAGACCGCACTCGCCGGTCCGCCGGCGGGTCAGCCCGGCGGCGCACCCGCCGTCGGACGCGTCGGGGGAGCACCGTCGCTCACGTCCGGCGACGTCGCGGCGCGCCTCGCCGGCGTGGCTGCCCTCCCGG
>NZ_JACVQL010000403.1 GCF_019733465.1 Actinotalea ferrariae | reverse complement strand
GCCCAGCACGCCGCGACGCCCGGCGCCGCGCTGCCCGAGGCGCCCGCGGACCTGCTCCCGGCCCCGGCGGGCACGGACGTCGTCGTCGTCCCGTACTCGCGCACCGACGAGCTGGCCGACGAGGTCACGGGCTACACGGACGCCGTCGTCGTGCTCGGCCCGGCACCGCTGCGCGAGGCCGTGGTGCGGCGCCTGCGTGCAGCGGTCGCGATGGGCGAGCGGCTCGCCCCGGCGGGCACCGAGCGGGGGACCGATGGTTGAGCGCACCCCGGAGCGGCTCGTCCGGCTCCTCGGCATGGTCGCCTACCTCGACCGCACGCCCGGCGTGCCCGTCGAGGAGGTGGCGCAGCACTTCGGCGTCACTCCGGACCAGGTCCTGGCCGACGTCGACACGCTGTGGATGTCCGGCACGCCCGGCTACTGGCCGGACGACCTCATCGACTTCGACGCCGGCTCGCTCGAGTCGGGGGTGCTGCGTCTGACGCAGTCGCGCGGCATGTCCCACGCGCTGCGGCTGGGCACCCGGGAGGCGGTCGCGCTGGTCGCGGCGCTGCGCGCGCTCCAGGAAGCGGTAGGGCCGGTCCTCGCGCCGGAGCAGCGCGAGGTCCTGGCGAGCACGCTCGCGACGCTCACCGCCGCGACCGGCGAGGCGGCGGGGACGGTCGACGTCCAGCTCTCCGTCGAGGCGTCGCCGGCGGTCCTCGCGGCCGTGCGCACCGCGCTGGCCCAGGGACGCCGCGTGCACCTGCGCTACGTCAACGCGTCCGACGAGCCGAGCGAGCGCGACGTCGACCCCTGGCAGCTGCTGACCGGCGACGAGCACTCCTACCTGCAGGGCTGGGACCACAGCGTCGGCGCGGAGCGGCTGTTCCGGCTCGACCGCATCCTCGACGCGTGGGTGCTCGACGTCGCGTCCGCCGAGAGGCCGCGTCGCCTGCCCGAGGCGACGTTCCGGCCGAGCGAGGAGCACCAGCGGGTCGTGCTCGAGCTCGCCGGCTCGGCCCGGTGGGTCGCCGAGCAGCTCCCCGTCGACGCGACCGAGGACCTGCCCGACGGCAACGTGCGGGTCACGCTGCGTGTCGGGTCGAGCGCGTGGCTCCAGCAGCTGCTGCTGCGGGTCGCCGGACGGGTGCGCGACGTCGACCCGGTCGAGGTGGCGACGGCGACGGCCGAGGCCGCGCGGCGCGCGCTGGCGGCGTACGAGGCCTGAGCGGTCCGGCTACCCTGGCCGCGTGCTCTGGTTCAGCGTGTGGACGCTCCTCGTCGTCGGCACGCTCGTGGGCGCCTTCTTCCTGCTCCGCCGGCTCTACCGCTCGGGCAAGGCCCTCGTCGTCGAGCTCGGCCGCGCCTCCGACGTCCTGGCCCAGGTCGCGGAGCGCGCCGAACAGCTGGAAGGGCTGACGACGCCGGCACCGGTCGACCTCCACGACGTCGGCGCCGCGCGCGCCCGCCGGGACGCGGGCCGCGTCGGCGACGAGCGCCGG
>NZ_JACVQL010000402.1 GCF_019733465.1 Actinotalea ferrariae | reverse complement strand
CGCGACGACCACGGCACCCGCACCGGCGAGCACGAGCGCGCCCGCGCCGACGGCGAGCTCCACGCCGTCGAAGCCCGTCGCGCCGAGGGCCGACGTGCCGGCCGCGGCGGCGGCCGCCGAGGAGGCGACGGTGAAGACCTGGTCGCCGACAAGGCGGCCCGACTCGTCCTTGACCGCGGCGGTGTAGGTGCCGCCCGCGGCGAAGGTCACGGTGAAGGTCACCGAGGTGCCCGTCGCCGTCTTCGTGGCGGACTTCGTGCCGGCGATCTGGATCGAGTCGTTGCTCAGCGAGGCCGGCTCGGACGTGACGGTGATGGTGTAGTCCTGGCCGGGGGTCGTGCCCTCGGTGCGCAGCGTGACCGACTCGCCGGCGGCCGGGGCGGCGTCCTGGGTCGTCGTGCCGTAGCCGGGTGCGTCGTACGCCAGCGCAGCAGTCGGGGCGAGCACGAGCGCACCCGCGGCGAGGGTGGTGAGGGCGAGACGACGACGGTTCATGAAACGACTCCTGTGGTGCACGACGGCAGCGTTCAGCTCGGATGAGGCACGTGAGGTGCCACGCGTCCCATCGGCATCCGCGCCGTCGTCATGAGCACGACCAGCCGCTCCCGAGAGATGTCACCCGTCCGGGGGATGGCGTGACGCGCAGTATCGGTGCCTCGTCCTGATTCGCCCCCGTGACGACGGAGTAGCGCACGGTCTGGGTCTCGCCCGGGGCCAGGCGGACGGTCCGGGCCACCACGCGCAGCCCGTCGTGCACGTGCGCCGCGACGCCGGGCTCCCCCGCCGAGGCCTCGACCTCGTCGACGTAGCCGTCCGTCGGCGCGTAGAGCAGCACGTTGGTCTGCATGTGACCCGCGGGCGTGTCCTCGTCCGGGCCGGTGATGTAGGTCGGCAGCGCGGTCGGGTCGCCCGGCACGTCGTTGCTCAGCGTCACGACGACGTCCAAGCGACGCGTGCCGTCCGTCAGGCAGTCGCCCGGGTTCGCCGTCACGTCGAGCCCCAGGTAGTAGCCCATCTTGTCGGCGTTCCCCTGGTTGAGGAACACGCCGACGACGGGCGCCCCGCCGCGGTGGCCGACGAGCTCGCCGCCCAGCACGGTGCCCTCGAGCAGCGCCTGCTCCTCCGGGCGGGCCGACCACACGAGGAGCCGTCCCTCGCGGGCCGCCTGCGCGAGGGCGTCCACGGCGGCCGCCGGCTCACCCTGACCACCGACCACGGCGGTGAACACGGACGAGGCGGTCGTCGCGAAGAACGGGTCCTGCTCTGCCGGCGGCAGCACCTGGTAGACGGTGTTGAGCAGCACCTGGACGGCGTTGTCCGCCGTCAGGGCGGGGCCGACGGCGTCCGCGACGGCCCCGGCGGGCAGGGGCACCGGCCCGGTGGCGCCGAGCAGCAGCGCGAGGGTGCCCGGGTCGACCGACAGCACGCCGTCGACGTCGCCGCCGACCTGCTGCTGCCAGATCGCGCGGGCGATCTCGCCGGTGCGCGGGAAGTCGGGCGTGAAGGTCACGTCGCGCATGTCGGCGGCGAGGTCGGGCCCGAACAGGGACTGCTCGGCCTGCGAGAGCGGAACGACGGGCTCGGGCAGGTCGACCAGCGGGCCGCCCGCGCGCTGCTCGAGGACCCGGACCGCGCCGCCGTCGGCCTCGAGCAGGATCACCGCGCCCGGGATCCCGCCGGTGGCTCGCGGCTCCGCCGTCGTCTGGACGAGCAGCAGGTAGCGGCGGGGGCCGTCGGCACCGAGCATGGGCGGCAGCAGGCGGACGGCTCGCGCGGCCGTCGCCGTCGTCGCCGCGACGTCCTCGACCTGCGCCGCGAGGTCGTGCACCGGGCCGCCCACGGGTGCCCACAGGCCGGCGGGGTCGAGGGCGGCGAGCCTCTCCGCGGCGGCCTGCACCTCGGCGTCCGCGGCGACCACGACGGGGGCGGCCGTGAGGAGCGGTGTGAGCGGCACGCGGCCGTCGACCGGCACGAGGGCTGCCGGGTCGACCGTCGCCGTGGCGTCCATGAGGCCGGGCAGGGCGCGGTCGGCGAGACCGTCGACGACCTCGCTGACCACCTGCACCGCGCGCACGTTCGGCCCGACCCACGGGAGCGCCGCGGCGGCCGACCAGTGCGGCCCGTGAGCCGCGTCGGACGCCCGACCCGCGTGGTCCTGGAGCGCGGCGAGAGAGGCGGTGGCCGAGTCGCGGTCGCCCTCGAGCACCTGCTCCCGCAGGTCCGTGACGAGGTCGGCCGCGGCCAGGAGCTCGTCCCGCGCGCGGAGGGCGTCGAGGGCGAGCCAGCCGGCCCAGGCCGCGAGGACGCCGACGACGGCGAGCACCGCGGCCAGCGCCGGTCTCCGGCGGGAGCGAGCCGCCGGGGCTGCGTGGCGGGAGCGCGCCGACGGCGTGGCGTGCCGGGGGCCCGCGGGCGCGTCGTCGTCCACCGCGTGCCCCTCCCGTCGTCGAACAGGGCGAGCCTACCTGCGGCTCCGGCGGGACTCCGGCGGGCTCGGGCGCGTTCGTCGCCGGGTCGCGGGCGCGCGGCG
>NZ_JACVQL010000401.1 GCF_019733465.1 Actinotalea ferrariae | reverse complement strand
GCGGACGCCCGAGCGCGCGGCCCGGTGGACGGTCCACGAGCGCTCGCCGGTGTGGCCGCACGTCTCCGCCGTCAACGCCGGGCGGTCGGGGTCCTCGGGCCCGACCTCCGCCGCACCGGGCGCGGTGGCGCAGCAGGCGAAGGGCCGCAGCTCGACGCGCGCCCCGCTCGGGCTGCGGACCTCGTACCGGGTCACGACCAGCTCGCGGCGCGCGAGCGACACGAGGCGGTCGGTGCGGACCTCGACGTCCGCGCCCGACGGTGCCGTCCAGTCGACCTCGCGGTGCAGCACGCCGCGACGCAGGTCGAGGGTCCGCTCGTGGCGGGTCGGCCCGAGACGCACGTCGAACGGGTGGCCGTCGACGAGCAGCTGCACGGACCACGCGTCCGGCACCGGCACGAGGTGCTCGCTGCTCTCGGGGTAGCCGTAGGCCGGCTCGGCGTACGAGAGCGGGACGTCGTCGTGCACGGCCGCCATGATCGTCGCCGGGCCTGCGTGGGGACGGAGCTCCTCGAACGCGCCCCGCACGCCGATCCACCCGTTGGAGACCGTGAGGACCGAGGCCGCCGACCGGTGCGCGTCCAGGTCCGGCGCCGGCTCGCGCAGCGTCCACGGCTCGACCGGTCGTGTCATGCACGGCAGTGTCGCCGACGTCCCGCGGTCGCGCGCGCCGTCCGTGGCCACCAGCCTGGTCCGGAGGCGCGACGACGGGAGGACGGATGGCACGCGTGGTGGTGGTGGGGCAGGTCGCGCGCGACCTCGTGCTCCGGGTTCCCGGGCTGCCCGGCCCGGGCGGGTCCGCGCTGGTCGAGGAGCGGCACGAGCTGCTCGGCGGCAAGGGCGCCAACCAGGGCGTCGGCTGCCGGCGGCTCGGGCTCGACGTCGCGCTCGTGGGCGTCGTCGGCGACGACCTCGCGGGCGGCCAGGTGCTGCGCGAGGCGGAGGGAGACGGCCTCGACGTCAGCGCGGTCGTGCGCCGCGACGGCGGGCGCACGGCCCTGCTGCTCGACGTCGTCGAGCCGGACGGCGTGCGGCGCCTGCTCGAGCACGTACCCGCCGAGCAGCTGCTGACGGCCGACGACGTCGCCGCCGCGGCCGACGTCGTGCGCGGCGCCGACGCGGTGCTCGTGCAGCTCCAGCAGCCGCGACCCGCGGTGCTCGCCGCGCTGCGGCTCGCGCGCGACGCCGGCGCGCGGG
>NZ_JACVQL010000400.1 GCF_019733465.1 Actinotalea ferrariae | reverse complement strand
GGATCGCCGCGTGCGGCGTGCTCGCGGCGTGCGCCGCGCTCGCCGGCCGCGCGCCGCCCGGCACGGCCCGACGGGGAGGTCCGTCCGGAGTGCTCGCGGGGTCTGGGCTCGTCCTCGTCGTCGTCGCCCTGCTCCTGGCCGGCGCCGGCGTCCAGCTGCACGTCCGGGAGCGGTCCGGGCTCGCCTCGCTCGCCGCCGACCGCGCGGTCGTCACGGTCGTGGGCGTCGTGCGCGCGGACGCGCGCCCGGTCGCGTCGCCGTGGCCGTCGGACGACGGCGACCGCCGCTGGGCGGTCGCCGTGTCGGTCGTCGCCGTCGAGGGGCGGGGGCGCAGCGGTCCGGGCGGGGGAGCCGCGGTCGTGCTGGGGGACGGCCGCTGGGCAGGCGTCCCGGTCGGCAGCACGGTGCGCGCGACCGGTCGGTCGGCCCCCGCCGAGCCGGGCGACGAGGGGGTCGCGTCGGTCTCGGTGTGGGAGGCGCCCGTGGTGGTCGCACGAGCCGGCGCCGTGGACGCCGTGGTGGACGGGCTGCGGACCGGGCTCCTGGACGTCTCCGCCGACCTCCCGGGCGATGCGCGCGGCCTCGTGCCCGGGGCGGCGGTGGGGGACACCTCGCGCGTCGCCGACGACCTCGACGCGGCGATGCGCACGTCCGGCCTCACGCACGTGACCGCGGTCTCGGGTGGGCACTTCGCGGTGCTCGGCGCGGCCGTCCTGGGCGCGACCGGACGGCTCCCGCGCCGCGTGCGGGCGCTCGTGTGCGCGGCCGTCATGGCCGCGTTCATCCTGCTGGTCCGGCCGGAGCCGAGCGTCGTGCGCGCGGCCGGCATGGGGGCGGTCGCCCTCGTCGGGCTGCTGGCCGGGCGGCGCTCGCGAGCCCTCCCCGCGCTGGGCGCGACGGTCGTGGTCCTGCTCGCGCTGGACCCGTGGCTCGCCCGGTCGTTCGGCTTCGTGCTGTCGGTCGTCGCGACGGGGGCGATCGTGCTGCTCGCACCACCCCTCGCCGCGCGGCTGCCGGCGGCCGTACCGCGGTGGCTCGCCCTCGCCCTCGCCGTCCCGGTCGCGGCCCAGGCCGCGTGCGCACCGGTCCTCGTCCTGCTCGACCCCGTGGTGTCCGTGTACGCGGTGCCCGCGAACCTCCTGGCAGCACCGGCCATGGCACCGGCGACCCTGCTGGGCCTGGCGGCGACCGTCGCCGCGCCCCTCGCTCCTCCGCTCGGCCACGCCCTGGCCGTGCTCGCGGGCGTCCCGTGCTCGTGGGTCGGCCTCGTCGCCAGGGCGGCCGCGGGGCTCGAGGGCGCGCGGGCGCCGTGGCCCGGCGGCGTCGGAGGCGCGCTCCTGCTCGCCGCGGTGACATCGGTCGCACTCGCCGTGGTGCTCCGCCGCCGTGCCCCCGTCCCGCCGTGGGTCGCCGCCACGACGGCGGTCGCGCTCGTGCTGAGCGTCCCCGCCGTCCGGGTACCGCTGCTCGGCCTGCTGCCCGGTGGGTGGCCGCCTCCCGGCTGGCGCGTCGTCCTGTGCGACGTCGCGCAGGGCGATGCGCTCGCGGTGCGCACGGGACCCGACTCCGCCGTCGTCGTCGACGTCGGACCGGACGGTGACGCGGCCGACGCCTGCCTCGACGCCCTCGGCGTGCGCCGGGTCGACCTCCTCGTGCTGACCCACCACCACGCCGACCACGTGGGCGGGCTGGCGCCGGTGCTCGAGGGGCGCGAGGTCGTGCGGGCGCTCGTGAGCCCCGTGCCGGAACCGGCCGGGCAGGCGCGGCGCACGCTCGAGGCTCTCGGCGCCGCGGGCGTCCCCGTCGACGTCGGCGTCACGGGCACGACCGGCGCGGCGGGCGACGTCGGCTGGACGGTCCTGTGGCC
>NZ_JACVQL010000040.1 GCF_019733465.1 Actinotalea ferrariae | reverse complement strand
GCGCGGGGTCCACCACGAGCTCGGCGCTCGTGGCGGCGCCGCCCTCGCCGTCGTGCCGCACCGCGGCGTAGCCGAGCAGGGGCGCGTGGCGCCCGTGCGACGGCGCGGTGTGCGCGGGCGGATCGACGAGGAGGTGCCGCACGGGCGCGTCGGCCGTCAGGTCGAGCAGCGTCTGCTCGCCGAGGGCCTCGATGCCGTCGTGCTCCTCGGCGGCGCGCGCGAGGGCTCGGACCGCGGCGACGTCGTCGTCGGGCAGGCGGGTGCCGGGCGGGACCTCGCGGAGGGGTGCGGGTGCGGTCATGGCCCCATCCCACCACCGCCGCGCAGGTTCGTCCCGGACGCGGCTACCGTCGTCCGGTGCTGACGTACCACCGCGCGACCGTGGCGCAGATCGACCCGACGACGCTCTACGCGATCCTCCGGCTGCGGGTCGAGGTCTTCGTCGTCGAGCAGGGTGCGGCCTACCCGGACCTCGACGGCCGTGACGTCGAGGACGGGGCCGAGCTGCTCTGGGCGGCGGACGACGGCGTCGTCGTCGCGACCCTGCGCGTCCTGCGCGACCCCGACGGTGCCCTGCGCATCGGACGTGTGGCGACCGCGGCCGCCGCCCGTGTGCGCGGCGTCGCGTCCGAGCTGATGCGCCGCGGGGTCGAGCGCTGCACCGCGCGCGACCCGGCCGCGTCCGTGCGGCTCGACGCGCAGGAGCACCTCGCGGGCTGGTACGGCAGATTCGGCTTCGTCGTCGACGGCCCCGGCTTCGACGAGGACGGCATCCCGCACGTGCCGATGACGCGCCCCGGGGCCTGACCGTCCACCGCGCCCCGGTGGGCGTCGGCGTCGTCCGAGCGGCGGGCCACAGCCCGCGACGCGACGTGCCCGGTGCGAGGCACGGGACACGTCGCGTCGACGCAGGTGTGCTCAGTCCTCGCTGGTCGTCGCGGGGGCGTTGAGGCCCGCGCTGATGAGGTCCATGACCGAGGAGTCGGCGAGGGTCGTGACGTCGCCGACCTGGCGGTGCTCGGCCACGTCGCGCAGGAGCCGGCGCATGATCTTGCCGGACCGGGTCTTGGGCAGCTCGGTGACCACGAGGATGGTCCGCGGCTTGGCGATCGGCCCGATCTCCTTGGCCACGTGGGCGCGCAGCGTCGCGGCGACGTCGGCGCCCTCGCCCTCCTCGTCCACCTTGGCGAGGTGCTCGGCCCGCAGGATCACGAAGGCCACGACCGCCTGGCCCGTGGTCGGGTCGCTCGCGCCGACGACGGCGGCCTCGGCGACCATCGGGTGCGACACGAGCGCCGACTCGATCTCGGTGGTCGACAGGCGGTGGCCCGAGACGTTCATGACGTCGTCGACACGGCCGAGCAGCCAGATGTCGCCGTCGTCGTCCTTCTTGGCGCCGTCGCCCGCGAAGTAGATGTTCTCGAAGCGCGACCAGTAGGTGTCGGCGTACCGCTGCATGTCGCCCCAGATGCCGCGCAGCATCGCGGGCCACGGCTCCGTGAGCACGAGGTAGCCGCCCGAGCCGTTCGGCACCGGGCGTGCCTCCTCGTCCACGACGTCGGCCGAGATGCCCGGCAGCGGCGTCTGCGCGGATCCCGGCTTGGCGGCGGTGACGCCCGGCAGCGGCGAGATCATGATCGCGCCCGTCTCGGTCTGCCACCACGTGTCGACCACGGGCGTGCGGTCACCGCCGACGACGCGGCGGTACCACATCCACGCCTCGGGGTTGATCGGCTCCCCGACGCTGCCGAGCAGCCGCAGCGACGACAGGTCGTGCTGCGCGGGGATGTCCTCGCCCCACTTCATGCACGTGCGGATCGCCGTGGGCGCCGTGTACAGGATCGTCACGCCGTACTTGGCGATGATCTCCCACCAGCGCCCCTTGTGCGGGGTGTCGGGCGTGCCCTCGTACATGACCTGGGTCGCGCCGTTCACCATCGGCCCGTAGACGATGTACGAGTGCCCGGTGACCCAGCCGACGTCGGCGGTGCACCAGTAGACGTCCGACTCGGGCTTGAGGTCGAAGACGTTGCGGTGCGTGTAGGCGCACTGGGTGAGGTAGCCGCCCGTCGTGTGGAAGATACCCTTCGGCTTCCCCGTGGTGCCGGACGTGTAGAGGATGAACAGCGGGTGCTCGGCCTCCACGGCGACGGGCTCGTGCTGGTCGCTCTCGGCCGCCAGGGCCTCGTGCCACCAGACGTCGCGTCCCTCGGTCCAGGCGACGTCCTGCCCGGTGCGGCGCACGACGAGCACCTTCTGGATCGAGGTCGCGGTGCCGTCCGGTGCGGGCGTGAGCGCCTCGTCGACCGCCGGCTTGAGCGCGGTCGCGTTGCCGCGGCGGTAGCCGCCGTCGGCCGTGATGACGGCGACCGCCTCGGCGTCGGCGATGCGCGAGCGCAGGGCCTCCGCCGAGAACCCGCCGAAGACGACCGAGTGGACCGCGCCGATGCGCGCGCACGCGAGCATCGCGACGGCCGCCTCGGGGATCATCGGCAGGTAGATGGCGACCCGGTCGCCCGTGTCGACGCCGAGGGTCCGCAGCGCGTTCGCCGCGCGGGAGACCTCGACCTGCAGCTCGCGGTACGTCAGCGTGCGCGTGTCGCCGGGCTCGCCCTCGAAGTGGATGGCGACGCGGTCGCCGTTGCCCGCCTCGACGTGGCGGTCCACGGCGTTGTAGCAGGCGTTGAGGCGGCCGTCCGCGAACCACCGGGCCACGGGCGCCCCCGACCAGTCGAGGACCTCGGTGAAGTCCGTCTCCCAGCTCAGCAGGGACCGGGCCTGCTCGGCCCAGAAGCCCAGCCGGTCCGACGACGCCCAGGCGTACATCTCCGACCGGGCGTTGGCCTGTGCGGCGAACTCGGGGCTCGGTGGGAAGCTGCGGCTCTCGGCCAGCAGGTTCTCCAACGGGGACGAGGTCTCGTGGGTCACATTTCCTCCGGACGCAGCAGCAGTGATGCGACCACCGGGTGAGCCGGTGCCGTTTCGGATCGTAGACGCAGAGCCGCGCGCCGTGGGCGGGGCCGCCGGACCGTCTCGCCGAGCGGTCGCCGACCTGAGCAGGGTCCGGCCGGCGGGTGGTCAGGCGGTCGGACGCTGACCGGCGGCCCGCGCCTCGGCGCGCGCCGCGTCCGCCCGGGACGCCTCGAGG
>NZ_JACVQL010000004.1 GCF_019733465.1 Actinotalea ferrariae | reverse complement strand
TTGAGAGCCTCCACGGAAGCCGGGGCGGTTCAATCGACCGGTCCTTATACGGGGGTCGTCACCCCGGGTCTTCGATCGCGGTCCGGTCTCCAGGACGCGAGGCGCGAACTCGTTCAGGGCCGCGCGTGCGTCCGGACCGACCTTGACCGGTCGGCTGCAACTAGCTCCCGCGGTGGATGTGCGCCTGTGGCCAAGCCGATCCCGCGCGACATGCGGGCCGTGAAGGGTCGAGACCTCGGGACATGAGCTTGCACTTCGTCCGGGCCGCTCGTTGCATCGCGCCAGTCGACGAAGGCGCCGCTGCCCTCATGGAACTATGGCGAACCGGGAAGCTGCGTGGCGTCGTCGACCGGCCCTCCCCCGTGGATCGGGCGCAGCACGCACACGGCGATGCGCCTCGTCGAGTGATGTCACACTCCCAAGCCAGTTCGATCCGGCGCCCGAACGGTCCGGGCCGAGCACACCCATCACGCCGGGCTCGATCAACTCGTGGCCAGGGATGTCGTCGCAACCTCCTGCGAGACCCGGTATGAGATGGGCGCGTCACCGACCCGGCCCGTGTTGCCTTCCCTGGTGCACTGCCAACCGATAGCCCGCCAAGGGCGAGAGCGTGACTCGCCGCGCGAATGCCCGGATCGCTCGTCAGAATCGGAGCGCCCATCAGCGACGGATGGCAGCAACGTAGCCTGGCCGTGCAATGCACACGGTGCTCACCAACGGAACGAGGCGCAACGAACTGGAAGGCAGCGCGCAGTTGATTGGACAGTCTCCCGGCGAGCGGCACAATTTCCCCATCGAGCCGGTGCAAAACACGGGCACCCCGACGGCCGGAGTGACCGTGTTCTGCGCTTCCGTGCTAGTGCCTGGCTAGACCGAATCGCCGAGCGAACTCGCCGAGGGAGTACCCCTCGAACCAGAGCGCAGTGACCCCACCGACGATGATCGCTGGAACCCAAGCGGCATTGACCCCACCATCCGCCGTCGAGACGACCCACGTGACGGCGATCGCGACCCAGCCAAGAGCTAGCGCAGCCGCACGTGGCCATGGGGTGAACACCGCTCGCGGTCCCTTCCTGCGGGCATTCGCGTCCATGCTCACACGCACCGGGAGTCGCGGTAGGTGTAGGGAACCAGGAGCGTCGGAGTGACCTGCCGGACCACGAGGCACTTCTTGGGCGACGAGTTCTGCGCAATGCCCGCCTGGTGGATGATCGCGGCAATGTACGACCCGCACACCGCGAGCCCGATTGCCCCGCCGAACGTCGCGCATACCGCCCCCGCCGCGGTTGCTCCTCCGATGCCGTAGCCCGCGATGGTTGCCGTCTCAGCCCGGTTGTAGTGGTAGTAGATGCCCAGTCCAAAGCTCACCTTCGGGTCGGCCACGACGGGGTAGGTCGTGTCCGCGTTCGGCACGATGACCTGGACGAGTGTGTTGCCACGAATCTCGTAGGACGTGGCGACCGCGTTGCCGTTGGCGTCCACGGCCCACGCGGGTGCGACCTGTCCGAGTGGAGAGCCACCCGCCAGGAGCTCGATTGTCGCGCCGTCTACGCTGCGGGTTGGCGTGATGCTGTCCCCGAACGAGTAGGTGAACTCGTGGGGGCCCTTGGCGCTCTCGGTCACGGTCTGGAGCCGCACCGAGCCGTCGTCGAGGATCTGCGCTGCGGCCGTGGCGTCGTCGCCTGCATAGACCAACGTGCCGTCGCCCGCGATGTCCGCTGCGCTGACGTCTACCTCGGCGGGAAAGGACACCTCGAGCGCCGCAGCGCCCGTGCTGCTGAGAGTCACGGGTTCGGTTGGGTCGGCCGGCACTGCGACGGTGATGGCACCAATGCGCGCGGTGGTGTCACCGGCTGCGTTCTGCACGCCCACGAGGACGTCGCCCTGGTCGGGGGCTACGTCGGCGATGAGTTCAGCCACCCCGTCTGTCGCGTCCTGCTGGGGTACGGCTGCCGTTGCGCTCGCGCTGGTGATAAGCAGGGCGATGCTCATCGCTGCTGCCGTTCCAAGCGCACCTGCTGCACGCGCCATTGCGTCATCTCCTTGGGTTCCGCGCTGTCTTCGTGGGCCGAATGCGAGCAGCGTGCCAGCCGGTGATCATGGCCGTCAAGGAGGGAGTCATCATTGGCGTTCACACTAGTCGTAATCTCTACGACGGCGTTCTCGTACGGGTCTGCGGAGCACACCTCCTCCCCTCGAACGGGCGCCGTGCCGTGCCGAACACATGAGGGTCTGCGGATACGCTCGAGGGACGGCTGCGGACATGGAGCGCCTCTGGGACGCGCCTCGGAACGAGTGGTAGTCCCGGACGACTTGCGCGGGTACCGTTCAGGCGCGCTCGGCTGCGACCGTGAACGGGCCTTGGACGTCCTGGCCGAGTGTGGCGTCCCCAGCATCCGCGAAGAGCCCACCAGCGACGATGACGTCGAGGGTCGCCCCGGCCAGCACCGTCCAGGCGATGGCGTCGGTGTCCAGGCGAGCTGAGCGCTCGAGCGCGAACAGCATCATCTCGACCTCGTCGGCGTCCGGGGCCGGCTCGGCGATCGTCGTGTCCAGGGCGATGTCGTGTGTCATGGCTCGCACGCTAGGGTCGAATCCGGACGATCTACTGCCGGATGGGAAGTCCTATGGCCGCGGACGCGAGCCCGACCGCACGAGCCCTCCTCGCCCTCGAGGCCATCCAGGCGCGGCCCGGCATCACCGCCGACGAGCTGGCCGGCCGCCTGGGCGTCAGCGAGCGCGCCGCCCGCCGGTACGTCGCCGTGCTGCGCGAGGCCGGCATCCCCGTCGAGTCGTCACGCGGCCGCTACGGCGGCTACCGCGCGGGTCGCGGGGTGCGGCTGCCGCCTCTGATGTTCACCCCCGCCGAGGCGCTCGGCCTCGTGATGGCCGTCCTCGACGGCCACCACGACGTGAGCGACACCGCGGACCCGGTGGGCAGCGCGCTCGGCAAGATCGTGCGTGCGCTGCCCGCGACCCTCGCGGCGCAGGTGGAGGCGGTGCGCGTCTCGGCCGCGCCGGCGCCGGACCGCGCCGCCGCGCGGCCGGACCCCGCGACGACCTCCACGCTCGTCGCAGCCTGCGCCGATCGCCGTCGGGTCTCGGTGGAGTATCGGTCCGAGGCGGGAAGCGAGTGGTCCGTCGAGGCGGATCCCTGGGCCGTCGTCGTGCGCCACGGGCGGTGGTACCTCGTCTGCTGGTCGCACCGCGCCGAGGCGGTGCGCACCTACCGCGTCGACCGCGTGCGCTCGGTCGCCGTGCTCGCCGAGACGTTCGAGCGGCCGGTCGACCTGGACCCGGTCGCCGTGCTCGAGGCGCAGCTCGCCGTCGGCTGGGAGTACGCGACGGAGGTGCTCGTCGACGACGACGCCGCGGCGGCCGGCCGCTACCTGCCGCGTGCCCTGGGTGCGCTCGAGCACGCCGGCCCCGGGCGCGCACGGCTCGTCGGCACGACGAGCAACCCGTACTGGTACGCCGAGCAGCTCGCCGCGATCCCGGTGCCCTTCCACGTCGTCGGCGGACCCGAGCTGCGGCAGACGGTCCGACGGCTCGGCGAGCGGCTGCTCGCGGCGACGTAGCGCGGATGGGACCGGCGCCCCCGCTCGGGCCCTGCACGCCGCTCGCGGGCTGCGGTGCGCCCGACGCCCGCAGGCGCAACAGTGGGGCATGGCCTCCGAGCGCGTGGACCTCGAGCGGTTCTTCGCGCTGTCCCTCGACCTCCTGTGCGTGACCGACCCGGCTGGGACGTTCCTGCACGTCAACGACGCGTGGGAGACCACTCTCGGCTGGTCGCCGCACGAGCTGCGGGGCATGCGGATCGTCGACCTCATCCACCCGGACGACGTCGCCGCCACCGCCGAGGCCCTTGCCCGGACGGCTGCGGGCGAGCGGATCACGAACTTCGAGAACCGCTACCGGCGCCGCGCCGGCGGGTACCGCACCCTCGCCTGGAGCGCGTGGACCGACGGCCCGGGCGGCCTGCGCTACGGCGTCGCGCGCGACGTGACAAGGGCCCGGCGGTTCGCGAGCGAGCGCGAGCAGCTGCACGTCGCCGTCCTGTCCCTCGCCTCCGCGCCGAGCTACGAGGCCACCGTCGCGGGCGTCAGCGAGCAGGTCGTGCGGCTCGTCGACGCGCTCGCGGCCGTGACGACCGCCGCCCCACCGGTCGTGCCCGTCTGGACGCACGAGCACGCGCAGCCGTGCATCGCGACCGTCGGGACGCCTGACCGCGCCGTCGCACCGCTCGTCGTGCCCCTGGTGAGCCACGACGACCACAGCGTCGGCACGGTCGAGGTCTGGCTCCCGCAGGGGCTCGACGACGCCGAGCGACACCGGCGGGGAGCCCTCCTGCACGACCTCGCACGCGCTGCCGCCCTGGCCCTCGAACGGGCGCGCGCCGAGCTCGCCGCCGAGGTCGCGCTCGCCCGTACGAGCGAGCTGCTGCACAGCATCTCCGACGGCTTCTACGCCCTCGACCCGCAGTGGCGGTTCACGTTCGTCAACCCGGCGGCTGAGCGCTTCCTCAAGCGGCCTGCCGAGGAGATCCTCGGCCGGTCGATCTGGGCGGCGTTCCCCGAGATCGTCGGCTCGACGTTCGACCGCCGCTACCGCGACGCCGTCGCGAGCGGTCACCGGGAGACCTTCACGGAGTACTACCCACCGCTCGACCGGTGGTTCGACGTCCGCGCCCACCCGTCCGACAGCGGTCTGGCCGTCTACTTCGTCGACGTGACCGAGAGCGTCGGGGCCTCGCGAGCGCTCGAGCGTCGCGCGGAGCAGCAGCGCGCGGTTGCCGAGCTCGGACGTCGCGCGGTCAGCGAGGCGGGACCGCACGTCCTCGCCGGAGCGACGGTGGCCGAGGTCGTGCGCGTCCTCGACCCGGCGCTGGTCGGCGTCGGTGAGCTGGTCGACGACGGCGCGACCCTGGCCATGCACGCGGTCGCGGGGCCGTCCGGCGCGAAGCTGCTGGGCACGCGCCTGCCGCTCGCCTCGATCGCCGGGACGGCGCTCGCGGGCGCCGCCGTCGGCGCCGCAGCTACCGTGGTCCCCCGCATCCCGGGTCCTGGCGAGGCCGGGCGCCAGCCCCTCGTGGACTTCGGTCTGCGCAGCGACGCCGCCGTGCCGATCCGTGTCGGCGGCTCCGTCTGGGGTGCCGTGTTCGTCGCCTCGCAGGACTACGACGCCTTCACCACGGCCGACGTCGTCTTCCTCGAGCAGCTCGCCCACGTGCTGGGTGCCGCGCTCGAGCGGAACGTCGCCGAGGAGCGGCTGCGCGACCTCGCGGAGCGCGACGTGCTGACGCGTCTGCCCAACCGTGCCGTCCTGCGACGGGAGGTCGACGCGGCGGTCGCCGCCGCCCTGCAGCAGGGCCACACGACGGCGCTCCTCCTGCTGGACCTCGACGGGTTCAAGGACGTCAACGACTCTCTCGGGCACGCGGCGGGTGACGAGCTCCTCGAGGTCCTCGGGGCGCGTCTGCTCGCCCTCGCGGGCGAGGACGCGACGGTCGCGCGGCTCGGCGGCGACGAGTTCGCCGTCTGCCTCCCCGGCCCGGTCGAGTCCACGGACGTGACGAGGATGGCCGAGGCCGTGCTGTCAGCCGTCGAGGCGCCGGTGCCGCTCGACGGCCTCGACGTGACGCTCTCCGCGTCGCTCGGCGCGGTGACGGCGCCCATGCACGGCACCGACGCATCGGTCCTGCTGCGTCATGCGGACGTCGCGATGTACCGCGCCAAACGCACCACGGGGAGGCACTGGGTGAGCTACGACCCGGTCCTGGACTCGGCGCCCGCGGAACGGCTCGCCATGATCACCGAGCTCCGCGCGGCGATCCGCACCCACGAGCTCGAGCTCTACTACCAACCGGTCGTCGACATGGTGTCCGGCGAGCCGGTCTCGCTCGAGGCGCTCGTGCGGTGGCGCCACCCCTCACGCGGCCTCGTGCTGCCCGGCGAGTTCGTCCCGCTCGCCGAGCAGACAGGGCTGATCGGCGAGCTCACGCTGGACGTGGTGCGGCAGGCGACCAGCCAGGCGCGCCGGTGGCACCGCCGCGGACTCGCGCTGCCCATCGCGGTCAACGTCAGCGTCACGAGCCTGACCGACCACGAGGTCGCGCACGAGCTCGTCGACCTCCTCAGCCGCGCCGCGGACGTGGTCTCGGTCGAGGTCACCGAGTCCGCGCTCGTGGACCGCAGAGCGCGGGCGGTGCTGCAGGAGCTCGCAGGGGCGGGGGTCCACTGCGCGGTCGACGACTTCGGCACCGGGTACTCGGCCCTCGCCTACCTGCGCTCGCTGCCCGTGAGCACGTTGAAGATCGACCGTGCCTTCGTCGCGGACGTCCAGGACGGCGACGTCGACCTCGCGATCATCCGGTCGGTCGTGGACCTCGCCCGCACGCTCGGCCTCGACGTCATCGCCGAGGGCGTCGAGTCGCAGGCGGTCGCGACCCGGCTGATGGAGGTCGGGGTGCACCACGCGCAGGGGTTCCACTACGCGCGCCCGGCCGCGACGGACGACGTGCTGCGGTGGCTGGTCTCCGCGCTCCGGGACTCCGGCGGCGCCGTCGGGGACGCTGCTACGCGACCGGCTGGTGGCTGACGAGCCCGACGAGGTTGCCCTCCGAGTCCCGGACGAAGGCCTGCCACTCGTCGTGCCCGGCGGGACCGAGCGCGGCGTCGTCGTGCCGGAAGATGACGTGCGGATCGCCCTCGATCACGACGCCCCGCGCGCGGAGCTCCTCGACGCGCGTGCGCACGTCAGGGACCTGCAGGTAGACGAGGGACGACGGCGCGCTGCGCTCGAGCAGCAGCCGGGTGGGCCCGAGGCGGAAGAAGAGCAGCCCCGGCGGGTCGAACCGGCCGGCCGGCTCCGCGCCGAGCAGGTCGCGGTAGAACGCCGCGGCGCGGTCGAGGTCGTCCGCGTGCTGCGCCACCTGCGCCAGCCCGGCGCGCCCGGCGCGCGCGAGCAGGAGGTCGCGCGTGATCTCGAGCTGACCGTGGTGCTGCGCGAGCTCCTCGACGGCGTGCACGAGCGCACCGCCCCGCGTCGTGGGCCAGTCCCGCGGGGGTCGGCCCGTCGGCAGGGCGAACGGTGCGGTGCCGTCGGCGCCCGCGACGTCGTCCCGCAGCCGGTCACGCGCTGCCTGCACCCGGGCGACCAGGTCGTCGACCCGGCCCGCGGCACGGAACTCGGCCTCCCGGTCCCGCTCGACGTCGCGGCCGGCGACGAGCCGGCCGACCCAGTGGTCAAGGACGCCGAGGCAGTGCGTGACGATGGCGTACGGCGAGTTGGCGCCCGGCAGGTCCGGGCGCGCGTTCACGAGGTCGTCTCCGAGCGCGACCAGGACGTCGGTCATCCCCGCGAGCGCCGTGTCGAGCGTGGTCACGAGGTCGTCGTCGTCGAGCTGCATCCCTCCACCCTGCCAGCCACGGGCAGGGTGGAGGAGGCCCTGATGGCCCTTTCTCAGCCGATGACGCCCGCACCTGCCTTGTGGCGCACGTGCGCGCGGACGGCCGACGTCGGCTGGACGCGGTCGTGCAGCACGGGCTCCCAGCCGGCGTCGCCGCCCAGCGGCGCGTCGGGGTGCGCGGCGTTGTAGAGCGCGAGCGCGCTCACGCGCCGGTGGTCGATGCGCGTGCCCACCTCCGTCATCGCCGTGCCGCCGTACGCGCCCACGACCGTCGCCGGATCGGCACCGGGCGCGAGGTCGAGGTAGTTGTTCTCGACGTACAGCTGCGACTCGCGGCCGACGCCCCAGAAGTACGTGAAGCCCTGCGCCGTCGTCTGCGTGTAGAGGTTGTTGTAGACGTGCACCTGGCCGTAGCGCACGCGCGGCGCGCGCTGACCGATGTCGACGAAGTGGTTGTGGTGCACCGTGACGCGGAGCGTGCCGCGGTCGGCGGTGCGGCTGTCGGACGAGCCGATGAGCATCGTCTTGTCGTGCTCGCCGAAGACGTTGTACGAGACGGTGACGAGGTCCGAGCTGTGCGTGATGTCGAGCAGCCCGTCGTGCACCTCGTACGGTCGGCCGTGCACGGTGTCGAGCGCCGACGGCGGCACGGCCCCCGAGTCCAGCGTCGTGTGGTCGACCCACACATGGGTCGACGTCCACACCGAGATGTTGTCGTAGCGCGAGTTCCAGTTGCCCGTGGCACCGTCGCCCGGGTCCCACTCGGGGAAGCAGTCGGTCGAGTCGGAGACGGTGAGGTTTCGGACGATGACGTCGTCCGCGTCGCGGATGCGCAGGTTGGCGCCGACGATGCGGGCGTCGTCGCCGACGCCGACCACCGTGGTGCGCGAGCCGATGTGCTGCTGGGTCTGGGCCGCCTGGACCTCGGCCGCGGCGTCCTGGGCAGCCTGCAGGGCCTCGACCTCGGCCTCCGGGATGCGCCACTGCCAGGTGTCGGCGTCGAAGGCGTCGACGTACGCGTCCTGGTCGAAGCCGGACGTGGCTTCGAACGTGTCGCACGTGGCGAGCGTGCCGTCCGCCTGCTCGTAGGCGTTCAGCTCGCCGTGCACGTACACGATGCGGGGCGTCTGGTTCGTGCGCGCGTCGGCACCGCCGAGCGCGTCGCGGAGCTCCTGCCACGTGTCGACGTGGAAGACGTACTCCTCCGTGGCCGCGGAGCCGCCGGTCGTCCCGCCCTCGGCGGCCGCCCAGCCGTCCGTGGGGCCGAGCACCTGGCGCCCGAGGTCGCGGCTGCCGTGGCCGTGGCCGTGCCCGTGCCCGTTGCCGTGGCCCCCGTTGCCGTGGCCCCCGTGACCGTGACCCTCTGCCGCGGCGGCCGGTGCACCGGCCACGACCAGGGCGAGCACTCCCAGCGCGACGCCCGCGCGAACCGTCCGTGCCGTCATCAGCTCGACCTCCCCCGCGCCCGTCGACGATGACGGAAAGCGCTATCCGGAGAACCTAGGTCGGTCGTGTGGGGATCGTCAAGAGGCACGTCCGTGCCGTGGTGGGCGGCTCGGGGACGGCGCCCAGCAGGGTCAGTCGCGCTGCCGCAGCGCCCGACGTCGGCCCTCGAGCGCCACGAGGTCCGCGAACGCCGCCTGGTAGGAGTCGGCCTCCGCGACCGGGTCCATGCGCTGCAGGCGACCACGCGCGTCGGCGATCTGGCGGGTGAGGCCGAGGTCCACGAGCGCGTCGACGACACCGCGGACGTAGTCCTCGAGGGCGTCGGGACGGTCCTCGGGCAGCGGCGTGACGGCGAGCTCGGTGACGAGCCCGGCGACCGGTGCCGCCGCCTCCTCGCGCACGCGGTCGACCCATCCGGCTGGGTCCTGCATCGCCCCCAGACCTCCGGCTGCCCGCAGCGCCTCATGGACCGCCCGGAACGCGGGGACGGAGAAGGTGTCCGTGGGCAGCGCGTCGAACGCGGCGGCGTCGACCACCGCCGGGTGCTGCAGCACGGCCTCGAGCGCGTTGCGCTCGAGCTTCGCGACCGGGTCCGCGCGGTCCGGCGCGATGGGTCGCTGCGGGCGGTCGTCACCGCCGCCCGGTCGCGCGGGACGCTCGCCCGGGCCGGGCATGGTCGGGTCGGGGCGACGGCCGTCGGGTCGCCGGTCCCCGCCCCCGGCGTCGCCGCGACCCGCGAGGCTGCGACCCGCCGCCGCGACGGCGGAGCGGACGGCGTCCTGCTCCATGCCGAGCCAGCCGGCCAGCATGCGCGCGTACTCGGGGCGCAGCGCCGCGTCGCGGATCCCGGCGACGACGGGGGCGGACGCACGCAGGGCGCCGACGCGCCCCTCCACGGTGTCGAGGTCGTGCGCCTTGATGGTCGACCGGATGACGAACTCGAAGAGCGGCTGACGGCTCGAGACGAGCGCGCGGACGGCCTCCGGTCCCCGCGCCAGGCGCAGGTCGCACGGGTCCATGCCGCCGGGCTCGACGGCGACGAACGTCTGCGCGTAGAAGCGCTGGTCCTCGCCGAACGCACGCAGCGCGGCCTTCTGCCCGGCCGCGTCGCCGTCGAACGTGAAGATGATCTCCCCGCCGACCGACGTGCCCGAGGCCAGCTGGACGCCCGCCCCGGCCGAGCTGTCCCCGACGAGCCGCCGCACGACCCGCGCGTGGTCCGGGCCGAAGGCCGTACCGCAGGTCGCGACGGCCGTCGGCACGCCGGAGAGGTGGGCGGCCATGACATCCGTGTAGCCCTCGACGACGACGACCTGCTTCGCCTTCGCGATCGCGCGCTTGGCGAGGTCGATCCCGTAGAGCACCTGGGCCTTCTTGTAGAGCGGCGTCTCCGGGCTGTTCAGGTACTTGGGCCCCTGGTCCTCCTCGAGCAGCCGGCGCGCGCCGAAGCCGACGACGTCGCCCGTGACGTCCCGGATCGGCCACACGAGCCGCCCACGGAAACGGTCGTACAGGCCGCGGTTGCCCTGACTCATGAGCCCGCTCGTCGTCAGCTCGCCCTCGGTGAAGCCGCGGCCGCGCAGGTGGCGCAGCAGGCTGTCCCAGCCCTGAGGCGCGAAGCCCACACCGAACTGCTCGGCAGCCGAGCGGTCGAAGCCGCGCTCGGCGAGGAACGTGCGCCCGACGGCGGCCGCGGGCGTGACCAGCTGCTCGGCGTAGTAGGCGGCAGCGACGCGGTGCGCCTCGAGCAGGCGCTGCCGGCGGCCGGGCTCCTCACCAGGCCGGACCGGTCCCCCGCCGTCCTCGTAGCGCAGCTGCACGCCGACCCTGCCGGCGAGGTGCTCGACCGCGTCGGCGAACCCGAGGCCGTCGATCTTCTGCAGGAACGAGATGACGTCGCCGCCCTCGCCACAGCCGAAGCAGTGCCACAACCCGACCTGCGGCCGCACGTGGAAGGACGGCGAGCGCTCGTCGTGGAAGGGGCACAGGCCCTTCATGGAGCCCACGCCGGCGGGCTTGAGCGTCACGTGCTCGCCGACGATCTCGTCGATCCGGGCGCGCTCGCGGACGGCAGCCACGTCGTCCTGCCGGATGCGTCCTGCCACGGCTGGAGTCTAGGTGGTGGGGCGGACGCGGACGGTCGTCGCACAGGCAGACGGTGGGGTCACGGACTCCGGGCCGGCTCTCGTCGAGGACCCGGATGCGGTCTCCGAAGCGGCCTTCGTCGAGGACCCGGATGTGGTCGCCGAAGGCCTTGTCCGGTTCGCCCGATCTCGATAGACTTCGAACAGGCGTTCGAACGGCAATGCCCAGGTATTGAGCCGACGACGGGGGTGACGACGTGGCTGTGATGACCATGGCGGCACCTCCCGTGCTCACGGTTGAGCGCCGGACGCACGACGTCGCTGGAGCGCTCGCCGCCCTGGCCGGCTCGGTGCGCGAGCTGACCTCCGTGGCCGCGAGTCCCGCCGACCTCGGCCCGGTCGCTCGGCGCGAGCTGCTGAGCGGGTTCGACCGCGCGGTCGCCACCTTGACCGCCCTTCGGGGACAGGTGCTGCTGGCCGAACGTGCTGAGGGGACGTGGCGCGGGCACGGCGACCCGACCTTCGAGGCGTGGCGTGCGCGCACCTCGCGAGCAGGCGCACGGCCCGTGATGGTCCAGGTCCGGCAGGCCGACACGGCTGCAGCCCTCCCCCGCGTCGGCGACGCGGTACGGGACGGTTCCGTCACGCCGGACCACCTCGAAGCGCTGAGCCGGGTCGTGGCGAGTGCCGATCCTCAGGTGCAGGCCGCGCTCGCGGCGCCGGAGGCTCAGGAGGAGCTGCTCTCCGTGGCACGGCGTGTCGACGCCGGCACCTTCGGCCGCGCGGCGGCACGGATCGCCGCCCGCCTCGACCCTCGTGGCCTCGAGCGGTCGTACCAGGCGCAGCGGGCCGCGCGGTACCTGCACGTGACCGACGCCACCGACGGCACCCGGATCAGCGGCCTCCTGGACCGCATGGCGGGGCACCGCCTGCGCCTCGCGCTGGAGGCCGCGACGCCACGACCCGCGAAGGACGACGAGCGCACGTCGGAGCAGCGTCGGGCCGATGCGCTCGGTGCGCTCGCCGAGTCGGTGCTCACCGACCCGCGCACGTCGAGCGGCGCGGCGGTCCGCCCGCACGTGTCGTTCCACATGACGGAGTCCACGTGGGTCGCGATCCGCGCGCAGAGGAGGGCCACCGAACCGACCGTCGAGGAGCCGGCCGTGGAGCCGGTCACGCTCGACGACGGCACGCCCGTGCCCCCGAGCGAAGTGGCGCGGGCGCTGTGCGACTGCGAGCTCACGCGGGTCGTCGTCGACGCCCGGGGCGCACCGCTGGACATCGGCCGGGCGCAGCGCACGTACACGGGCGCCCAGCGCCGCGCGGTCGTGGCTCGCGACCGCGCGTGCGGCTGGGCGGGCTGCGACGCGCAGGCACGGTGGTGCGAGGTGCACCACATCCGGTGGTGGGACCGGGACAAGGGCCCGACCTCCGTCGAGAACGGCGTCCTGCTCTGCAGCTTCCACCACCACGAGGTCCACCGTCGCGAGCTCGAGATCAGCCGCGCCGGGCCGCCCGATCCCGAAGGGAGGATGCGCTACGTCTTCATGAGCCCGTCCGGACGCGTCGTGTCGGACGGCGCCGTCGACCGAGGGTCGTGACGGCACTCCGCGCCACATCAGACGAGAAGCGCGTCGGCGAACGTCCGACGCTCGAGGCCACGGGTGCCATGGTGGCGCCCGACGATGAGGAGAAACCCATGTCACAGCACGTCTCGCCCGGTCAGAGCACGGTCACCGCGAACCTCGTCGTGCGCGGAGGCGCGGCCGCGCTCGACTTCTACGTCCGCGCGTTCGGCGGTGAGGTCGTCATGACCCTCGAGGCCGACGGCATGCTCATGTACTCCGAGGTACGCATCGCCGGCACGGTCGTGACCGTGAGCGACGAGATGCCGGAGTACGGCGTCGCGGCGCCCGACCCCGACGGACCGGTACCCGCCTCCTTCACTCTGTGGGTGCCCGACGTCGACGCGGCGTTCCGCCAGGCGGTCGAGGCGGGCGCGCGCGTCGTCTCCGAGCCCGCCGACCAGTTCCACGGCGACCGCACGGCGACGCTGCGCGACCCGTCGGGGCACCGCTGGATCGTCGCGACCCACCTCGAGGACCTGACGCCGGAGCAGATGAAGGCCCGGATGGACGAGTGGATGGCCGCCGGTCAGGAGGTCTGAGCGACGCCGGGCCCAGCGACGCCGGGCCCAGCGACGCCGGGCTCAGCGACGTCGGGCCCAGCGACGCCGCGCTCGACGCGTCAGCAGGCTGGACGGGAGCGGTTCACGACGGCTGAGCGACTCAGCGCAGCATCCGGTCAGCAGGGTGGATGGTGGCGGCTCCGCTCTCAGTGATGCCGGGGTCGGGCGGCTCAGCGATGGGGGCGCACGAGCCGGACGTGCCAGTCCGCGGCGCTGACGTCCGTGAGCGATGCGACCTGGTCGACGACGACGCGGAGGCGCGCGGTGTCGTCGTCGGCGGCGTCCCAGTCGGCCGCGAGGGGTGGCTCGAGCGCGACCGGGGCGCGCTCGTGCAGCACCTCGACGAGGTCCGCGATGATCTCCCGCTGACGTCGGTAGAGCGGCTCCTGCTCGCGGGGCGCCATGACGAACGTCACCGCGAGGCCCTTGAGGACGAGGATCTCGGCGAGCGTCGCGGTGGGGACGACCAGCTGCGCGTCGTACCGGGTGAGCGGACCGTCGCCGTAGACCTCGCGGGTCGCGGCGATCGCGGCGCCGCAGAACCGTCCGATGAGCTGGCTCGTCATGTCCTTGAGGGCGGCGAGCGCGCGGCGTGAGCCGTCGTAGTCCCGCACCCACGTGCCGAGGCCGGGCAGGCGGCGCATCGCGTCGTGCAGCGCCGCGTCGTCGACCGCGTCGCCGTACCAGGCGCGCACCTGCGCGGCCACGCGGTGACGCACCTCGGCGTCCGCGAGGACCTCGAGCTCGAGGCGCGCGCCGACCACGGCGTCCTCGACGTCGTGGACGGAGTACGAGATGTCGTCGGCCAGGTCCATCACCTGCGCCTCGAGGCACCGCACGGCCGTCGGTGCGCCGTCGCGGAGCCAGGCGAACACCTCGAGGTCGTCCGCGTAGACGCCGAACTTGGCCGACGGCGTGCCGTCCGGCCGCGGAGGCGCGTCGACGGCCGACCACGGGTACTTCGTGGCGGCGTCCAGGCTGGCCCGGGTGAGGTTGAGGCCGATCGGCCGTCCGGTGCTCGGGTCGGTGACCTTGGGCTCGAGGCGCGTGAGCAGGCGCAGCGTCTGGGCATTGCCCTCGAAGCCGCCCACGTCAGCGCTGAGCTCCGCGAGAGCGCGCTCGCCGTTGTGACCGAAGGGCGGGTGCCCGAGGTCGTGCGCCAGGCACGCCGCGTCCACGACGTCCGGGTCGCAGCCGAGCGCCTTGCCCAGCTCTCGGCCGACCTGCGCCACCTCGAGCGTGTGGGTCAGCCGCGTCCGGACGAAGTCGTCGGTCGCCGGCCCCAGCACCTGGGTCTTGGCGCCGAGCCGACGCAGCGCCGACGAGTGCAGGATCCGGGCGCGGTCCCGCTCGAACGGCGTCCGCTGCTGCGACTTCGGCGCCTCGTCGAGCCACCGACGCCGGTCCTCGTCGACGTACCGCCCGACGCGCGGGCCGGGGTCGTCGCGGAAGGCTGGCACGCGGCCACCCTAACCAGCGACGCCGGTCACCCGAGCCGCCACACACCCACACCCGGGCTGTCGCCATGACCCCACACCAGGGCCGTCGCTATGACGCGGCTCGGCCCGACGGCGAGAGCGACCCGTGCAGAGCGCGTCAGCCGAGCCGCCACACACCCACACCCGGGCCGTCACCCGGCACCGCGACTCCCCCGGGCCCGACGGCGAGGTCCGGCCCGTGCAGCGTCTCGACGTCGCCCGTCGGCGCGAGCGAAGCCGGGAGCGTCGCGCCGGACCACGGCGCGCGGGCGACGACCACCAGCACGCGCTCGGTCGGCGTCTCGCGCAGGTAGCCGACGGCGTCGTCGTCGGTGAGGACCCAGCGCAGACCGCCGCGACGCAACGCCTCGGTCGAGCGCCGCAGCCCGATGAGCGTGCGGTACGTCGCGAACGCGTGCTCGTCCCACCGCGACGGCTGGTCCCACGGCATGGTCACGCGCCCGTGCTCACCGTTGTCCCCGGTCGCACCCACCTCGTCGCCGGCGAACACCATGGGCGTCCCCGGGTAGGTCATGAGCAGGCCCAGGGCGACCTCGACCATGGCCGGATCCCCGCCGACGATCGTCCTCAGGCGCGGCGTGTCGTGCGAGCCGAGCAGGTTCCACTGGTGCGCGGTCACCTGCCACGGCACGCGCGAGTCGAAGTCGCGCATCGCGTCCACCATCGCGCCGCCGGGTCGGCGCGGGCGGGGCACCGGCAGACCCAGCATCGGCGCGTCCGTCCCCGGCGGCGTCAGCCACGTCCAGACCGGCCTCGTGAAGCCCGTGTAGTTCATGTTGCCGTGCCACGTCGCGCCGGTCAGGTCCTCCGACGCGTCGTGGAAGTGCTCGCCGACGAGCAGCGAGTCCGGGGCCTGGGCGGCCATCGTCGCGCGGACGGTGCGCGCGACCTCGTGCGTCAGGTCGACGTCGCGGTACCGGCCGGTCATGTTCGCGACGTCGATCCGCCAGCCGTCGAGCCGGTACGGCTCGGCCAGCCACCGCGCGATCACCGACTCCGGCCCGCGCACCATGCGGTCGGCGAGCGCGGGCGCGCGGTGGTCGAGCTTCGGCAGGCTCGCGTGCCCCAGCCAGCCGACGTAGCCGTCCTCGGTCCAGTGGTAGAACGACGCCTCGGGCGACGACCGGTCCGCGCGGGCCGCGGCGAACCACTCGTGAGCGTCGCCCGTGTGGTTCGTCGTGACGTCACCCATGATCCGCATGCCGCGCGAGTGCACCGCCGCCGCGAGGGAGGCGAGGGCCGCGTCGCCGCCGAGCACCGGGTCCACGTGGTCGAACGTGCTCGCGTCGTACCGGTGGTTGGACCTCGCCGGGAAGAACGGCGTGAGGTAGAGGACGTCGACGCCGAGGCGCTCGAGGTGGTCGAGCCGCTCCTCGATGCCGCGCAGGTCACCGCCGAACAGCTGCCTCGGCGTGCTGGGTCCCGAGCCCACCGGCTCGTCGTCCCAGGCGGCGGGCTCCGCCCAGCCGGGCAGCGCCTCGGGCGCCAGTGCGTGCGCGGACCGGGCGAACCGGTCCGGGAACACCTGGTAGACGACGGCGTCGCGCGCCCACGACGGCGCGGAGGGGTGCACGGTGAGCCGGAAGTCGGCGGCGTCCGGCACGTCCCTGGCGTGCAGCCCGGAACCGTTGAGCCACCGGTAGCCGCCCGGCTCGTCGAGCAGGAACCGGTAGGACGTCACGGGGTTGTGGACCTCGACCTCGGCGACGTACCACCGCTCGCCGTCGTCCGTGCGGTCGAGCCGCGCCGGCACGACGTGCGGCTCGCCGTCGCGCACCGAGCGCACGTGCACCGACCGCGCGGCCGAGCCCGCCGGCACGCGGACCCGCACCGGCACGACGTCGCCGAGCGCAGGGGTCCCCGGTGGGACGAAGAGCGCGCTGCCGTCGTGGTGCGGCTCGAGGACGCGCCCCGAGGTCATCCCTTGACCGAGCCCGCCGTCAGGCCGCCGACGATGTAGCGCTGCAGGAAGATGAAGAGCAGCACGACGGGGATCGCGCTGATCACGGCGCCGGCCGCGAACAGGCCCCAGTTGGCGGACAGCCGGTCCGAGACCCACTGGTAGAGCCCGACCGCGAGGGTCCAGTTCTCCTCCGACTGGAGGATCAGCTTGGCCAGGAGGAAGTCGGAGAACGAGCTGATGAACGAGAGCAGCGCGACGACCGCCAGGATCGGTGCGACGAGCCGCAGGATGATCGTCCAGTAGATCTGGGCGTGCGTGGCGCCGTCGATCTTCGCGGCCTCGTCGAGCTCCTTGGGCACCGTGTTGAAGAAGCCGTACATGAGGAACGTGTTCACGCCGAGCGCGCCGCCCAGGTAGACCATGATCAGCGCGAGCCGCGAGTTGAGCCCCAGCGCCGGCACCACCTCGCCCAGGCTGAGCAGCAGCAGGAAGACGGCGACGAAGGCCAGGAGCTGCGGGAACATCTGGATGACGAGCAGCGACGTCAGCCCGACGCGTCGACCGGTGAACCGGAACCGCGAGAACGCGTACGCGGCGGCGGCTCCCATGAGGACCGTCCCGATCGCCGTGACGGTCGCGATGATCATCGTGTTGGTGACCCAGCTCCAGAACCGCGTCTCGTTGAGGGCGGCGTAGTTCGCGCCGGTCACGGTCGCGAAGATCCGGTTCGAGCCCGTGAGGGTCCCGCCCTGCGAGACCGACGCCGAGATGATGTAGAGGATCGGCGCCCCCGCGTAGACGACGGCGAGCGCGGCGACGACGTAGCGCCAGCCGAGCTCGCTCCACCACCGACGGCGGGACATCCGCGGCTGGGCGACGGCGGCCTGCGTCGAGCGTCGGGTCATGGTGTCGACGGCCATGTCAGCTCAGCTCCTCGAGCGTGCGGGTCCTGCGGAAGGAGATCACCGAGATGGTCGCGACGATGATGAAGATGACGATCGAGAGGGCGCTCGCGAGGCCGTAGTTCTTGGCCGCGCCTCCGTCGAGCCCGGAGACGGAGTAGACCATCGTGATGAGGATGTCGGTCGCCCCCACGGGGACGGACGCGTCCGCGAACCGCGGGTTGCCCTCGGTGATCATCTCGATGATGTTGAAGTTGTTGAAGTTGAACGCGAACGACGAGATGAGCAGCGGTGCGGTCGCGACCAGGACGAGCGGCAGCGTGATCGAGCGCCACATCCGCAGCCGGCCGGCGCCGTCGATCTTCGCGGCCTCGACGAGGTCCCCCGGGATGGACTGCAGCGCACCCGTGCAGATCAGGAACATGTACGGGAAGCCCACCCAGACCTGGACCACGAGCACGGCGATCTTGGCGAGCCACGGGTCGGCGAGCCAGTTGATGTCCGCACCGCCCAGCAGGACCGTGTTGATGACGCCGAAGTCGCGGTTGAGCATGCCCCGCCACAGGAGGTAGCTCATGAACGCCGGGAAGGCGTACGGGAGGATCAGCAGCGCGCGCAGCACCCGGCGGAACCTGATCCGGTCGTCGTTGAGCACCACGGCGAAGAACATGCCGACGAGGAACGTCAGCACCACGGACAGGACCGCGAACACGACCGTCCACGCCAGCACCTTGAAGAAGGGCGTGGAGTACCTCGTGTCCCCGAAGGCCTGCACGAAGTTGTCCATGCCGACCGTCACGCGCCAGCCGACCGGCAGCGTGGTGCCGTCCGCCGCCTCGAAGTTGCCCTCGTCGTTCGGCGCGTACTCGAGTCCGTTGCTCGTGTCGATCAGCCGGTCGGCCTCCTCGTCGTACGTGAAGGTCGAGCGGTAGACGTAGCCGTTGCGGGCGTCCTGCGTGCGGATCGAGCCGTCCTCGGCGTCGTCGGACACCGGGACGCGGAGGTCGACGACCTCCTGCTGGCGCTCGAGCACCGCGGCGCGCGGCAGGACGGTCCAGCCCGGCACCTCCGTGATCACGCCGTCCTCGACGACGGCGTCGGGGACGTCCGCGAGCGGCTCGTCCGCCCAGCCGACGCGCACCTCGCCGTCGTTGACGAGCGCGAAGCCGAGCCCCGGAGCGCCCTCGACGACGGCGAGCGTGTACGCCTCGGTCCCCTCGACGCGCTTCTCGTTCTGCGCGAGCAGCGCCTCGATGGCGTGCTCCTTGGTCGAGTTGTGGCCGTCGCCGTAGTTCGTGAAGGCGACGTAGCCGGTGTAGGCGACCACGAACACCTGGTAGACGAGCAGGAAGGCGACCCCGGGCAGGATGTACTTCAGGGGGATCGCGCGGCGCGTGAAGTAGGCCCAGTTCGCCACCACGAGCAGCGCGACCATCGCCCACAGGATGCCGAAGGACTCCTGCGCCCACGCCGCCATGACGACGTAGACGCCGAGCGCGTCGACGACCGCGAGCAGCAGGATCTTGGCGAGGAAGCCGCGCGAGAACGTGCGCGCGATCGAGGACGGGCGGCGCGCGGGGATCGTCTCGTCCGGACCGTCGGACGACTGACCGGGTGGCGCCCCGCGTGGGGCGACGACCTGCGGGACCTGGGGCGAGCTCATCGAGTCCTCCGAGCGGGGGTGGGCCGCGTCGTCGCGGCCGGGGTGCACGGGCACGGACGAGGGCCGGGCCGGTGCGGGTCGGGCGAGGGCACGTCCGAGGACGGCCCACCGGGGACGAGGGGTCCGTCAGGCGGCGTCGATGGCGGCCTGGATGTCGGCCACCATCTTCTCCCAGCCGGCGGCCGGCTCGATGGCGCCCGAGATGATCCCGGCCTCGGTGGTGCCCCAGAAGGACCACACCGCGCCCATCTCGGGGATGGACGGCATCGGGACGGCGTTCTCGGCCGCGGCACGGAACCCGGCGGCGATCGGGTCGGCGGCGACGGTGTCGGCCGCCGCGGTCAGCGCCGGCGTGCGGTCGCCCGCCTCGTAGAGCGCGATCTGCGCCTCCTCGGTGGCCATGTAGGTCGTGAGGAAGTCGTTGGCGAGCAGCTGGTTGTCGCTCTGCGCGTTGATGAAGAAGCCCTGGACGCCGGTGAACGGCTGAGCCGGCTGGCCGCCCGCGCTCGGGACCGGGTCGATCGCGAGGTCCATGCCCTCGAACGTGCCGAGCATCCACGGGCCGCCGAGGATGTAGGGCGACTCGCCGTTCTTGAACGCCTCGACGGCGATGTCGTACGTCATCGACGCGGACAGGACGCCCGCCTCGCCCTGCGCCCGCAGCCACTGCGCGAACGCCGTGCCACCCTCGCCGCCGAGCGCGAGCTCGGAGCTGTAGGAGCCGTCCTCGGACTGCGTGAAGACCGGGGCGCCGAACGACGTCTGGAACGGGTACAGCGTGTAGCCGTCACCGGTCTCGCCGACCTGGACCAGGAAGGGGTAGGTCGTGCCGGCCTCGCGGCCCTTCGCGATCATCTCGTCGAAGGTCCCGGGCGTGGAGTCGGCGAGCGCTGTGTTGCGGATGATCGCGATGTTCTCGATCGCGTACGGCAGGCCGTAGACCTGGCCGTCGTAGGTGAACGCCTCGACGGCGACGTCGGCGAACTCGCCGGCCTTGTCGCCGAGCTCGATCGGCGCCACGACACCGTTCGTCGTGAGCTCCCCCAGCCAGTCGTGGGCGCCGACCGTGATGTCGGGACCCTCGCCGCTCGGCACCTGGGTGAGGAAGTCGGTGCGGATGTCGTCGTAGTTCTTGAGGACGAGCTCGACCGTCGTGCCCGACTCCTCCTCGAAGTCGGCCGCGGCGGCCTCGACGGCGGCCTGGCGGGTCTCGTCGACCCAGATCGTCAGCGAGCCGCCGTCGTCGGCGGCCTCGGTCTCCTGCGGTGCCGGCTCCTCGTTCTCGGCCGGGTCGCCGCCGCCGCTGCAGGCGGTCAGGGTGAGGGCGGCGCCGAGGGCGGCCGCGACAAGGGGGATGCTCCGTCGCATCGTGGTTCTCCAGACGGGTCGTGTCACCGGCCGCTGCGGAGTGCGCCGCGGCCCTGATGTCCGGACGCTAACGCTGGGACTCGCGCTCTTGCAAGCCGTTGCGGTAACTTTCAGGCAACGCTTTCGCACGACCCGGTGCGAGGCGGACGAACCGTCACGAGGAGGTGTCCGGTGTCCTCTACGCTGCCGCACGTGCGCACCCGTCTGAAGGACCTCGCCGACCAGGCGGGGGTCAGCACCGCGACGGTCTCACGCGTGCTCAACGGCAAGGCCGGCGTCGCGTCCGAGACGCGCAAGGCCGTGCTCGCGGCCCTGGACGTGCTCGGCTACGACCGGCCCGAGAAGCTGCGCACACGCTCGGAGGGCCTCGTCGGACTCATCGTGCCCGAACTCGACAACCCTGTCTTCCCGGCGCTCGCCCAGTCGATCGAGACGACCCTCTCGGACCGCGGCTACACGCCCCTGCTGTGCACCCAGTCCCCCGGTGGCACCACGGAGGACGAGTACGTCGAGATGCTCATGGAGCACGGCGTCGACGGCATCGTCTTCGTCTCCGGCCGGCACGCCGACACGGCCGCGAGCCGCGACCGCTACCACCGGCTGCGCAGCCGCGGGCTCCCGATCGTCCTCGTCAACGGCTTCGCCGAGGGCGTCGACGCGCCCGCGGTCTCGACGGACGACACGGTCGCCGTCGACCTCTCCCTGCGGCACCTCGCCTCGCTCGGCCACACGCGCATCGGCCTGGCGATCGGTCCCGACCGGTACATCCCCGCCCAGCGCAAGGTCGCGGCCTTCGAGGCGGCGACCCTGCGACGGGACCCGTCGGCGGTCCCGGGTGAGCACGTCGTCAGCACCCTCTTCACGGTCGAGGGCGGCCAGGCCGCGGGCGGCGAGCTCATCGACAGCGGGCACACCGCCGTCATCTGCGGCTCCGACCTCATGGCCCTCGGCGCCATCCGGGCGGCGCGCGCCCGGGGGCTGCGTGTCCCCGAGGACGTCTCGGTGGTCGGCTTCGACGACTCGCCGCTCATCGCGTTCACCGACCCGCCGCTGACGACGGTGCGTCAGCCGGTCGACCGCATGGGTAGCGCCGCGGTCAGCGCCCTGCTGTCCGAGATCTCCGGGACGCGCGTCCCCCGTACCGAGCTGCTCTTCCACCCCGAGCTCATCGTCCGAGGGTCGACGGCACCCGCACCCGCGGCGTCGCCCGTCGCCCACCTGCCCGCCGTGGGCGCGGGCGGCCGCTGACCCGTCGGCAGCACCGGCCCGCTCGCCGACGCCCGCCGACAGCCGTGCACCGTGGTGCGCGCGCTTGCCGCCGCCCCTCGTGCACCCGCCTGCACCCGAACCGCACGTGAAACCCGTACCCGAGACCCGCACCCGAGCCGCCGCCGTCGTCACCGCGAGCCGGCGCCCGACTCGACCGAACGCACGTCCCCGATCCGAGGTTGGAGCCCGTGACCACATCCCTGCCCTCCGCAGCCGCCGAGACCGCCGCGACGGCGGCCTCCCTGACCGAGGCGCGCACGGTCGTCCACACGGCGGGTGACCCGGCCGCCGAGTGGTGGCGCACGGCCGTCATCTACCAGGTGTACCCGCGCTCGTTCGCGGACGCCTCGGGCGACGGCATCGGCGACCTCCCCGGCATCACGAGCCGGCTGCCGCACCTCGAGCGCCTCGGCGTCGACGCGGTCTGGCTGTCGCCGTTCTACCGCTCGCCCCAGCACGACGCCGGCTACGACGTCGCCGACTACCGCGACGTCGACCCGCTCTTCGGCACGCTCGACGACTTCGACGTGATGCTCGCCGACGCGCACGCGCGCGGGATCCGCGTGATCGTCGACCTCGTCCCGAACCACACGTCGTCCGAGCACGCGTGGTTCCGCGCGGCGCTCGCCGCCGCGCCCGGCAGCCCGGAGCGCGCGCGCTACGTGTTCCGCGACGGCCGCGGCCCGGGCGGCGACGAGCCGCCGAACAACTGGACCTCCGTCTTCGGCGGGACGGCCTGGACGCGGGTCACCGAGCCCGACGGCACGCCGGGCCAGTGGTACCTGCACCTGTTCGACACGACACAGCCCGACCTGGACTGGACGAACCCCGAGGTGCGGGACGAGTTCGAGCAGGTCCTGCGCTTCTGGCTCGACCGCGGGGTCGACGGCTTCCGCGTCGACGTCGCGCACGGCATGGTCAAGGAGGCCGGCCTGCCCGACTGGGCCGGCACGTCCGCCATGATCGACGGTGCGCACGAGGGCACGACGGGCTCCGAGGACGGCTCGACCGGCGCGGGCAACCGGGGTCCCATGTGGGACCAGGAGGGCGTCCACGACATCTACCGCTCGTGGCACCGCGTGCTGGCCGAGTACGACGGCGACCGCTGCCTCGTCGCGGAGGCGTGGGTCGAGCCGCTGAGCCGCCTCGCGCGGTACGTGCGGCCCGACGAGATGCACCAGGCCTTCAACTTCTCCTTCCTCACGACGCTGTGGGACGCCCCCGCGCTGCGGTCCGTCGTCACGGCCTCGCTCGAGGCGAACGACGCCGTCGGCGCCCCGACCACCTGGGTGCTGTCCAACCACGACGTCGTGCGGCACGCGTCGCGTCTCGGCCTCGAGGTCCCCGGGTCCAAGCCCAACGGCATCGGCGCGGGCGACCCCCAGCCGGACGAGGAGCTCGGCCTGCGCCGGGCCCGGGCGGCGACGCTCCTCATGCTCGGCCTGCCGGGCTCGGCCTACCTCTACCAGGGCGAGGAGCTCGGTCTGCCCGAGCACACCGCGCTCGACGACGACGAGCGCGAGGACCCGACGTGGTGGCGGTCCGGCCACACCGAGCGCGGTCGCGACGGCTGCCGCGTGCCGCTGCCCTGGGCGTCGGACGCACCGGGCCTCGGCTTCTCCCCCACCGGGGCGACCTGGCTCACGCAGCCGGAGTCCTTCGCCCGCTACGCGCTCGACGTGCAGGAGGGTGTCGAGGGCTCGACGCTCGCCATGTACCGCACGGCCCTGCGGCTGCGTCGCGAGCTCGGGCTCGGCCACGGGTCTCTGACGTGGCTCGAGCGGTTCGGCAACCCCGAGGTGCTCGCGTTCGAGAACGGCGACGTGCTCGTCGTGACCAACCTCGGCGCCGAGACCGTGGCGCTCCCGGACGGCTACGAGGTCCTCCACGCGTCGGTGCCGCTCGGCGCCGAGTCCGGCGCGCGCGTGCCCACCGACGTGACGGTCTGGGCCCGGCGCCGCTGACCCGCCCCACCGCACGCTGACCGATCGCCCGTCCGCCCGGCCGTCACGCCGGGCGGGCGGGCGTCGGCCGGTGATCGCGCCGGTGGGACGACCTCGGCGCCGACGGGCCACGGACCTCAGCCGAGGCCCGCGATCCAGCCGGGGCCGACGGCGACGACGCGCCCCTCCGCGAGACCGAGCACGTCGTCGGTCCCCTCGGGCAGGACGGCCGACCAGAGCTGCTCGCCCGTGCGCAGGGCGTGCGCGGCGAGCCGGTCCTCGCCGTCCTCGGTGTGCCGCAGCAGCACGCGCTCGCCGTCGGTCAGCCCGAGCGCACCCGGCCGGTCCGTCAGCCCCGTGACGCGCCAGAGGACCTCGCCCGTACGCACGTCGAGCGCGCTCGCGACCGTACCGTCGACGAGCACGGCGAGGCCTCGGGCGCGGACGGCGACCTGCGCGGACGCGGCGTGCTCCGCCTCCCACCGCACGTCGCCGTTCGAGACGTCGACGGCCCCGACCGTCGACGGCGACGTCGCGACGAGCACGAGGCCGGGCGCGGACCCGTCATCGACGGCGACGGGCAGCGGCGGGCCCGCGAGCGCCACCTCGCGCCCGCCGGGGTGCACGAGGACGCCTGCGCCACCGGGGAACGCCGGGTCCTCGTGGTGGCCCCACACCACCTCGACGCCGCCGCGCGGCAGGAGTCGGCGCTCGACCGCCACGACGTGCGCGGGCAGCGGGTCCGCGACGCGCAGCTCCCGGCCGCTGTCGAGCGAGTAGGCCAGCGTCCCCGCGCGGCCGACGACGGTGAGCACTCCCCGCTGCCAGCCGGCGTAGCGCAGACCGGCGGCCTCTGCGGGCTCGACCTCGCGCCGCCACCGGACGCCGCCGGTGTCCGGGTGCCAACGCGTCAGGCGCAGCGTGGCGTCGTCGGCCGCCGTGACGAGGACGAGGTCGCCCTCGTGGACGTGCGACGCGACGACGGACCCGGCGACCGTGAGCGTCCGACCGAGCTCGCCGGTCGCACCGTCGAGCACGGCCGCCGTCGTCGAGCGCGGCGAGTCACCACCCGGGACCTCGCCCGCGCCCGTCCCGACCGGGCTCGTGCGCAGGCAGACGACGGCGCCTGCCTGCCGCACGGCGGCCGCCGCGCCCTGCGGACCGACCGCGGGCGTGCTGCGCGACGCGTGGTCCTCGAGCGGGCGGCACACCTCGGTCGCCCCGACCGGCACGTCGTCCCGCTGCCACCGCACCGCGCCCGTCCGCGCGTCGAGCGCCCGGGTGCGCCGGCCGTCCTGGACGAGCACGAGCGGCCCCATGTCCCCGGTCACGGCGTCCGCCTCGACCCTCCACCGCTCCGTGAGCGGCCCGTCGAGCGGCAGCAGCGCGACGCCGTCACGGCCCAGGCCGGCGAGGAGCGCGTCGTGGGTCGCCTGGCGCACGGTGGCAACCGTCGCGACGAGGACGAGCACGACGCACGCCGCGAGGAGCGCCCACCGCCGCTGCCGTCGGGTCCAGCGGGTGCGCCGGTCGCGGCCCGCAGGGCCACCGCCGGCACCGCCGTCGAGCCATCCCTCCGTCCGCCGGGCAGCGGACCAGGGCGCGCCCTCGGACGGGACGTCGACGAGCTCGACGTCGACGACCTCACCGGCGCGGCCGGGGCCCCGGGGCAGAGCCATGCTCGAGCGTAACGCCGCACGCGCCACCACCGGAGGCCCCGACGTCAGCCGAGTCCGACGACGCCCTCGTCGGTGCTGATCACGACGTGGCCGTCGCGCGTCGTGATGACGTCGTGCGCCGGGGTCCCCAGCGGCAGCCGCCAGACCTCGCGCCCGTCGGCGATCGACCGCGCCACGAGCACGCTGTCCTCGGGGCCGGCGGTGCGCATCGGGTCGGTCGCACGTTCCAGCCGGAGCAGCAGCTCGCCGTCGGTGGGAGTCGTCGGGTAGCCGAGGCTGCCGGCCTCCTCCTCCCACAGCGTGGTCCCGTGCCGCATGTCGAGCGCGACGATGCGCCCGCCGTTCGCGACGACGAGGGTCCCGTCGATCGAGAGCAGGCCGAACCCGTCGGGCACCTCGCTGACCCACAGCTCCTCCCCCGTGGCCAGGTCGAGGCCGCGCACGCCGTCCTGCCCGTCGACGACGAGCACGTCGGTGACCGCGCCGTCGTCGACCAGTGGGAGCATCGGGACGTCCGTCAGCCGGAACCGCGTCCCGCCGCCCTCGTCCTCGACCCGCCCGCCGGCGTCCTCGTCGTTCCACACCCAGACGAGCGTCGACCCGTCCGCGAGCTCCACCCGGATCTCGCCCGTCGGCATCTCCTCCGAGCCGTCCCAGGTGACCTCGGCACCCGTCGTGAGGTCCACCGCGACGTCACCGGTCGACCCGGTGAGGAGCGCCACCTCGTCGAGGCGCTGCCAGTTGAGCAGCCCCTCGTCGCCGCCGCCCGGCCGGAACACCGCCGTCGTCGTCGTGGTGTCCCACCGGAGCGTGCCCGTGGCCAGGTCCCAGGCCACCGCGCGCACGGTGCCCTCGGGGGTCGCGAGGAGCAGGACGACGCCGTCGTCGACCCACTCGAGCGTGAGGGGACGCCCGGCCGTCTCGAGCGTGCGCAGGACCTCGCCCGTGCGGACGTCGAGCACGAGCAGCGCGACGGCGCCCGTGCCCGTGTCGGTGCCCCAGAGCGGCGGCACGCACAGGACGACCTCGGGCCGCGGCTGCTCCTGCCCGGCGATGTACGTGCTGTCACCGGGCAGCCGGCAGTGGTCGACGCCCAGCCTCTCCCGCTCCTCGCTGCCCATCCGCCAGGCCGTCTCCCCCGTCGCGGGGTCGACGGCCCGGATCCCGTCGGGCGTGTCGAGCAGCAGGAGCTCGCCGAGGTCCGCCGAGACCCACCCGTCGGCGCGCCACCGCTCGGTGAGCGGCTCGGCCAGCGAGTCGACGACGCCCGGGAGCCCCTCGATCCGCGCGGCACGCTCGCGGTCGCGGCGCAGCTCGACCACGTTGGCCACGACGACCAGGGCCAGCACGACGCAGGTCGCCAGCGCGGCGGCACGGAGGCCGCGTCCGCGACGGGCGCGGCGGTCCTCGCCGTCGTGCGGCGCGTCCGGCGGGCGCCCTGCGTCGCTCGGCGCCCCGTCCGCCGCACGCACGGGCGTCCCGGGCGCGTCGGCGGCGTCGTCGAGCTCGACCTCCACGAGCCGGTGCGGCTCGGGCGCCCGGGATGGCCGCATCACGTCACCGTACCGGCCCGCTCAGCCGCCCGAGACGCTGAGCTCCGCCTCGCGCAGGGAGGCCCGGAACGTCTCGCTGAGCTCACGCGAGTCGAGCCAGCCCTCGGGCAGGTGCGGCCGCTTGGGCGAGCCCGATCGTCCGCGCTGCCCCTCGGCGCCCGCGCCCGGGTACGGCTGGTCGAGGTCGAGCTGGCCGAGCAGCTCGTCGAGGTGGTCGAGGGTCTCGACGAGCCCCAGCTGTGCGCGCAGGGCACCCCCGACGACGTAGCCCTTGAGGTACCACGCCATGTGCTTGCGCATCTCGCGCATCGCCTTGAGCTCGTCCTCGAACTCCTCGACCATGAGCTCGGCGTGCCGCCGGACGACCGTCGCGACCTCGCGCAGCCCCGGTCGCACGCGCTCGTCGGACCCGCGCATCGCGGCGGCGAGGTCCGCGAAGAGCCACGGGCGGCCCTGGCACCCACGCCCGACGACGACGCCGTCGCACCCCGTCCGCGCCATCATCGTGAGGGCGTCCTCGGCCGACCAGATGTCGCCGTTGCCGAGCACCGGGATGCTCGTGACGGCCTCCTTGAGGCGCGCGATCGCCGGCCAGTCGGCGGTGCCGGAGTAGTAGTCCGCGGCCGTGCGCGCGTGCAGCGCGACGGCGGCGACGCCCGCGTCCTCGGCGACCCGACCCGCCTCGAGGTACGTGAGGTGGTCCTCGTCGATCCCCTTGCGCATCTTGACCGTGACCGGGACCCCGTGCGGCGACGCCGCCGCCACGGCCGCCTGCACGATGGCCGCGAAGAGGTCCCGCTTCCAGGGCAGCACCGCACCACCGCCGCGCCGGGTGACCTTCGGGACGGGGCAGCCGAAGTTGAGGTCGACGTGGTCGGCGCGGTCCTCCTCGGCGAGCATGCGCACCGCGGCGCCGACCGTGGTGGGGTCGACGCCGTAGACCTGGACGGAGCGCGGCGTCTCGTCGCCGTCGTGGCGGATGATGCGCATCGACTCCGGCGTGCGCTCCACCAGCGCCCGCGAGGTGACCATCTCCGCGACGTAGAGCCCCGCGCCGTGCTCGCGGCACAGCCGGCGGAAGGCCCGGTTCGTCACACCGGCCATGGGCGCCAGCACGACGGGCGTGCCCACGGTGATGGGCCCGATCTGCAGGGGCGCCACGACGGAGCCGGCGGCGGGCGCGAGGGCTTCGGTCGAGGTCGTCACCCCATCATTGTCCCCCACCCGCGCTGCCACCCGACGTCGGCCGGTTGTAGCGTCGCGGGGGTGGACCGCACCTGGAGCGTCGAGGACCACCTCGAGGGCGCCGACCCGGCGCACGTCGCGCTGTACCGGCAGGTCGAGGCGCTGGTCCTCGCCCAGGGACCGGTCGAGGTCTCGGTGTCCAAGACCACGATCACGTTCAAGGGCCGGCGCCGCGGGTTCGCCGGCGCGCGGCCGACCCGGACGGGCGTGCGGGGCTACCTCGACCTCATGCGCGTGGTCGAGGACCCGCGGATCACCAACGTCACGCCCTACACGTCACGGCTGTTCGTGCACCAGTACCGGCTCACCGGTCCGCAGGACCTCGACGAGACCTTCGCGGGCTGGGTGCACGAGGCGTACCGCGTCGGCGAGGGCGACCACCTGCTCGGCTGAGCAGCCGGCCGGCGCGCGACGCGAGCCGCAGGTCGGCGCGCGACCTGAGCAGCCGGCCGGCACCACGAGCGGCGCCGGCCGGCGTGCGCTCAGGCGCCGAGGAGCTTGGGCGCGAGGTACGCGGCCACCTGGTCGAGGCCGACCCGCTCCTGCGCCATCGTGTCGCGCGAGCGGATGGTCACGGCCTGGTCCTGCAGCGAGTCGAAGTCGACCGTGATGCAGTACGGCGTGCCGATCTCGTCCTGACGGCGGTACCGGCGACCGATCGCGCCGGCGTCGTCGAAGTCGACGTTCCAGGCCTTGCGCAGCTCGGCGGCCAGGTCCCTCGCCACGGGCGAGAGGTCCTCGTGCCGCGACAGCGGCAGCACGGCGGCCTTGACCGGGGCCAGGCGCGGGTCGAGCCGCAGGACGGTCCGCGTGTCCACCCCACCCTTGGCGTTGGGCGCCTCGTCCTCGGCGTACGCCTCGACCAGGAACGCCATGAGCGAGCGCGTCAGACCCGCTGCGGGCTCGATGACGTAGGGCACCCACCGCTCGTTCTTGCCCTGGTCGAAGTACGAGAGGTCCTGACCCGAGTGCTCGGAGTGCGTCCGCAGGTCGAAGTCCGTGCGGTTGGCGATGCCCTCGAGCTCGCCCCACTCGCTGCCCTGGAAGCCGAACCGGTACTCGATGTCGACCGTGCGGGTCGAGTAGTGCGAGAGCTTCTCCTGCGGGTGCTCGTAGAGGCGCAGGTTGTCGCGCGCGATGCCGAGGTCGACGTACCAGTCGGTGCGCGTGTCGATCCAGTACTGGTGCCAGTCCGCGTCCGTGCCGGGCTCGACGAAGAACTCCATCTCCATCTGCTCGAACTCGCGCGTGCGGAAGATGAAGTTGCCCGGGGTGATCTCGTTCCGGAACGACTTGCCGATCTGGCCGATGCCGAACGGCGGCTTCTTGCGCGACGTCGTCATGACGTTCGCGAAGTTCACGAAGATGCCCTGGGCCGTCTCGGGCCGCAGGTAGTGCAGGCCGGACTCGTCCTCGACCGGGCCGAGGTACGTCTTGAGCATCATGTTGAAGTCGCGCGGCTCGGTCCACTGGCCCTTGGTCCCGCAGCTCGGGCACGGGACGCCGGCGAGGCCGCCCTCGGGGGCCCGGCCCTTGCGCTCCTCGAACTCCTCGAGCAGCTGGTCCTCGCGGAAGCGCTTGTGGCACGAGAGGCACTCGGTCAGCGGGTCGGTGAAGACTCCGACGTGGCCCGACGCGACCCAGACCTGACGCGGCAGGATCACGGACGAGTCGAGCCCGACGATGTCGTCGCGGCTGGTGACCATGGCCCGCCACCACTGCTTCTTGATGTTCTCCTTGAGCTCGACGCCCAGGGGTCCGTAGTCCCACGCCGACCTCGTACCGCCGTAGATCTCCCCCGCCGGGAAGACGAAGCCGCGGCGCTTGGCGAGGTTCGTGACGGCGTCGAGACGGGAGGTCGGTGCCACATCAGCTCCAGGGTGCTCTGCGGTCCGCACGTGGCTCGCGCGGACGGGGTGGGGACGGCGCTGCCGCGTCGACCGGCGGCAGGCGGTGCCGTCGACCGGTGGGCGGGCAACCGCACCAGGCTACCGGCGCGCGGATCGTGCGCCCGTCCAGCTGGGCGCCGGGAGTTTGACAACCGTTCTCAGGAGTCTTGAGAATCATCCTCATGTCGACCCGCCGCGCAGCCGCCGCCGTCGCCTGCGCCCTCCTGCTCCCGGCGGGCCTGGCCGCGTGCGCTCCGTCCCCCGCCGACGACGGCTCCGTCGCCGTGCTCGCCTCGTTCTACCCGCTCCAGTACGTCGCCGAGCAGGTCGGCGGCGATCACGTGAGCGTCTCCGCGCTCACACCGCCGGGCGCCGAGCCGCACGACCTCGAGCTGTCCCCGCGCCAGGTGCGCTCCGTCGGGGAGGCGGACGTCGTCGTCGTGCTCGGCGGCTTCCAGCCCGCCGTCGACGAGGCGGTCGCGGCGCGCGAGCCCGCGCACGTCGTGGACGCCGCGCGGACGCCCGCCGTCGCCGAGCACCGGGCCGAGCACGGGGGGACGGCGGAGGACCACGGCGCGGACGATCACGCCGAGGCGGCCGAGCCCGAGCACGAGCACGACGAGGCTGCCGAGCAGGGTGAGGAGGGCGACGGTCACGACCACGAGGGCGGGGACCCGCACTTCTGGCTCGACCCGACGCTGCTGGCGGCGGTCGCGGCCGACGTCGCGAGCGTGCTCGGCGAGGCCGACCCCGACCACGCGGACGTCTTCACGGCGAACGCCGCGGCGCTCGCGGAGGAGCTCGACGCCCTCGACGCCGAGCTCGCGGCCGGCCTGGCCACCTGCGAGCAGCGCGTCGTCGTCACGTCGCACGAGGCGTTCGGCTACCTGGCGGAGCGGTACGGCTTCGAGCAGGTCGGCATCTCGGGCCTGGACCCCGAGGCCGAGCCGTCGCCCGCGCGCCTGCGCGAGATCCGCACGGTCGTCGAGGAGCACGGCGTGACCACCATCTTCACCGAGCAGCTCCTCAACCCGAAGGTGGCCGAGACGCTCGCCGCCGACCTCGGCATCGGGACCGCGGTGCTCGACCCCCTCGAGAGCCAGGCGGACGAGGACAGCGACTACCGTGACGTCATGGAGCGCAACCTCGAGGCCCTCCGCGAGGCGCTGCGATGCGCCTGACCAGCACGCCCGCCGGCACCGGCCCCTGCAGCCGCGTCGACACGGGCCACGGCACCAGCACGGGCCACGGCGCCAGCGCGGACCGACGCGCATGAGCGTCGCCGTCCGCGCCACCGGCGTCCACGTGACCCTCGGCGGAGCACCGATCGTGCACCACGTCGACCTCTCGGTGGACGAGGGCGAGGTCGTCGCGCTGCTCGGGGCCAACGGCTCCGGCAAGTCGACGCTCGTCCGGGCGCTCGTGGGTGTCGTCCCGGTCGACCGGGGGTCCGTCGAGCTGCTCGGCACGCCGCTCGGCCGGTCGGTCGCGTGGGACCGGATCGGGTACGTGCCCCAGCGGGTCTCGGCCGCGACGGGCGTCCCCGCGACCGCCGCCGAGGTCGTCGCCTCGGGCACGCTGCACGCCCGCAGGCTCCGCCCGCCGCGCGACACGGGCCGGCGCGTCACGCAGGCGCTCGAGCAGGTGGGGCTGGGCGCCCTCGCCCACCGTCCCGTCGGCCAGCTCTCCGGCGGCCAGCAGCAGCGCGTGCTCATCGCCCGCGCCCTGGTCCGCCGCCCGGACCTCCTGGTGCTCGACGAGCCGGTCGCGGGTGTCGACGTCCCCAGCCAGCGCGCGTTCGCCGACGCCCTGACGACGCTCGCCGCCGGGGGCACGACCGTCCTCGTCGTGCTGCACGAGCTCGGCGCCCTCGCGCCGCTCGTGCGTCGCGCCGTCGTGCTGCGGCACGGCAGCGTCGTGCACGACGGCGCGCCGCCGTCCCCCGCCGCAGGGCACGCCGGCCCGGAGCACGACCACGTGCACCCGCACGACACGGCCGACGACGACGCGGCGGCGCTCACGCCGAGGGTGGGGTGGGAGCTGTGAACGTGTGGAGCGAGCTCACGGGCATGCTCGGCGACCCGCTCATGCAGCGCGCCCTGGTCGCGGCGCTGCTCGTCGGCCTCGCCGCGCCGGTGATCGGCACGTACCTCGTGCAGCGCCGCCTGTCGCTGCTGGGCGACGGCATCGGGCACGTCGCCCTGACCGGCGTCGCCCTCGGCTGGCTCGTGGGCTCGTTCGCCGGCCTCGCGCCCGACGCCCTCGCGATCCCGGGCGCCGTGGTCGCCGCCGTCGCCGGCGCGGTCGTCATCGAGCTCGTCCGCGAGCGCGGCCGCACGTCGGGAGACGTCGCGCTCGCCCTGCTGTTCTACGGCGGCATCGCCGGTGGCGTGCTGCTCATCTCCCAGGCGGGAGGGACGAGCGCCAACCTCATGGGCTACCTGTTCGGGTCGATCTCGACGGTCACGTGGGCGGACCTCTGGCTCACGGTCGCGCTCACCGCGGTCGTGCTCGTGGTCGGCGTCGGCCTGCGCACGGCGCTGTTCGCGGTCAGCCAGGACGAGGAGTTCGCCCGCGCCGCGGGGCTCCCCGTGCGTGCGCTCAACCTGGCGATCGCCGTCGTCGCCGCGCTCACGGTGACGGTCGCGATGCGGGTCGTCGGCCTCCTGCTCGTGAGCGCGCTGATGATCGTGCCGGTCGCGGCAGCCCAGCAGGTCACCGCGTCGTTCCGCCGCACGATGACCGTGGCCATGACCGTCGGCGCCGTCGTGTGCGTCGGCGGCCTGGCGATCACGTACTGGAACGACGTCTCCCCCGGTGCGACCATCGTGGTCCTCGCGATCGCCGTGTACGCCGCGTTCGCGCTGGCCCGGCCGGCGATGCGCCGGCTGCGCGGTGCCGTCGAGCGGGAGGACCCCCACCCCGCCGTCGACGACGACGTCCAGCTCGCCCTCGGAGGTGGTCGGTGATGCAGCGGATGACGCGCCAGCGGTCCGCGGTGGCCGAGCTGCTCGCGGACCTCGACGAGTTCCGGAGCGCCCAGCAGCTCCACGAGCAGCTGCGCCACCGGGGCGAGGGCATCGGCCTCGCGACCGTCTACCGGACGCTGCAGTCGCTCGCCGACGGCGGCGAGGTGGACGTGCTCCGCAGCGGCGAGGGCGAGGCCCTGTACCGGCGCTGCGCGCGCCGCGAGCACCACCACCACCTCGTCTGCCGCACCTGCCGGACGACGGTGGAGATCGACGGCCCGACCGTCGAGGCGTGGGCGGCGCAGGTGGGCGCGACGCACGGCTTCAGCGACATCGAGCACACCATGGAGCTCTTCGGGACGTGCGCGGACTGCGCCGCCGACCCGTCCGCGCGGAGCGGGTCGCCGAGCGGGTCATCGGGCGGGCCGCAGAACGGGTCGCCGAGCGGGTCGCGGAGCGGATCGCAGACCGACCCACGCACCGCACCGCGGACCGGGCCGACGACCGGTGCCTGACTGGCTCGAGGGCTGGCCGTTCCTGCCCGTCTACCTGCTCTTCGTCGGCGGTGCGGCGCTGCGGTCCCAGGCGACGTACTGGGCCGGCCGCGGCATCGCCGTCGGCGTGCTCCGGTCGCGCTGGGCCGGCGGGCTCGAGCACCCCAAGGTCCGGCGTGCCACGGCCGCGATCGAGCGCTGGGGCATGCCCGTGATCCCGCTCTCGTTCCTCACGGTCGGCTTCCAGAGCGCCGTGCACGCCGCCGCCGGGCTGCTCCGCCTGCGGTGGCTGCGCTACACGCTGTGGGCCCTCCCGGGCTACTTCGTGTGGGCGCTGGTCTGGGCCGGCGGTGGCATGACGGCGGTCGCCGCGGGCGTCGCGCTGGCCGCCGAGTCGCCGTGGGCGCTCGCCACGGTGCTCGCGGTCCTCGCGACCGCGGCCGCCGCCTTCGTCGTCCGACGACGGCGGACCCGCCCGGCCGCGCGCACCGACGGCGTGGGCGACCCCGCGGACGCGCGCCGCTGACGACGTCCACGGGCCGCGGACCTCACGCCCCTGACGAGGTCCACGGGCCGCAGACGTCGCGCCCGGGTGGCCTCCACGGCCCGGACGCGCGTCCCTGACGGCGGTGCCCGCCCGGACGGCGTGTCCCCGCCGAGGTGTCGGTCAGTGGTGCTGCGAGACGCAGAACTGGTTGCCCTCAGGGTCGGCCAGCACGACCCACGTGAACGACGGCGTCTCGTGCCGCGCGACCTCGAGGGCCCCCTCCCCGAGCAGGCGCTCGACCTCGAGCTCGCGGTCCGGCGCCACGAGGTCGAGGTGCACCCGGTTCTTGCCCGGGGTCGGGTCCGTCACCTGCTGGAAGGCGAGCATCGGACCGCCCCGCTCGCCGGGCGCGACCATCACGAACCAGCCGTCGTGGTCGGCGGTGATCTCGCCGCCGGTCTGGCGCGCCCACCAGGTGGCGAGCGCCGTGGCGTCGCGCGCGTCGAAGGTCACCATGGCCACCGTCATCGTCATGGCGAGACCGTACCCTCGCCGACCGACACGGACCCGCGCAGCCTCTGACGGCGGCGCCGGCCTCGCCCCATCTCCAGGCGTCAGGCGACGTCAGGCGGCGTCAGACCGGCGTCGGGCCGGCGTCAGGCCGCAGTCACGTCGCGGAGCGGTCCACGGCGCCGCCGTAGCGCCGGTCGCGACGCGCGTACGTCTCGACCGCCCGCCACAGGTGGCGGCGGTCGACGTCGGGCCAGTACTCGTCGAGGAAGACCATCTCGGCGTACGCCGCCTGCCAGATCATGAAGTTCGACGTGCGCTGCTCGCCGGACGTCCGCAGGAACAGGTCGACGTCGGGCAGCTCGGGCTCGTCGAGGAAGCGCGCGACCGTGCGCTCGTCGACCCGCTCCGGGTCGATCCGGCCCGCGGCGACCTCGCGCGCGATCGCCTTGGCCGCGTCGGCCACCTCCGCCCGGCCGCCGTAGTTGACGCACATCGTCAGCGTGCAGACGTCGTTGCCGCGCGTGAGCTCCTCGGCCGTCTCGAGCTCGGAGATGACGGACCGCCACAGCCGGGGGCGCCGGCCCGCCCAGCGGACCCGCACCCCCCACGCGTCCATGGTGTCGCGCCGCCGGCGCAGCACGTCCCGGTTGAAGCCCATGAGGAAGCGCACCTCCTCGGGCGACCGCTTCCAGTTCTCGGTCGAGAACGCGTAGGCCGAGACGTGCGTGACGCCGACCTCGATCGCACCGGCGACGACGTCGAGCAGCGCAGCCTCGCCCGCCGCGTGGCCCGCCGTGCGCGGCAGCCCGCGCGCGTTCGCCCAGCGTCCGTTGCCGTCCATGACGATCGCGACGTGCTTCGGCACGAGCTCGCGCGGTACGGCGGGCGGCCGCTCGCCGGAGGGGTGCGCGGGCGGGGGCTCCGGCACGCGGCGCGTGCGGACGTCGTGCCCCGCCCGTCCGCTGCCCGCGCCGCCCGTCCGGGTCGCGCGAGCCATCAGACGCGCTCGACCATGCGCAGCGAGCGCAGCCCGCGCTCGAGGTGGAACTGGAGGAACGCCGCGACCAGCCCGCTCGCCTCACGGCGGTGCCGCTCGTGGCTCTCGTCCGCCTCGGCCCACTCGCCCGAGAGGAGCGCGGCCAGCAGCGTGAACGTCTCGGGCGCCGGCGACGCGGCACCCGGCGGGCGGCACGCCCCGCACACCGCGCCGCCCGAGCCGACGGCGAACGCGCGGTGCGGACCCGGCGCGCCGCACCGGGCGCAGTCGGTGAACGACGGCGCCCAGCCCGCGACCGCGAGCGCCCTGAGCAGGTAGGAGTCGAGCACGAGACCGGGTGCGTGCGCACGCTCCGCCAGCGACCGCGTCGCCGCGACGAGCAGCAGGAACTGCTGGGTCGCGGGCTCGCGCTCCGCCTCGACGAGCCGCTCCGCCGTCTCGAGCATCGCCGTGCCGGCCGTGTAGAGCGCGTAGTCCGAGCACACGGCCCGGGCGTACGGCCCGAGCGTCTCGACCTGCGTGACGATGTCGAGGTTGCGTCCGGTGTAGAGCTGCGCGTCCACGACCATGAACGGCTCGAGCCTCGACCCGAAGCGGGACGACGTGCGGCGCACGCCCTTCGCCACCGCACGGACCTTGCCGTGGCGGCGTGTCAGGAGGGTCACGATGCGGTCGGCCTCACCCAGCTTCTGGGCGCGCAGCACGATCGCCTCGTCGCGGTAGAGGCTCACGCATCCATTGTCCCCCTCGCGGGCCTCGTGAGCCCCCGCGCCGCGCGGGCGCCGCGCGCTCGGCGCGCTCGTACGGCGGGTAGCCGGGTGCGGCTCGAGACGTCCGGGCGACCGCCCCTGCGAGGCAAGAAATCGCGCGACGCACGCACGGGCCCGGGTCTAGCGTCGGCCTCGCACGGCCGCGACGGCCGTCGCGTCGACCGGACGAACGCCGACGGAGCTCGAGGGAGGTGCTGACCATGGACGTCCTCCACCTCGTCACGCACCCCTCACCCCACCTCCCGCGCCGCTGACCGGCGCGGCCCTCGAAGGGCTCCTCCGTTGCACGCACGCCGCACGACCCCGATCATCCCCACGACCACCACCTCCCGCACCGCCGGGACCACCACCACCACCCCCACCTCGACTGCCGATCCCACCTCGGACGTCGCGCCGCCCGGCCTCACGCGCCTGGGCTGGGACACCGGCTGGTCGGCCGCGCTCGCCGCTCGCGCCGGCGGCCCGTCCCGCGCCGTCGGGCGCGTCTCGCG
>NZ_JACVQL010000399.1 GCF_019733465.1 Actinotalea ferrariae | reverse complement strand
CGGTCGCGCTGGTCACGTCGACCGTGACGGAGGCCGGCTACGCGCTGCGGGCGGACGGCGGCCTCGACCTCGACCGGCCCGACGTGCGCGCCGACCTCGACGCGCTGCGGGCCGACCCGCGCGCCCTGGTGCGCACCGCGCCGGCTCGGCTCGTCGCCGGCCTGGCGGCCCGCCGTCGAGCGGACGCCGGACCGCTCACGCTCGTCCCGTGCGACAACCTGCCCGGCAACGGCGCGGCCGTCTCACGTGCCGTGCGCGACCTCGCGGAGGCGCTGGACCCGACGCTCGCGGCCTGGGTCGAGGCGCACGTCACCGCCGTCACCACGATGGTCGACCGGATCACGCCCGAGCCGACCGCCGACGACGTCGCTCGCGTGCGGTCGGCGACGGGTGTCGCCGACGCGGCGCCCGTCGTGACCGAGCCGTTCAGCGAGTGGGTCCTCGCGGGGACCTTCGCCGCCGGTCGTCCCGCGTGGGACCGGGCCGGCGCCCTCGTCGTGGCCGACGTCGACCCGTACGAGAAGCGCAAGCTGTGGCTGCTCAACGGCGCCCACTCGCTCCTCGCCTACACCGGGCTCGCGCGGGGGCTCACGACCGTGGCGGAGGCGGTCGCCGACGCGACGTGCCGCACGTGGGTCGAGGAGTGGTGGGACGAGGCGTCCGGTCACGTGCCCCTCCCGGCGGCCCAGGTCGCCGCGTACCGCGACGCGCTGCTCACGCGCTTCGCGAACCCGCGGATCCACCACCGCCTCGACCAGATCGCGACCGACGGATCGCTCAAGCTGCCGGTGCGCGTGCTGCCGACCCTGCGCACCGAGCGCGAGCGGGGCCGCCTCGGCGCCGGCGCGAGCCGCGTCGTCGCCGCCTGGATGTGCCACCTGCGGGGCGACGGTCCGGTGCGGGACGCGGACGCGGAGCGCGTGCGGGCGGCCGCCGCAGGCCCGCTGGCGCCCGCCGTCCGGCGCGTGCTCGGCCTCCTCGACCCCGAGGTGGCCGAGGACGAGACCGTCGTGGCCGCCGTCCTCGCGCAGGTCGAGGAGGTCGGTCGCGCGTGACCGTCATCGGCATCGACGTCGGCACGACGGCGGCCAAGGTCGTCGCCTTCTCGACCGGCGGGACGCGAACGGTCGCGACGCGCCCGTACCCCCTGCTCGAGCCCCAGCCGGGCCATCAGGTGCAGGACGCGGCAGCCGTGCTCGCGGCCGTCGACGACGCGCTCGCCGAGTGCCTGCGCGGGCTCGGCGCCGGCGGTGCCGTCCGCACGGCCGGCCTGTCGGTGAGCACCGCGATGCACGGTCTCGTGGGCCTCGACGCCTCGGGCGAGCCGACGACGCCGTTGCTCACGTGGGCGGACGGCCGCGCGGTCGCGGTGGCGGCCGAGCTCCGCGCGTCCGGGGTGGCCGCGCGTCTGCACGACCTCACCGGGACGCCCGTCCACCCGATGTCGCCGCTCGCGAAGCTCCTGTGGTTCGCGCGCCACGACCGCGAGGTCCTGCGGCGCACGCGGCGCTGGGTCGACCTCAAGGCGCTCGTGCTCGCGCACCTCACGGGTTCCACCGTGACCGACCGGTCGTCCGCGTCGGGCACGGGGCTGCTGGACCGCCGGACGGGCCGCTGGAGCGCCGAGGCGCTCGCGGTCGCCGGCGTGCCGGCGGGGGTGCTCCCGACGGTCGTGGAGCCGGGCACGGTGCTCGCGCTGCGGGCGGACGTCGCCCGGCGCGTGGGGCTGCCGGTCGGCACGGCCGTCGTCGCGGGGGCGGCCGACGGCCCGCTCGGCAACCTGGGTGTCGGCGCGCTCCGGCCGGGCGTCCTCGGCCTGTCGCTGGGCACGTCCGGAGCCGTCCGCACCGTGACGTCGACGCCGCCCGAACGGCTCGACCCCGGCCTGTTCTGCTACGCGCTGCGCGGGCCGCTCTGGGTGCTCGGCGGAGCAGTGAGCACGGGCGGGGTCGTCCTGCGCTGGGCGGCCGACGCCCTCGCTCCCGGCGCCCCGTCCGGTACCCGGCAGCCCGAGGAGGCCCCGCTCGCCGAGGCGCTGCTCGCCGAGGCCGCGACCGTCCCGCCCGGCAGCGACGGCCTCGTCATGCTGCCGCACCTGCTGCCCGAGCGCGCCCCCTCGTGGGACCCGACGCTCCCGGGCGCCTACCTGGGGCTGCGCCCGGGCCACGGCCGCGGTCACCTGGTCCGCGCGGCCGTCGAGGGCGTCGTGAACCAGCTCGCGGGGCTCGTCGACCGTCTCGAGGCGCTGCACCCCGTGCACGAGGTGCGGGCGACCGGGGGAGCGCTCCGCTCGGCCGTCTGGCGCGAGAGCCTGGCGGCCGCGCTCGGCCGGCCCGTGCGCGTGGTCGACGCGGTCGCGGGCTCGGCGCTCGGCGCCGCGGCCCTGGGGGCCGAGG
>NZ_JACVQL010000398.1 GCF_019733465.1 Actinotalea ferrariae | reverse complement strand
GGCCGGCGGGCATGCCGACCGCGGTCCCGGCGGGCGGGCTCGGCCTGCTCACGATGCGCGAGCGCGCCGAGGGCGTCGGCGGGCGTCTCGAGGCGGGCCCCGACGGCGCCGCCGGTGCGTGGACCGTCGTCGCGACCCTGCCCACGGGGATCACGCCGTGACCCGCACGGTGCGGGTCCTCGTGGCGGACGACCACGCCGCCATCCGCTCGGGGCTGCGCCTCATGCTCGAGACGGCGCCGGACATCGAGGTCGTGGGTGAGGCCGGCGACGGTGCCGCCGCGGTGCTCAACGCGCGAGCGCTGCGTCCCGACGTCGTGCTCATGGACGTCCGGATGCCCGGGGTGGACGGGATCAGCGCGACCGCGACGATCGTCGAGGAGGGGCTCGCGGACGTCCTGGTGCTCACGACCTTCGACGTGGACGAGTACGTGTTCGGCGCGCTCCGCGCGGGCGCCGTCGGCTTCCTGCTCAAGTCGACCGAGGCGGCCTCGCTGCTGGACGCCGTGCGGCGGGTCGGGGCCGGGGAGGGTGTCGTCGCCCCGGAGGTGACGCGCCGCCTGCTCGCCGCCTTCGTGGAGCCGACACCGCCGCAGGCCGACGAGTCCGCCGCGGCCGCGCTCGACGGGCTCACCACGCGCGAGCGTGACGTGCTCGTGTGCCTGGTGCGCGGCATGTCGAACGCCGACCTCGCCGGCGCGCTCGGCATCACGGAGGCGACGGCCAAGACCCACGTCTCGCGCGTGCTCGCGAAGCTCGGCTGCAGCTCGCGCCTCCAGGCGGCGATCCTGGGCCGCGCGGCGGGCCTGGGCTGACCTGCTGCGGCTCCGGCCGCCTCAGCCCGCCGTCCCGTCGGCTGCGGCGTCCGCGGGGCTCCCAGCGTCCGCGGCGCGCTTGCGGTCGCGGTCCTTGCTCGGCTGCACCCGCTTCGGCTCGCCCGGCATCTTGGGGTACTCGGGCGGGTACGGCAGGTCGCCCGCGCCGTGCTCGGCCTCGTCCCGGTCGGCGAGCTCGAGCAGCGGCTCGAGCGAGTAGGCGGGGCGCTCCGGGTCCTCGGGGGTGGGGGCGCTCAGCGCGTGGAAGAGGTCGCCGACCTCGGCGAACCGGGCGGGCATCGACAGCACGTCGAAGTCGTCCGGGTGGACGTCACCCAGCTCCTCCCACCGCAGCGGCGCCGAGACGGTGGCCCTGGGGTTCGCGCGGATCGAGTACGCCGAGGCGATGGTCCGGTCGCGCGCCATCTGGTTGTAGTCGACGAAGATCTTCTGCCCGCGCTCCTCCTTCCACCACTTCATCGTGACCTGCTCGGGCAGGCGCCGTTCGAGCTCGCGGCCGAGCGCGATCGTCGCCCGGCGCGCCTGCGTGAAGGTCCAGCGCGGCTCGACCGGGACGAACACGTGCAGGCCGCGGCCGCCCGACGTCTTCGGCCAGCCCTCCATGCCGAGCTCGTGCAGCAGCGCGCGCAGCTCGGGTGCGACGCGGACGGCGTCGGCGAAGTCGGTACCGGGCTGCGGGTCGAGGTCGATGCGCATCTGGTCCGGCGCGTCGACGTCGGACGAGCGCACGGGCCACGGGTGGAACGTGAGCGTCCCCATGTTGGCCGCCCACGCGACGACGGCAAGCTCCGTGGGGCACACCTGGTCCGCGGTGCGGCCGCTGGGGAACGCGATGGTCGCGGTCTCGACGTAGTCGGGCGCGCCCTGCGGGAGGCGCTTCTGGTAGAACGCGTCCCCGCTGTTGTCCGCGCGCGTCGACATGCGCGCGCCCTCGAACACGCCCTTCGGCCAGCGCTCGAGCGTCGTCGGGCGGTCGCGCAGCGCGCCGAGGATGCCGTCGCCCACGGACACGAAGTACTGCACGACGTCGAGCTTGGTGAGCCCGCGTCCGGGGAAGACCACCCGGTCGGGGCTCGTGACGCGCACCGTGCGGCCGGACACCTCGAGCTCGACCGCCGGGGTCGTCGCGCGCGCCATGCGATCAACGTAGACGCTGGCCCCGGCACGGGCGAGGGTCAGCGTCCGGCGGGGATCCCCTGCGGGTCGGCCACGGCCGCGAGGCCGCGTCGGTGCGCGACCGTCACGGCCTCCGTGCGGCTCGAGACGCCGAGCTTCGCGAGCACGTTCGAGACGTGCACGCTGACCGTCTTGCCGCTGATGAACAGGCGCTCGCCGATCTGCCGGTTGCTCAGACCTTCGGCGACGAGGCTCAGCACCTCGGCCTCGCGCGCCGTGAGCAGGTCCGTCGTCGTCCGCTGCCCGGGCAGCTCGAGGCGGCCGCGCCGAGCGAGCGCCTCGACGGCCGCGATGAGCGGCGCCGCGCCCATCGCCCGCGCGTCGGCGGCCGCCCGTGCGAGCTGCTCGGCCGCCTGCCCGCGCTCGCCCGCCCCGAGCAGGGCCTCGGCCCAGCGGTACCGGCTTCGGGTCTCCTCGTAGCGGTAGCCGTAGCCGAACTCCTCGGTGGACCGGCGCCACGCGTCCGGATCGGCCGGACGACCGAGGTGCGCCCGCAGCCGGGCGTGCTCGGCGTGCGCCCGCGCGAGCCACGCACGACCCTCGGGCCCGAGCCTGCCGCCCCGGGGACGACCGCGGTCGGCCGACGACTCGGCGCGCTCGAGCAGGCGCGTGGCGCGCTCGAGGCGCGGCGTCGGGTCCGTGCCGGCGAGCCGGTCCTGCTCCGCGGCGTCCGCGAGCGCCGCGATCCCGAGCGCTCCGAGCCAGATGGCGCCGAGGAAGTAGTCCGACCACGTGCGGCCCAGGTGGGCGATGAGGCGCTCCGCCAGATCCGCGGCCTCCTCGAGCTCACCGGCCCAGGTGAGCGCGTCGACCGTGCAGCCGCCCGAGATGAGCGCGATCTGGCCGTCGCGCTCCCACTCGGACTCGAGCGCCCGGCCGCGCGCGATCGCGTCGCCGTCGCCGCGCGCGACGGCGGCGTAGAGCCGCACCGACGTGAGCAGCGGGGTCACCCACCCCGGGGCCTCGGGACCGGCGCCCTCGAAGTCGGTCGCGCGCAGGTCGCCGCGCGCGTACCGGACGAGCTCGGCGAAGAAGGACTGGGCGATGCCGAGGTCGCTGCGCGTCAGACCCGCGGAGCGGCTGCGGGCGATCGCCGCCTCGAGGGCGTCCGACGCCTCGTCCAGGCGGCCCGCGTAGTAGTAGGTCGTGACGAGGTTGTAGGCGCAGCGCTGCTCGGTGACGAGGTCCCCCGCGTCGGCCGCCCGCCGGCGCGCGCTGTCGAGCAGCTCCGCCGCGGCGTCCGGGTCGTCGACGACGAGCACGGCGAGCGTCGCGAGCGCGTCGGCCTCGGCGTCCGGCCGTCCGGCCGCGCGCGCCACCTCGACCGCGCGGTTCGCGCTCAGCGCCGCGGCGTCGTCCTCGTCGGCGTTGAGGCATGCACGCGCGTGCACGGCCAGCGCCCAGGCGCGGTCCGCGGGGTCGGCGTCGTCGGGCAGGTCTTCGAGCGCGCGCTCGGCCTCGGTGATCGACTCGCGGACCCGGTCGACGGCGAGGAGGGCCTGGGCGAGGCGCGTGCGGATCGGAGCCTGCCGGGCCGGATCGCCGGCGGCTGCGTCGACCGCCGACCGGGCGAGGACGGTGGCGCGATCCAGGCGCCCCGCGCGGCTCGCCGCCTGCGCGGCGGCGACGGTGAGCGTCACGCGGTCTGCCGGGACGTCGCCCTCCGCGACGGCATCCCACAGCCCGAGCACGGTCTCGAGGTGCCGCAGCTCCTCCTCGGGCGCCAGGACGCGCGCGGCCTCCTCGGCGGCCTCGAGCGACGCGCGCACGGCCGTCTTCGCGTCGTGGCACCGGCGCGCGTGGTGCGCGCGCTGCGCGGCGGTGCCGAGGCTCTGGTCGGCGAGCATCGCGTCGAGGAAGGCGCGGTGCAGGGTCACCTGCTCGCCCGGCAGGAGGTCGGCGTAGACGACCTCGGCGAGCAGGGCGTGCCGGAACGCGATCCGCCCGTCCTCACCGCCGAGGACGTGGGCGGCGACCGCCTCGCGCAGCGTCTCGTCGAAGCCGTCGCCCTGACCCGACCACACCGCGCGCAGGAGCGGCTCGGAGACGCGTCGGCCTGCCACCGACGCCACGCGCGCGAGGCGCTGGACCGTCGGGTCGAGCCCGTCGAGCCGCGCTCGCAGCACGTCGGCGAGCGACCACGGCAGGGCCCCGCCGTCGCCCGCCTCGAGCAGCTCCTCGGCGAAGTAGGCGTTGCCCTCCGAGCGCTCGTGCACGCTGCGGAGCACCTCGTGGGGGACCGGCGCGCCCGCGACCGCCCGGACGAAGGCGCCCAGCTCGTCGTGCGTGAACGGCGTGAGGTCGAGCCGCTCGACGCGCGGGTGGCGCCACAGCTCGGCGAGCACGGGCCGGAGCGGATGCCGCCGGTGCAGGTCGTCCGCCCGGTAGCTCGCGACGAGGAGGAGGTTCTCGGAGCGCATGCGCGCCACGAGGAACCGGAGGACGTCGCGGCTCGAGGAGTCCGCCCAGTGCAGGTCCTCGACGACGAGGACGAGCGGCGCGCCGGCGGTGCCCGCGGCGCCCAGGGCGGCGGCGAGCCCGTCGAAGAGCTGGAGCCGGCCGCCCTCGTCCTCCGCGGAGGGCGCGGCGTCGGCCGGCGGCGCCGCTCCGCCCC
>NZ_JACVQL010000397.1 GCF_019733465.1 Actinotalea ferrariae | reverse complement strand
GTGCCCTCGGTCGCGCCGGGCGCGGTGCCCTCGGTCGCGCCGGGCGCGGTGCCGACCACGGCGCCCAGGTCGCCGCCGGCCTCGAAGCACGTCCGCGTGCCGGTGTGGCACGCCGGGCCCACCTGCTCCACCTGGACGAGCACCGCGTCGCCGTCGCAGTCGAGCGCGACGGACCGCACGTGCTGGGTGTGGCCGGACGTGTCGCCCTTGCGCCAGTACTCCTGACGCGAACGGCTCCAGAAGGTCACGCGGCCCGTCGTGAGCGTCCGGTGCAGCGCCTCGTCGTCCATCCACCCGACCATGAGCACCTCACGCGTGTCGTGCTGCTGCACGACCGCGCACACGAGGCCGTCGGCGTTGCGCTCGAGGCGCGCCGCGACGGCAGGGTCCAGGCCGGAGGAGGGGGTGGGCGAAGGCACGCGCCGATCCTGCCACGACGCCCGGTCAGCGTGTCTGCGCGAGCCACGCCGCGTGCATCGCGGCGTACGGCCCGTCCTGCGCGAGCAGCTCCTCGTGCGCACCCACCTGGACGACGCGCCCCTCCTCGACGACGACGACGAGGTCGGCGGCCTCCGCCGTCGAGAGCCGGTGCGCGATCGTCAGCGTGCTGCGGCCGGCGGTGAGCTGGTCGAGCGCGCGCGCGATCCGCACCTCGGTCGCCGGGTCGACCGCCGACGTCGCCTCGTCGAGCACGAGGAAGTCGGCGCCCGCGAGGTGCGCGCGGGCGAGCGCCACGAGCTGGCGCTCGCCCGCGGACAGGCGCTCGCCGCGCTGGCCGACGTCGGTGCTCAGCCCGCCCGGCAGGTCGGCGACCCAGTCGGCGAGACCGAGGTCCGCGAACGCCCGCGCGACGGCGGCGTCACGGTCCGGCAGCTCGTCGACGCGCGCGCCGTAGGCCACGTTCTCCGCGATGGTGCCCTCGAACAGGAAGCCCTCCTGCGGGACCAGGACGACGCGCCGGCGCAGGTCCTCGAGCGTGAGCTCCCGCAGGTCCACGCCGTCGAGCAGCACCTGCCCGCGGGCCGGGTCGACGAGGCGCGTGACGAGCTTGGCGAGCGTGGTCTTGCCCGACCCGGTCGCGCCGACGACGGCGACCTTGGCGGTCGCCGGCAGCACGAGGTCGACGTCCTGCAGCACGGGCGGGCCGTCGGGGTAGGCGAACGCGACGTCGCGGAGCTCGACCTGCGCGGGCCCGCGCGGGCTCGTGCGGCCACCGCCCACCGGGTCCGCCACCTCCACCTCGGTGTCGATGACGCCGAGCACGCGCCGCCACCCGGCGAGCGCGTTCTGCAGCTCGTTGAGGATCTCGGTCGCCATCTGCACCGGCCCGGTGAAGAGCTGGACGAGGAAGAGGAACGCGAGCAGGCGACCCACCGTGATGTCGCCCGAGATGCCGAGCAGCGTGCCGACCACCACGACGGCCGCGAGGACCGCGTTGGCCACGAACGAGCCGCTCGAGAACACGAGCGCGACGCGGACCTGGGCGCGCACCATCGCGTCGCGCGTCCGCGTCACAGCCGCGTCGATGCGGCGCTGGGTGCGGCCCGCGACGCCGTAGGCACGGATCGTCTCGGCGCCGACGACGGCCTCCGAGATGGCCCCGAGCATCGCCCCGACGCGCTCGCGGACGAGCCCGTACGCCGTGCTCACGCGCTTCTGCGCCGGCCGGAGCACGAGGAACAGCGGGACGAAGCACAGCCACACCACGAGCGTGAGCTGCCAGGAGTAGACGAGCATGAGCGCCGTCGCGACGAGGATCTGCAGCACCGAGACGAGCAGCATGATGCCGCCCCACTGCACGAACAACGAGATGGTGTCGACGTCGGACGTGACGCGCGAGACGAGGCTGCCGCGCCGCTCGGTGCCCTGGGTCAGCGCGGACAGGTCGTGCACGTGCCGGAAGGCGCGGACGCGCAGCGTCGCGAGGCCGGCCTCGCTGCTGCGGAAGAGCCGGATGTTGACGAGCGCCGAGCACAGGCCTGCGAGCACGAGGGCGAGCGCCGCGAGGCCGACGAGCTGGACCACGCGGCCGGTCTCGGGGCCGCCGGGCGCGAGGATCGCGGTGTCCATCGTCTGCTGCACCGCGACGGGCACGACGACGCGCCCGGCCGCGGCCACGACGGCCAGCAGCCCCGTGAGCCAGAGGCCTTGGACGATCTGGGGCGAGACCTCGAGCCCGCGGCGCAGCGTCGCCATCGGTCCCAGGGCGCTCGTCCGCTCGAGCCGGACGCCCTCGCGCCCCCGCTCGTCGGCGGCCGCCGCGTTCGTGGTCGCGTTCGTGGTCGCGTTCGTGGCCGTGCTCGCGTTCGTGGCCGTGCTCGCGTCGCGGCGTGCGCCGCGCGTCGTGCCGCTCATCGCGTCCGCCCCCCGCTCGTCGTCGGCCGGTCCGCCGGGTCCGGCTCGGTCCCGCCTGCCAGGAGCAGCGCGTCGTCGTCCGGCTCGTCGTCCGGCTCTCCCCCGGTCCGCTCGCGCAGGGACGACCGCCGCTCGGACTCGTGCAGGTAGGCGGTCGCGAGCTCGCGGTAGCCGGGGTCCCGCTCGAGCAGCTCCGCGTGGGTGCCGCGGTCCGCGATCCGGCCGTCCTCGAGGTGCACGACCTCGTCCGCCAGGAGGACCGAGGACATCCGGTAGGCGACCATGAGCACCGTCGGGGCCGCGCCCGACGTGCCGTCCTGGCCGGGGTCGGCGCTCCGGCGCAGCCCGGTGAGGATCTGCTGCTCGACCCGCGGGTCGACGGCCGACGTCGCGTCGTCGAGCACGAGCAGGCGTGGCCGGCGCACGAGGGCGCGCGCGATGACCAGGCGCTGCCGCTGGCCGCCGGACAGGTTCGCCCCGCGCTCGCCGAGCGGGGCGTCGAGCCCGCCGGGCAGGGCGCGGACCACGCCGTCCACCCGGGCGAGCCTCAGCGCGGCCCAGACGGCCTCGTCGTCGGGCGCGTCCGGGTCGCCGTCGTCGGCGAGCGTGACGTTCGAGCGCACGCTGTCCTCGAAGACGAAGGCGTGCTGCGGGACGAGCGCGACCTGCGCCGCGAGGTCCGCGGGCCGGACGTCGCGCAGGTCGACCCGGTCGATCGAGACGGTGCCCTCGTCGGGGTCGCGCAGCCGCGCGAGCAGCGAGACGAGCGTCGTCTTGCCCGAGCCCGTGACGCCCACGAGCGCGACGGTGCGTCCCGGTGCGAGGTCCAGGTCGATGTCGTGGAGCAGCGGCTGCGGGCCGTCCTCGCCCGGCACGAGCACGCCCACGCCGTCGAGGCGGACGCGCGCGCCGGCCGGCGTGGCGGGCAGGGGCGTCGCGCCGACCGCGAGCGCGCCCGGCGCGTCGAGCACGCGCGCGATGCGGTCGTAGCCGACGAGCCCGCGCGGGAGCTCGCCGAGCACCCACCCGAAGGCGCGCACGGGCACCGCCATGATCGTCAGGAGGTACGCGGCCGAGACGACGTCGCCCGTGCCGACCTGCCCCGCGGCCACGCGGTAGGTGCCCACGAGCAGCACGAGCAGCGTCCCCAGGCTCGGCAGCAGCTCGATGACCGGGTCGAACACGGCACGCACCTGGCCCACGCGCACGTTGGCCCGGCGCAGGGTGTCCGCCCGCTCGGCGAACCGGCGCTCCTCGCGGTCCTCCGTGCCGAGCGACTTCACGAGCAGCGCGGCCTCGAAGCTCTCGTGCGCGACGTCCGAGACCTCGGCGCGCATCTGCTGCGCGCGGGTCGCGGCGGGCGACATGCGGCGCTGGAAGACGACGTTCGCGAGCACCGCGAGCGGGAGCACCCCGAGCGCGGTGAGTGCGAGCCACACGTCGGTGCTGAGCAGCGCGACCGCGGCGACCCCGATCATCACGACGACCCCGAGCGCGAACGGCAGGGGGTTGAACACGCCCGTCGCGGCCTCGACGTCGGAGCTCGCGTTCGAGAGCAGCTGTCCCGTCGGGTGCGCGCGGTGCCACGACATGGGCAGGCGCAGGTACTGCCGCGTGACGGCGCGCCGGTGGTCCGCCTGGATGTCCGAGACGCCCATGCCGGCGAAGATGCGGCGGCCGGCGACGGCCGTCGCGAGCGTGAGCGCCACGCCGAGGAGCACGAGCCCGGCGAGCCAGACCTCCTCGCGCGCGTCGGCGTCCCCCTCGAGCGCGGGGACGACGACCCGGTCGGTCACCATGCCGAGCGCCTCGCTGACCCCCACCATGGCGGCGCCGAACACCGCCGACGTCAGGATCGCGAAGACGTAGGTGCGCGGCTGGCTCGCGATGCCGCGCGCGATGAGCTGGAGCGAGCGGCGCACCGCACCGCCCGTGAGCTCCGCACGACGCTGCGGCCCCGAGGGGTTGAAACGATTCGAGCCCACGCGGGCACAGTCCTTCCATGTCACGTCAGGGGGTGTCCCATCCTTGCATGTGACCATGGGGCATGGCCTTCCACGCAGTCGAACGCTCAGCCCTCGTCACCGCGCTCCGCGAGGCGGGGCCGTGCGCCCCGACGCTGTGCGAGGGCTGGCGGACCGAGCACCTCGCGGCCCACGTGGCGCTGCGCGAGTCGTCCCTCGTCGCGGCCGGCGCCGCCGTGCCGTCGCTCGCCGCACGGGCGGAGGCGGCGATCCAGGCGCTCGGCAGCCGGTCCGCCTCGCCCGCGAACTTCGAGGCGCTCGTCGCCCGGGTCGCGGACGGACCGCCGCGCCGGCACCCCATGCGCCTCGCCGGCGACACCGTCAACCTGCTCGAGCTCTTCGTGCACACCGAGGACGTCCGTCGCGGCACGACGACGGCCGCGACGCCGCCGCGCGAGCGCTCCGCCGAGCACGCCGCTGCGCTGTGGGGTCAGCTGCGCCGCATGGGCCGGCTCGCGTACCGCCGCGCGGGCGTCGGCGTCGTGCTCAGCACGCCCGAGGGCGAGGCGCGCGTGGCGAGGGCGACCGAGC